>NZ_JBHFCS010000024.1:0-80175 GCF_044143025.1 Pseudomonas sp. TR47 | reverse complement strand
CGACCAGTCCCGCCGTAGCCTATAGTCGAAAAGGTAGCTAGGACGGGGTAAAAATCTCGCGTCCCGACATCGTTGACGATGTTGCCTGCAGCCATGTGCCGAGCATGCTTCTCCCAGGCATAATTGCCTTTTATTATGGAGCCGCAGAGAACAATTCTCTCAATGTTGATGTCAGTGTATTTGGCGAGGATCCGACTAATGATATAGGTGCCGAAGCTGTGGGCAATGACCATAATGCGAGCAGTCGGTTCCATAAGCCGTGCGTCTCGGAAGTCATTTGCGATCTTATTGATTGGCGTAGATCGAAACGGACACGCAAGCTGCAGCGCGGTCACACAATGGTAGCCAAGACCTTTGACTCTGACATGAGCAACATCTCGGAAGGCTGCTTTTACCAGCTCGTGCCAGGAACCATCAGTTTGAATACCATGGACAAGCATGAGCGTGATGGCCTGAGCATCATCTTTGACATTAGAAATCTGCATATCGACTAACGAGTCAAACAGCTCCAGATGCTCGGCATCCAGAGTTGCCCTAATTGCCTGCAGCTGGGCCAGTCGTTTGGTCTCAATCGTATTTTCCCAAGTCGATCGAACAAGGGTAACAATATCAACAGGCTTCAATCGAGCACCAATCTATAGGTTGGTTCCACGTTGGCGGCAAGTACTTCAAATTCGGTATCCATCCCAGGATCACGAACAATCTCTGGGATATCGCCGTAAGATTGGAATGAGAGACCTTCGCCGCTGGGGCACCTAACAATAAGGAATCTCTTGATAATCCGGCCCGTTACCAAGATATTAATCAAGATTGCAAGGTGCGCGGAAGTACCGGCTTGCATAATATCGAACATGCGATTCGGGTTTAGCCGAATTCTAGGCAAAGCTTCGCCACCCTGGGATTCATAGCCCTGGATAAAACTAGCCAATCTTCGGAGGCCTTCAGCCTCGTCTGGATGGTTAAGTATTAAAGGCGATAACTTTTCCGCGAACATATTCGTATTCTCCGGCGGAGCACGCTACGGTCACCGCAAACTCGTTTCTCTCACCCGAAATCAAAAGCCTCAGTTCACGGGGAGGATCACTGTCTGGTAGTTTAACGTAAATATTGGCTCCCGTCACTTCGCCATCACGCTCCAAGAAGCGATCCAACGCAGACATCGAACCCTCATCCGATGAAAGGTTTTCATCAACCGATGCGGAGGTAATCTGCATTTGGGCCCCGAATTCATTTCGAGCCGTTGAATTGCTATATCTGATTTCTTGGGAGAGGTTATCGCGCTCGCGCAGAATCTTATTCTTAGCGGGGCTAAGCGAAACTTCAGCGAACCCATCGTCCGGTAGAAATTTCCTTACTTTGTTTTTCAACACCCACAAGAGCTCGGAATATTTCTTTGCCTGATTATCTTGAGAGGCAATACGAAACTCCAATAAACCAGTGTGGTCCAGGTGAACAATATTCACCGCACGTTTTTTTGTGGTCGCATAGCGTCGAATCAGTTCGCCAGTTGCTGGATCCGTCTCCACAGCGCTGAGACGATTGATGTCACGGCTTTCGACGACTTTGATCGTAAGCGAAACCGGTGTCTTCTGCGGGTCCGGACGGTACAGGCGGATGTCGACGATTGTGGCCTCGTCGGGCATCTCAAGATCCAGCGGGTGAGTAAACAGCCCCGAAAGGCCCTCAGCTGCTGCGATTGAAGCGATGCGTGTAGGAGACAGCAGGCCGATTGCCCGCTCTTCAGTGCACTGGAAAAGGAACGAGTGCTGCTTGCCAAACTCCTCCACCTGCTGCAGTAGATCACGGAGGTCTTTCAGGGCAAGTTTTTTATCCTTGAGGGCAGGCTCGATCCGCTTCTCATAGAGATCGTCCCAGTTTTGCGCAGAAACGGGGATGCCCTTCGTCCGGAGGAATTCCTTGACGACGGCTTGGCTAGTCGCATTTTTCAGAAGGCCAAAAAGGATCTTGGCTAGCTTTTGGTCGTCGTCACTCAGCACATCACTCTCCACAAATTGGCATTAAGCTTAAAGGCTCGTGCGAGCCTTGGCTGTGGAGGCATGAAGCCGGTGACATCCTGCCACGAGAGCGCCGACCTGCGCGCATCATGCCTTCCATTGCGCGCGCATTCTCGCCTTTTTATCCAGCGGTACACAATGAGTGGAGAAGGTCAAAATGCCATCAGCGATGTAGGATCCCTTGGCCACGTGGAGTAGGTTCCATCAGATTTTGCCGTAATGTTCAGCTTTTTCGGGAAGATGGGTAGGAATTCCCAGCTTTTCTGTGAACCGCAAGCAACAGCCTGAGCCCCAGTCATCCGGGACCTAGCATCACAATTGTTGGTGAAGCTGACTGCTGTGGTGGCCCGCCTGGGCCTAAAATCAAATTTGCTCTGCAACACTGAATATGGAACATCAAAATCTGAATAAGCATCAAGGAATGCTTCTATCTCGGGCACTTCAGCCGAGTGAAACACTAGAGTTGACACCATAACCGCGGAGGATCAACGCCGCAGCGTTGTGCATCAACGCACGGCGCACCACTTCCCGCGGGTAGATGCTGGCCCGGTCGATCGTCCCTCTGAACAGGATTTCGAAAGCCAACGGCCGGTGTTTGCTATCCAGAAACAGGCAGCCAAAAACTTCGCTAGGCTCATGACGCAGCATGGCTTTCAGGTATCTGCGCACCGCAAAAGGACTCTCCAGAGCGCAGTCGCGCTCGATCGATGTGGCAAGGTTGCGCCGCCCGATCTCCAGCAGCGCCTGCAATTGGCCATACCGCACCGGCCCAAGCCCGAGCGCCCCCACGAATGCGTCCCTGTCAGCTTCAAGCAACTGGCGCAAGCCGCCGAACTTGACGAGCAACCCCCGCGCCAGCTCCACGACGTTGTGGCCCCGCACGCCAGAGCCGAGAAACACGGCCAGCAATTCGGCATCCGAAAGGCTGCCCACCCCGCGCTGCATCAACTTTTCCCTGGGCCGCTCCTCGGCTGGCCACTCGCTTATCTTCATTGCATCTCCTTTGCGCCCTGCTGCGACACGTTTAGGCCCTGTGTTAATCTATTTCGCCTCGTACATGCGACGTTCTGCCGCAGGCAATCCTGTTCGTCGCTGCCCGCTCTCTCTGGAAAAAGGCAAGCCTATGCAGCGGCTGTATCGCAAGCGCATCGTTCTCGGCGTCGGGGGCGGCATTGCCGCCTACAAGAGCGCCGAGCTGATTCGCCGACTCCTGGAGCACGGCGCGCAAGTGCGCGTCGTCATGACCCGTGGTGGTGCTGAATTCATCACCCCGCTGACCCTGCAGGCGCTGTCCGGCCACCCGGTACACATGGATCTGCTCGACCCTGCCGCCGAAGCGGCCATGGGCCATATCGAACTGGCCAAATGGGCCGACCTGGTGCTGATCGCCCCCGCCACCGCCGACCTCATGGCGCGCATGGCCCAAGGCATGGCCGACGACTTGCTGACCACCCTGGTACTGGCCACCGACGCCACTGTGGCAGTGGCCCCGGCCATGAACCAGGCCATGTGGCGCGACCCGGCGACCCAGGCCAATCTCGACCTGCTCAAGACCCGTGGCATCCAGGTGTTCGGGCCGGCTTCCGGCAGCCAGGCCTGCGGCGACGTGGGCCTTGGCCGCATGCTCGAAGCCACCGACCTGGCCTGGTGCGCCGCCGAGAGCTTCAAGCGCCAGGCGCTTACCGGCAAACATGTGCTGATCACCGCCGGGCCAACCCAGGAAAACATCGACCCGGTGCGTTACATCACCAATCATAGCTCCGGGAAGATGGGCTTCGCGCTGGCCGAGGCGGCCGCAGAAGCGGGTGCCCGGGTGACCCTCGTCACCGGCCCTGTGCACCTGCAGACCCCTGACCGGGTCAACCGGATCGACGTGGTCAGCGCGCGGGACATGCTCGCAGCCTGCGAGGCGGCCATGCCGTGCGACCTGTTCATCGCCTCGGCAGCGGTCGCGGACTACCGCCCGGAGGTCGTTGCCACACAGAAGCTCAAGAAAGATCCTACGACCGGCGACGGCATGCTGCTGCAGATGGTGCGCAATCCCGATATCCTTGCCACCATCGCTGGCCGCACCGACCGCCCGTTCAGCGTCGGCTTCGCCGCCGAGACCGAACATTTGCTCGATTACGCCACGCGCAAGCTCAAGGACAAGAACCTCGATCTGATCGTCGCCAATGATGTGGCCAACCCCAGCATCGGCTTCAACAGCGAGGAAAATGCCCTGACCGTGATCGACCGCCAGCAGCATCAAACCCTCTTCGCGCAGACCAGCAAAGGCAAGATTGCCCGGCAACTGGTCGCCTTCATCGCCGAACGGCTCAACCAGGTTCAATAAGTTACATGCACGCTCTTCAAGCCAAGATCCTCGACCCACGCCTGGGCAGTGAATTTCCGCTGCCGCAATACGCCACCCCTGGCTCCGCCGGCCTGGACCTGCGCGCCCTGCTCAAAGAGGACACCGTCCTGGAGCCGGGCCAGACCCTGCTGATTCCTACCGGCCTGTCGATCTACATCGGCGACCCGGGCCTGGCCGCGATGATCCTGCCGCGCTCGGGTCTGGGCCATAAGCATGGCATCGTGCTGGGCAACCTGGTCGGCCTGATCGACTCGGATTACCAGGGCGAGCTGATGGTGTCGTGCTGGAACCGTGGCAACACGCCATTCACCATCGCCGTTGGCGAGCGCATCGCTCAGCTGGTGCTGGTACCGGTAGTGCAAGCGCATTTTGAAGTCGTCGAGGCCTTCGATGAAAGCCAGCGCGGCACCGGCGGCTTCGGCCATTCCGGCAGCCACTGAGCCGACCGGCGACCGTTCAGGCCATGGATGGCGAACTCTCTGATGAAACCACCGTCCAAGCGTTCAGTTTGCGCCTGCCCAGAAAGCCTTTGACTAATGGAGCTTCCAGAGATGAACGACATGGCCCACCTGGTCCCCGCACTGCCCGACAGCATCTTCCGCGCCTATGACATCCGCGGCGTGGTCGGCAAGACCCTGCACGCCGAAACCGCCTACTGGATCGGCCGCGCCATTGGCGCGCAGACGCTCGCCCAAGGCGAGCCGCAGATTTCCGTCGGCCGCGACGGCCGCCTGTCCGGCCCGATGCTGGTCGAGCAACTGATCAAAGGCCTGGCCGATGCCGGTTGCCAGGTCAGCGACGTCGGTCTGGTGCCGACCCCGGCGCTGTATTTCGCTGCCAATGTCCTGGCCGGCAAGTCCGGCGTGATGCTCACCGGTAGCCACAACCCTTCGGATTACAACGGTTTCAAGATCGTGATCGCTGGCGATACCTTGGCCAACGAACAGATCCAGGCCCTGCTGACTCGCCTGAAAACCAACGACCTGACCCGTGGCGAAGGCAGTGTGGAAAAGGTCGAGATCCTCGAGCGCTACTTCCAGCAGATCGTCGCTGACGTGAAGCTGGCGAAAAAGCTCAAGGTGGTGGTGGACTGCGGCAACGGCGCTGCCGGCGTTATCGCGCCGCAGCTGATCGAAGCCTTGGGCTGCGAAGTCATCCCACTGTTCTGCGAGGTGGATGGCAACTTCCCCAACCACCACCCGGACCCCGGCAAGCCTGAAAACCTTGAAGACCTGATCGCCAAGGTCAAGCAAACCGGTGCCGATATCGGCCTGGCCTTCGACGGCGACGGTGACCGCGTCGGTGTGGTGACCAACACCGGCAGCATCGTTTACCCCGACCGCCTGCTGATGCTGTTCGCGCAGGACGTGCTGGCGCGCAACCCGGGGGCCGAGATCATCTTCGACGTCAAATGCACCCGCCGCCTGACACCGCTGATCGAACAACACGGCGGCCGCGCCTTGATGTGGAAGACTGGTCACTCGTTGATCAAGAAGAAGATGAAGCAGACAGGTTCGCTGCTGGCCGGCGAGATGAGCGGGCACATCTTCATCAAGGAGCGCTGGTACGGTTTCGACGACGGTATCTACAGCGCCGCACGCCTGCTGGAGATCCTCAGCAAGGCTGGCCAGGACGCCGAAAGCCTGTTTGCCGCATTCCCGAACGACATTTCCACGCCGGAAATCAATATTGATGTGACCGACGAGGGTAAATTCAGCATCATTGATGCACTGCAACGCGACGCCGACTGGGGCCAAGCCAGCCTGACCACCATCGACGGTGTGCGGGTCGACTATGCCCAGGGCTGGGGCCTGGTTCGCGCCTCCAACACCACGCCGGTGCTGGTGCTGCGCTTCGAGGCCGAAAGCGACGCCGAGTTGCAACGTATCAAGGATGTTTTCCGCGCCCAGTTGCTGCGGGTTGCCCCTGAGCTGCAACTGCCGTTCTGACCGACTATCTGTTCCTTACAGGAGCCCTGCATGACCCTCGATCGCGATGCCGCTTCCCATGTAGCCGAGGTTTTGTCCGAAGCACTGCCTTACATTCGCCGTTTTGTCGGCAAGACCCTGGTGATCAAGTACGGCGGCAACGCGATGGAGAGCGAGGAGCTCAAGACCGGGTTTGCCCGTGACATCGTGCTGATGAAGGCCGTAGGCATCAACCCGGTGGTCGTGCACGGTGGTGGCCCTCAGATCGGCGACCTGCTCAAGCGCCTGTCGATCGAAAGCCACTTCATCGACGGCATGCGTGTCACCGACGCGGCGACCATGGACGTGGTTGAAATGGTGCTGGGTGGCCAGGTCAACAAGGACATCGTCAACCTGATCAACCGCCACGGCGGCAGCGCCATCGGCCTGACCGGCAAGGACGCGGAGCTGATCCGCGCCAAGAAGCTCACCGTGAGCCGCCAGACGCCGGAGATGACCCAGCCGGAAATCATCGACATCGGCCACGTCGGCGAAGTGGTCAGCGTCAACACCGACCTGCTGAACATGCTGGTCAAAGGCGACTTCATCCCGGTGATCGCGCCAATCGGCGTGGGTGCCAACGGTGAGTCGTACAACATCAACGCCGACCTGGTGGCCGGCAAGGTGGCCGAGGCACTGAAAGCCGAGAAGCTGATGCTGCTGACCAACATCGCCGGCCTGATGGACAAGCAAGGCCAGGTCCTGACCGGCCTGACCACCGAGCAGGTGAACGAACTGATCGCCGACGGCACCATCTACGGCGGCATGCTACCGAAGATCAAGTGCGCGCTGGAAGCGGTCCAGGGTGGCGTGAACAGCTCGCACATCATCGACGGCCGCGTGCCGAATGCGGTGCTGCTGGAGATCTTCACCGACAGCGGCGTGGGCACCTTGATCAGCAACCGCAAGCCACGCTGATCGCCTGCACTGGCCCTATCGCCGGCTTGCCGACGATAGGGCCGTAAAAGGCAACAGATAAAAAAGGCGACCCGAAGGTCGCCTTTTTCATTACCGAGCCGCAATCAGATCCCGTACTGCGCCCGATAGGCCTCGACCGCCGGCAGATGCTGCTTGAGCTGCGGATCATCGGCCAGGAACTCCAGCACCTGGGTCAGCGAAACGATGCTGACTACCGGGATACCGAAGTCACGCTCCACTTCCTGGATCGCCGACAGTTCGCCATTGCCGCGCTCTTCGCGGTTGAGCGCGATCAGCACGCCAGCGGCCTTGGCCTGCTGGGCATTGATGATCTGCATGACCTCGCGGATGGCAGTGCCAGCGGTGATCACGTCATCGATGATCAGGACGTCACCGGCCAGTGGCGCGCCGACCAGGCTGCCGCCTTCGCCGTGATCCTTGGCTTCCTTGCGGTTGAAGCACCACGGCACGTCCAGCTGATGTTGCTCGGCCAGGGCCACGGCGGTGGCCGCAGCCAGCGGGATACCCTTGTAGGCCGGGCCGAACAGTACGTCGAACGGGATCTTGCTGTCGACGATGGCCGCCGCGTAGCAACGCCCCAGCTGAGCCAGGGCAGAACCTGTGTTGAACAGGCCGGCATTGAAGAAATACGGGCTGGTACGCCCCGATTTCAGGGTGAATTCACCGAAGCGCAGAACGCCGCGATCGATGGCAAAACGGATGAAGTCGCGCTGATACGGCTGCATGGAAAGTCCCGGACACCACGGATTTAGCTAAATGGGTTGAGCTCGGGTATCATACACGCACGAGATTTTTGGGGCCATTTATGCGGATCATCAGTGTGAACGTAAATGGCATTCAGGCTGCAGCCGAGCGTGGATTGCTCAGCTGGTTGCAAGCCCAGAATGCCGACGTCATCTGCCTTCAGGATACCCGCGCCTCGGCCTTTGAACTCGACGACCCAGCTTTCCAGCTCGATGGCTATTTCCTTTATGCCTGCGACGCGGAGGTACCCGCCCAAGGTGGCGTGGCACTGTATTCGCGCATGCAGCCCAAGGCAGTCATCACCGGCCTGGGCTTCGAGACAGCCGACCGCTACGGGCGTTATCTGCAAGCAGATTTCGACAAAGTCAGTATTGCCAGCCTGCTATTGCCTTCGGGCATGAACGGCGACGACGACTTGAACCAGAAGTTCAAGTTGATGGACGACTTCGCCAAGTACCTGGACAAGCAGCGGCGCAAGCGTCGTGAGTACATCTATTGCGGCTCGTTCTACGTGGCGCAGCAGAAGCTCGACATCAAGAACTGGCGTGACAGCCAGCAGTCGCCAGGCTTCCTGCCGCCTGAGCGTGCCTGGATGGATGCGATCACTGGCGACATGGGCTATGTGGATGCCCTGCGCGAAGTCAGCCGTGAAGGTGACCAGTACAGCTGGTGGCCGGACAACGAGCAGGCCGAGATGCTCAACCTGGGCTACCGGTTCGACTACCAGATCCTCACCCCGGGCCTGCGCCGCTTCGTGCGCAATGCCCGCCTGCCGCGTCAGCCGCGCTTCTCGCAGCATGCGCCGCTGATCGTCGACTATGACTGGACGTTGACCATCTGAGCACTGTTCAGATACGAAAAAGCCGACATTGAAGTCGGCTTTTTCATACCTGCAGGATCAATCAGTCGGCCAGAGCGACCTGCTGCAGTTCGAAGATCTCGTTCATGCCCTTCTGCGCCAGCGCCAGCATGGCGTTGAAGTCTTCGGGCTGGAACGGCGCACCCTCTGCAGTGCCCTGCACTTCGATGAAACCACCGGCACTGGTCATGACCACGTTCAGGTCGGTCTCGGCAGCGGAGTCTTCCAGATAGTCCAGGTCGAGTACGGCTTCGCCCTGGTACATGCCCACTGATACGGCGGCGATCATGTGCTTGAGCGGATTGCCGCCCTTCAGGCCACCCCGTTTCTTGATCACTGCCAGGGCATCGACCAGGGCGACCATGGCGCCGGTGATCGACGCGGTGCGGGTGCCGCCATCGGCCTGGATCACATCGCAGTCGACGTACAGGGTGATGTCACCCAGCTTGCTCATGTCCAGCGCGGCGCGCAGCGAGCGGCCGATCAGGCGCTGGATTTCCAGGGTGCGACCACCCTGCTTGCCACGGCTGGCTTCGCGCTGGTTACGCTCACCGGTGGAGCGCGGCAGCATGCCGTACTCGGCGGTCAGCCAGCCTTGGCCCTGGCCTTTGAGGAAGCGCGGTACGCCGTTTTCAACGCTGACCGTGCAGATGACCTTGGTGTCACCGAACTCGACCAGTACCGACCCTTCGGCGTGCTTGGTGTAGTTGCGGGTGATGCGGATCGAGCGGAGCTGATCGGCGGCGCGACCACTTGGACGTTTCATCTGGGATACCTGTACTGGGACTTTGAATCTGCCCGGCATTATAAAGCCCGTAGCCCGGTGAGGACATGCTTATTGTCGGGCCGCGCACAGCCTGTCGCCTTTTCCCACCGGCCGATGAGGGCTCTGTAACATGGGCGGATTGGGCGCCAAGGGCGCACTGCGCTACAATCCTGCGCCTTGCAGCCGAAAGGCTTTCCCGTTCACATCATCTACGCGAGGTACTCCCCATGGTGCACAGCATGACCGCTTTTGCTCGTGTCGAGCGCGCAGGCAGCCAAGGCACCCTGGTCTGGGAACTGCGCTCGGTCAACCACCGCTACCTTGAACCTCACCTGCGCCTGCCCGACGCCCTGCGCGACCTGGAAGGCGCGGTGCGTGAGGGTCTGCGCCAAGGCCTGTCGCGCGGCAAGGTCGAATGCACCTTGCGCCTGCACGAAGACAGCAACGGCAAACCACTGAAGGTCGACCGCGAGCGTGCCGCACAACTGGTTGCCGCCGCCGAAGAAGTGGCCGGCCTGATCAAGCAGCCGGCGCCGCTCAACCCGCTGGAAGTGTTGTCCTGGCCGGGCGTGCTGGTGGCCGACGCCAGCGACCCGCAGGCGCTCAATGCCGAAGCCGTGGCACTGTTCGACGAGGCCCTGGCCGAATTGAAGGCCGGGCGCCTGCGCGAAGGCCAGGAGCTGGCACGCCTGATCAACGAGCGGCTGGACAGCATGGCCACCGAGGTCACCACCCTGCGTGCCCTGGTACCGCAGATGCTGGCCGCACAACGGCAGAAGATCATCGACCGCTTCGGCGACCTCAAGGCCGAGCTCGACCCGCAACGGCTTGAGCAGGAGATGGTGCTGCTGGCACAAAAGAGTGACGTTGCCGAAGAGCTGGACCGCCTCAGCACCCACGTCAATGAAGTACGCCGGGTGCTCAAGTCCGGGGGTGCCGCTGGCCGGCGCCTGGACTTCCTCATGCAGGAGCTCAACCGCGAGGCCAATACCCTGGGCTCCAAGGCCTTCGACCCGCGTAGCACGCAAGCGGCGGTCAACCTGAAGGTACTGATCGAACAGATGCGTGAACAAGTACAGAACATCGAGTAAGGCCACCCCTACCATGAACCACAGCAGCGGCACCCTATATATCGTCTCGGCCCCGTCAGGTGCCGGCAAGACCAGCCTGGTCAACGCCCTGATCAAGGACGACAAACGCGTCAGCGTTTCTGTCTCGCACACCACGCGCGGCAAACGCCCGGGCGAGGAGCACGGCGTCAACTACCACTTCGTCAGCCATGACGAATTCAAGGCGCTGATCGACAAGAACGACTTCCTTGAACACGCCGAAGTGTTCGGCAACTTCTACGGCACCTCGCGTAGCACGCTGCAGCAAGTGCTGGACCGGGGCGATGACCTGATTCTGGAAATCGACTGGCAAGGCGCCCGTCAGGTGCGCGAGCTGATGCCCGAAGCCCGTTCGATCTTCATCCTGCCACCCAACCTGGAGGCGCTGCGCCAGCGTCTGGACGGGCGTGGGCAGGACAGCGATGAGATCATTGCCGGCCGCATGAAAGAGGCCGTCAGCGAGATGCAGCACTACGACGAGTACGAGTACGTCATCATCAACGACGACTTCGATGTGGCGCTGGAGGAGTTGAAGGCCGTGTTCCGCTCGAACCGTTTGCTGCTGTGCAAGCAGCAGGAACGGCACGGGGCATTGCTCAAGCAGTTGATCGGCTGAAGATAGAGACAGTTGGGGCCGCTTTGCGGCCCTTTCGCGACACAAGGCCGCGCCTACCGCGGGGTTGTTGGGGCGCAACGCGCCCCACCCAGCATTATTCCTGCAGCTGCAGAGTCGCCTGCTGTCGCAGGGTAGCCCCCAGGAAGTAAGCCGGCGCGCGCATCCGCGACAGCATCATCAGCACTATCCCCAGTGCCGAAATGATCGCCGCAATCACGAACACCAATCCTACGCCAGCCACATGCGAGCCACTGCCGAAATCCGGCGACGCGCTGTCGATGGCGGTGCGCACGAAGATCACCGACAGGATCACACCACCCAACAGGGGGCACAGGCCGCGCATGCAGAAGTGGCGCAGGCTGTCGAACAGGCTGTGGCGGAAATACCATACGCAGGCAAACGCGGTCAGCGAATAGTAGAAGCAGATCATCATGCCCAGGGCGGTGATGGTGTCCGCCAGCACGTTTTCGCTGAGGGTACGCATGGTCACGTAGAACAGGCCTGCGGCAACGCCGGCACAGATGGTTGCGTAACGTGGCGTCTGCGAACGCGGGCAAACCTTGGCAAAGCGCTCTGGCACCGCACCGTAGTAACCCATGGCGAGCAGCGTGCGCGCCGGAGAGACGAAGGTCGACTGCAGCGAAGCGGCGGTGCTGGCCAGCACGGCGATGGACATCAGTATCGCCAGCGGCCCCATGACTGGCCCGGCCAGGTGGGCAAAGACGTTCTCCTGGATACGCGGGTTGTTCAGTCCCAGCCCTTGCTCGCTGATCCCCGCGAATTGCAGGGTGGCGATGGCGGTGAGCAGGTACAGACCAAGAATCAGCAGCACGGTCCAGGTCGCCGCTTTGCCCGGCACCTCGTCGCTGCCGATCGATTCCTCACTGACGGTCAGGCACACGTCCCACCCCCAAAAGATGAAGATCGACAACGACAGGCCAGCGGCAAAGGCCGAGAACGACTCCACGCCGAAGGGGTTGAACCAGGCCAGGTCGAACTCCAGCGGCGCTGGCGCGGTGGTCTCACTGAAGGCGGCGAAGGCAAAGCCGATCAGCACCAGCAGTTGCAAGGCCACCAAACCATATTGCACGGTCATGGTGGTGGCCATGCCGCGACAACAGATCCACACCGCCATGGCGATGAACACGCAACAGGTGGTGATGTTGATCAGCAGGTTATCCGCCAAGGCAGCCAACGCCTGGTTACCGGTGATCTGAGCCAGGAACAGATAGAAGAAATCAACGGCCACCCCGGCCAGGTTGGACAACACGATGGTGGTGGCAACGACCAGCCCCCAACCACCGATCCAGCCGATCATCGGGCCGAAGGCGCGGGCCGACCAGGTAAAGGAAGTACCGCTGTCCGGCTCCGCCGCGTTCAGCTCACGGTAGCCCAGGGCGACCAGCAGCATGGGCAGGAAGCCGACGATGAAGACGGCCGGAAGGTGCTCGCCGACCTCCCGCACGGTGGGGCCAAGGGCACCGGTCAGGGTATAGACCGGGGCGATAGTCGAAATGCCCAGCACCACGCTGGCCAACAGGCCAAGACGGCCTTTGGCCAAACCTTTGCTGCGCTGAGTGCTGCCTGAATCGGCCACATCGGGTGGGCGGCCAGCTTCTGTGTAATCGCTCATGAGTATTTGCCGTAACTATTGGAATTGTTGTCACAGGCCCTGCGAACAAGGCGCTTTCACTCATTGAAAGCTTGCGTATCGGTATCAGTCATCCAAGACCTTCGGGTAACGACCCTACCGTGCAGCATGGGCAATGCAGGCCTCACGGAACGCCTGGAACAGGCGTTTGGAGACCGGGTTGTCGGCAAAACGCCATTCCGGGTGCCACTGCACGCCAAGCACAAAGCCAGGCGCGTCAGGCATCGACACCGCTTCGATCAGGCCATCCGGGGCCCTTGCCTCGACGCGCAGGCCCGGGGCCAGGCGGTCGATGCCCTGACTGTGCAGCGAGTTGACCTCGAACTGCGCAGCCAGGCCCAGGCGCTCGAATACCCCGCCAGGCGCAATGCCGACGGGATGACGAGGGCCGTATTGCACCTCCAGGGGTGCGTCCTCAGGTTCACGGTGGTCCAGGTAGCCCGGCAGCTCGTGCACGCGCTGGTGCAAGCTGCCGCCGAGGGCGACGTTCAATTCCTGGAAGCCACGACAGATACAGAACACCGGCACGCCGGCGGCAATGGCCGCCTGCAACAGCGGCAAGGTCAGGCGGTCACGTGCAAGATCGTGCCGGGTACCTTCCGCGCTGGGGGCGCCATTGTAATGATGCGGCTCGACATTTGAAGGCGAGCCGGTAAAAAGAATGCCATCGAGCCGTGCCAGCAACGCCTGCGTGTCACTGCCCCCGTCGCGGGCCGGCAGGATAAGCGGGAGCCCGGCAAAGCCGGCCGCCTCGACATACTTGTCGCCCACCGTGTGCGACGAGTTCTTCCCCACCTGCTGACGGCAGGCGCTGACACCGATCAAGGGGACCGCAATTGCGCTCATGGGCTTACACCGTGTGCAGGTACCAGTTGTACTCGAGGTCGGAGATCGATACTTCGAACTCGGCCAGCTCACTTTCCTTGCAGGCCACGAAGATATCGATGTAATCCGGGCTTATGTATTGGTTGAGGACTTCACTGTCATCCAGCGCGCGCAAGGCGTCGCGCAGGTTGTTCGGCAGGCTTTGCTCCAGCTGTTCGTACGAGTTGCCTTCAATCGGCGCGCCAGGCTCGACCTTGCTGGTCAAACCATGGTGGATCCCCGCGAGAACTGCCGCGAGCATCAGGTAAGGGTTGGCGTCGGCGCCCGCTACACGGTGCTCGATGCGCACGTTTTCACTGCTGTCGGTCGGCACCCGAACCGCTACGGTACGGTTGTCCAACCCCCAGCTCGGCGCATTCGGCACGTAGAACTGGGCGCCAAAGCGACGGTACGAGTTGACGTTCGGGCACAGGAAGGCCATCGACGCCGGCATGGTCTCCAGCACGCCACCAATGGCATGGCGCAGAGCATCGCTTTGCAGTGGGTCTTCATGGGCAAAGATGTTCTTGCCGGTCTTCTTGTCGAGCAGCGAAATGTGCACGTGCAGGCCGTTGCCCGCCTGGCCTGGGTAAGGCTTGGCCATGAACGTGGTGTCCATTTCATGGTCGTAGGCGACGTTCTTGACCAGGCGCTTGAGCAGGATCGCGTAGTCGCACGCCTTCAGCGGATCGGCAACGTGGTGCAGGTTGACTTCGAACTGCGCGGGCGCGCTTTCCTTGACGATTGCATCGGCCGGCAGGCCCTGCTCCTTGGCCGCTTCCAGCATGTCCTGCAGGCAGTCGACATATTCGTCGAGGTCGTCGATGAGGTAGACCTGGGTCGACTGCGGACGCTTGCCCGAAGTGGGCGAGCGCGGCGGCTGCGGACGACCGTTGAGGTTGTCCTGGTCGATCAGGTAGAACTCCAGCTCGAACGCGGCGCAGATGTCCAGGCCCAGGTCATCGAACTTGCTCACCACCTGGCGCAACACTTCGCGCGGGTCGGCGAAGAACGGCTCGCCCTCGAGCTCGTGCATGGTCATCAGCAACTGGGCGGTCGGGCGCTTCTGCCAGGGTTCGTTGCAGAGCGTGCCGGGGATCGGGTAGCAGATCCGGTCGGCATCGCCGATGTCCAGCCCAAGCCCGGTGCTTTCCACGGTCGAGCCATTGATATCCAGGGCGAACAGCGATGCCGGCAGGTTGATCCCCTTTTCGTACACCTTGTGCAGGCTGGCCCGCTCGATGCGCTTGCCACGTACCACGCCATTCATGTCGGAGATCAGCAGATCGACGTACTGAGTGTCCGGATGGGCCTGGAGGAAGTCTTTCATCTCGCTGGAAGAACTGGCGCACGGGGTGACCGACGTCATGGTGTACATCCTTTGATGTGCTGCGGCGATGTGGGGATACGGCTGGCGCCTCACGGGCGACGATGGTTGCAGCTGTTGTTTTTTTAACTTTCCCATCGTGGGGATTGGTTACCCGACCGGGCGCATTGATTCCCGGGGGCAGTTCCACTATAAAATGGCCTCAACGCAACAGACATTGGCATTTCGGCAAGTAGAGCGTGCACCAATGCAATATCAGATCACCCACGCCGACCTCTCCCTGGTCCTGGCCCTGGAGCGCGGGCGCTCACTGGCCAAGGCCGCCGAACTGCTCAAGGTCGATGTTTCGACCGTGTTCCGTTCGATTCGCCGGCTTGAGTCGGCACTGGGCACCGCACTGTTCGTCAAGAGCCGCAAGGGCTACCTGCCGACCGACACCGCCCAGGCCCTGGCCGAGCAGGCCGAACGGGCCGAGCAGGCGCTGGATGCTGCGCGCATCGCCATGACCAGTGGCGAGCAGGTGGTGAGCGGCACCGTTCGTCTGACATGCACTGAGGCGGTAATGCACAGCCTGCTGCTGCCGGCGCTGGCCGAGTTCATGCCCAATTACCCGGCTCTGTCGCTGGAGATGGGCACGTCCAACACCTTCGCCAACCTCAGCAGGCGCGATGCCGACATCGCTCTGCGCCTGACCAATACGCCGCCCGAGCACCTGGTCGGCCGTTGCCTGGGTTCGACGTCCTATGTGATCTGTGGCCAGCCGCAATGGCGCGAGCGCCTGGACGAGTCCCACAACAGCGTGCCATGGATAGCCCCGGACGACTCCATGCAGGACCACCCCACCGTGGTCTGGCGCAATCAGCAGTACCCCGGGCTGAGCCCGCGCTACCAGTGCAGCAGCATGTCGACCATTGCACAGCTGGTAAGCACGGGGCTGGGCGTTGCGGCGCTGCCCGACTACATGGTCCATGCACTGCCTGGTGTCGAGGCGCTGAGCGGACCGCTGGCCGGTTGCGACACCCAACTGTGGCTGCTGACCCGGCCCGATTGCCGGGCCTTGCGCTCGGTGCAGACATTGTTCGAAGAGCTGACCCCAAGGTTGCGCGGCGCGATGTTGTGAGATACAAGATGAAGGTGTCTGTCGCGGCCCTTTGGCGGTGGTTCGGCGCCCCGGCAAGCCCGCGTCCACAGGGTGAGGGATGCAGGCCTGATGGGGTATCCGGCAAAACAGCGCTTCCCTATTGGCTGGTGATTTTTTAAACTATCGAGTCCGCCTGCCCATATTGGGCTGCACGCCCATCGCATTTGCTACTGAGGAAGACCATGGCCCGCGTAACTGTTGAAGACTGCCTGGAACACGTGGATAACCGTTTTGAGCTGGTCATGCTCTCGACCAAGCGCGCCCGTCAGCTGGCTACCGGCGGCAAAGAGCCACGCGTAGCGTGGGAAAACGACAAGCCGACCGTCGTTGCCCTGCGTGAAATCGCAGAAGGCATCGTCACCAACGAATTCATTGCCGCTGAAGAGATCGTCACCGAGGATCCGGTCTTCGCCGCGTTCGAGGACGAGTCCAACGAGGCTGTCTGATCGATGCCTGGTCGACGTCGCGCGGCGCAAGGCCCTCTTCCTCGGCAAGAGGTGAAACCATGCCGGGCATAGAAGCCTTAGCCGAACGGCTGTCGACCTACCTGGGCCCCGAACAGGTCAACCTGGTTCGCCGGGCCTATTTCTACGCCGAACAGGCACACGATGGGCAGCGCCGCCGCAGCGGCGAGCCCTATGTGACCCATCCGCTGGCCGTGGCCAGCATCCTCGCCGACATGCACATGGACCATCAGAGCCTGATGGCGGCCATGCTGCACGACGTGATCGAAGACACCGGCATCGCCAAGGAAGCCCTCAGCCAGCAGTTTGGCGAAACGGTTGCCGAGCTGGTCGATGGGGTCAGCAAACTGACCCAGATGAACTTCGAGACCAAGGCCGAAGCACAGGCTGAAAACTTCCAGAAGATGGCCATGGCCATGGCCCGCGATATCCGCGTGATCCTGGTCAAGCTGGCCGACCGCCTGCACAACATGCGCACCCTGGAAGTGCTGTCTGGCGAAAAACGCCGACGCATCGCCAAGGAAACCCTGGAAATCTACGCGCCCATCGCCAACCGGCTGGGCATGCACACTGTGCGCGTAGAGTTTGAAGACCTCGGCTTCAAGGCCATGCACCCGATGCGCTCGTCGCTGATCCACCGGGCGGTCAAGAGCGCGCGCGGCAACCGTAAAGAGATCGTCGCCAAGATCGAACACTCGCTGGCCAACTGCCTGGCCGCCGACGGTATTCAAGGCGAGGTCAGCGGCCGGCAGAAACACCTCTATGGCATCTACAAGAAGATGCGCGGCAAGCGCCGCGCCTTCACCGAGATCATGGACGTGTACGCCTTCCGCATCATCGTCGACAAGGTCGACACCTGCTACCGCGTGCTCGGCGCCGTACACAACCTGTACAAGCCGCTGCCCGGGCGCTTCAAGGACTACATTGCGATCCCCAAGGCCAACGGCTATCAGTCGTTGCACACCACGCTGTTCGGCATGCACGGCGTGCCCATCGAAATCCAGATCCGCACCCGCGAAATGGAAGAGATGGCCAACAATGGCATCGCCGCACACTGGCTGTACAAGTCCAACGACGACGAGCAGCCCAAAGGCAACCATGCGCGCGCTCGCCAGTGGGTCAAGGGCATCCTCGAGCTGCAGCAGCGTGCCGGCAACTCGCTGGAATTCATCGAGAGCGTGAAGATCGACCTGTTCCCTGACGAGGTCTATGTCTTCACGCCCAAAGGCAGGATCATGGAGCTGCCCAAAGGCTCCACCGCCGTCGATTTCGCCTATGCGGTGCATACCGATGTGGGCAACAGCTGCATCGCCTGCCGCATCAACCGGCGCCTGGCGCCGCTGTCCGAGCCACTGCAGAGCGGTTCGACGGTCGAGATCGTCAGCGCCCCGGGCGCGCGGCCCAACCCGGCCTGGCTCAACTTCGTGGTCACCGGCAAGGCCCGTACGCACATCCGCCACGCACTCAAGCAGCAGCGACGCTCCGAGTCGATCAACCTTGGCGAGCGCCTGCTGAACAAGGTGCTGACCGGTTTCGACAGCAGCCTCGAGCAAATCCCTCAGGAGCGTATCAACGCGATTCTCGCCGAGTACCGCCTGGAACTGATCGAAGACCTGCTCGAAGACATTGGCCTGGGCAACCGCATGGCCTATGTGGTGGCCCGCCGCCTGCTGTCAGCCGAAGGCGAACAGCTGCCAGCACCGGAAGGCCCTCTGGCGATCCGCGGCACCGAAGGCCTGGTATTGAGCTATGCCAAGTGCTGCACGCCCATCCCGGGCGACCCGATCGTCGGCCACCTGTCGGCAGGCAAGGGCATGGTCGTGCACCTGGAGAACTGCCGCAACATCAGTGAAATCCGCCATAACCCGGAGAAGTGCGTACAGCTTTCCTGGGCCAAGGACATCACCGGCGAATTCAATGTCGAGTTGCGTGTCGAGCTGGAACACCAGCGCGGCCTGATTGCCCTGCTGGCCAGCAGCGTCAATGCCGCCGACGGCAACATCGAGAAGATCAGCATGGACGAACGCGACGGCCGCATCAGCGTTGTCCAACTGGTGGTCAGCGTGCACGACCGCGTGCACCTGGCTCGTGTGATCAAGAAGCTGCGTACGCTGACCGGCGTGGTCCGCATCACCCGCATGCGTGCGTAGTCCGCCAACCGCAAGGAGTCATCATGAGCAAGACCGTCATCAACAGCGACAAGGCCCCTGCCGCCATCGGTACCTACTCGCAAGCGATCAAGGCCGGCAATACCGTTTACATGTCGGGCCAGATTCCGCTGGACCCGAACACCATGGAACTGGTTGAGGGCTTCGAAGCCCAGACCGTACAGGTCTTCGAGAACCTCAAGGCCGTTGCCGAAGCCGCCGGCGGTTCGTTCAAGGACATCGTCAAGCTGAACATCTTCCTCACCGACCTGAGCCACTTCGCCAAGGTCAACGAAGTGATGGGCCGCTACTTCGAGCAGCCGTATCCAGCCCGTGCCGCCATTGGCGTTGCCGCGCTGCCAAAAGGCGCCCAGGTAGAAATGGACGCCATCCTGGTCATCGATTGATGCCGCTGGTGACGGGCGCCTTGCCCGTCACCTTTCAGTTCAAGGTTAACCTACCATGCGTCAAGCACTGCCCCTCGCGCTGGCAGCCCTGCTTCTGAGCGGCTGCGCCAGCCACAAACCCGAAGATTTCAACGGCACCTGGATCAACCAGGACGCCATCAACGCCGCCGTCAAAGGTGGCAGCCTGCGCCAGGCCCTCAATGAACACGGCCCCATCTTCGAGTGGAAACTCGATGTGGCCAGCCAGCAGGCCAGCTACAGCAATGGTTTCGAGGCCGCCGACGGCCAATTGAGCGCCGCTGACAAGCAATGGCAGGCCAACTTCCCGGGCGGCCAGACCGAACAGCTGGCGCTGGATGGCGACGAGCTGAAAGCCACGGACACAACAGGTGCCGAACGCAGTTTCGTCCGCGCCAAACAGCTCGGTAATGTGCCCTTGGGCAGCAGCTTCGAGAAAGCACTGTACCAGGCGTACCTCGGCGGGGACTGGAAGATTGTCGAAGGCCAGGGCACAGGTAGCGTCGTCCGGTTCACCGATAACGGCGGCGTCACCGGCCTGCCCGGCCCTGACCGCTACGCCCTGTGCCTGGCCGGCGATTGCGCAAGCATGGGGGGCAGCAACGACAGCCTTTGGCTTGAGCGCAACCAACGTGGCGCGCCATTCATCTTCAAGCGCGATGGCGACAAGCTGGAGATCTTCCAGGCGCTCAACCGCGCACAGCCCGATGAAATCCCGCAACTGGCAGCCGGTACCCGCCAGTGGGTGCTGGAGAAAGACTGACCCAAGTCGCGCCTGGTTTCACTGGCCTAATCGCCGGCTTGCCGGCGATTAGGCCAGCAGCAACACAGCAGGCTTCAGCCTTCGCCTTTAAGGATCGCCGCGTAACCTTCCTTGTAACTCGGATACTCCGGCACCCAACCCAATGCCCGCACCCGGGCATTGCTGCAGCGCTTGCTGCCGGTGCGGCGCACCCGCTGCTCATCGGACCATTCGGTAACGCCCATGTAAGCTCGCAACCAGCCAACCACATCGGCCAGTGGCGCAGGGTCGTCATCAACGCCTATATAGCAATCGTCCAACGCCACACCATCGGCATCGGCCTGCAGCAGGAACGCCAGCAGGCTTGCGGCATCCTCGGCATGGATACGGTTGCCATACAGCGGCGGCTCGGTCGCCACCCGATAGCCCTGACGCACCTGGCTGAGGAGCCACTCACGCCCTGGGCCATAGATCCCCGTCAGGCGCACGATGCTTGCCGGCATGCCGCCAGCCAGGGCCAGCCGCTCAGCCTCCAGCATCACACGCCCCGAATAGCCTTGCGGCTCGGTAGGTGCGGTCTCATCGATCCACTCCCCATCCTTTTGTGCAAACACACTGCTGCTGGACACGAACAGCAGGCGGCGCGGGCGCTGCCCACGCTCGGCCAGCCAACCCAGCACGTGACGCAAGCCTTCAACGTAAGCGCTTTGATAACCCGCCTCATCGTGCTGGCTGGCGGCTACGCAATACACCAGATAATCCGGGGAATGCTGTGGCCAAGCCTGGGGCAAGCCCGAATCGGACAGGTCGGCAGCGATCGGTACAACACCCTGTGGCAGGTGTTCGACCGAACGGCGCAGGCCGCTTACCTGCCAGCCACGGGCGAGCAATTGGCGGGCCAGCCGGCCGCCGACATCACCACAACCTACGATCAATACGGAACGGTCTGACATCACTTAACTCCCTAGACCAAAGGATCAGGCTAGCCGGATTACACGATAGGCGGCTAGACCATGGGCGAAAAAAGCAACGAGATTACTTTTGTTAACAAGAATTACTTGCAATAATGGCACCCCTATCTGTTCTCGGCCTATCTCGAGGCCTTGGAGAACGCACACTTTTTTCTTCATCAGGTCCGGCCAGCATGACACGTACTCACACTTCCGCTTCGCCAACCCCGTCACGCGCCTGGCGCGCCATTGCCGCGCTGATGTTCAGCCTGGTGCTGGCCCCAGCGGCTATGGCCGATGAGCCCAATACCAACGTCAGCGCCCCAGCAGCTGCAAGCGCACCGGCCACCCCAGCCACCGAAAGCCAGGCACCTGCTGGCGACGCTCAGGCCGCTACGCCGGTCGATGCGCCGGCGGCAGCGGCCCCAGGCACCGAAGCCGTGGTCGAGAACACTTCGCTGGGCATGGCCCATGACCTGTCCCCATGGGGTATGTACAAGAACGCCGACGTGGTGGTGAAAGCGGTCATGATCGGCCTGGCCATTGCCTCGATCATCACCTGGACCATCTGGATCGCCAAGGGCTTCGAACTGATGGGCGCCAAGCGTCGCCTGCGCGGCGAAATTGCACAGCTGAAGAAGTCTGCCAGCCTCAAGGAAGCCAGCGAGGTCTCCAACAAGGAAGGCACCCTGGCCCACACGCTGGTCCACGATGCCCTGGAAGAAATGCGCCTGTCGGCCAACGCCCGTGAAAAAGAAGGCATCAAGGAACGCGTGAGCTTCCGCTTGGAGCGCCTGGTGCATGCCAGCGGCCGCAACATGAGCAGCGGCACCGGCGTGCTCGCCACCATCGGATCCACCGCGCCGTTCGTCGGCCTGTTCGGTACAGTGTGGGGCATCATGAACAGCTTCATCGGCATCGCCAAAACCCAGACCACCAACCTGGCCGTCGTTGCCCCGGGTATCGCCGAAGCCCTGCTGGCCACCGCCCTGGGCCTGGTCGCAGCGATCCCGGCCGTAGTTATCTACAACGTCTTCGCCCGCTCCATCGCCGGCTACAAAGCCCAGGTTTCCGACGCTTCGGCGCAGGTCCTGCTGCTGGTCAGCCGCGACCTGGACCACCAGGGTGGCGAGCGCGTCGCCCCGCACATGGTGAAAGTGGGGTAAGCCATGGGCCTGCATCTGAACGAAGGTGGCGACGACCTCGCCGAAAACCACGAAATCAACGTCACGCCGTTCATCGACGTGATGCTGGTACTGCTGATCATCTTCATGGTGGCCGCGCCCCTGGCCACGGTCGACATCAAGGTCGACCTGCCTGCCTCGACCGCCAAGCCGGCACCGAGGCCGGAGAAGCCGGTGTTCGTCAGCGTCAAGGCCGACCAGAAGCTGTATGTCGGTGACGATCAGGTGCCTGCCGCCGACCAGCTTGGCCCGATGCTCGATGCCAAGACCAAGGGCGACAAGGAAACCACCATCTTCTTCCAGGCCGACAAAGGCGTGGATTACGGTGACCTGATGGAAGTGATGAACAACATGCGCGCGGCCGGCTACCTCAAAGTCGGTCTGGTAGGTCTCGAGACGGCAGCCAAGAAATGACGAAGACGCGGCACAATCTGGCGCGTTACAGCGGCAGCCTGGCACTTGTGCTGGGTGTCCATGCCGTCGCTGTGCTGCTCACGCTCAACTGGTCGGTGCCCCAGGCCGTCGAGCTGCCCCCGGCAGCCATGATGGTCGAACTGGCACCGCTGCCCGAGCCCGCACCGCCACCACCACCGAAGGCCGCTCCACAGCCACCGGCACCGGTCGAAGAGCCGCCGCTGCCCAAGGTGACCGAAGCGCCCAAACCAAAGATCGCCATCGCCAAGCCGCCCAAGCCCAAACCCAAGCCTCAACCGCCGAAGCCTGAGAAAAAGCCTGAGCCGCCAAAGGATGAGCCACCGACCAAAGAACAGGTCGTGGACACGCCGCCAACCAACACGCCACCGCAGAAGTCGGCGGCACCGGCACCCAGCATTGCCGCGAACAGCAAAGCGTTGCCTACGTGGCAGAGCGACCTGCTGCGCCACCTGGCGAAGTACAAGCGCTACCCGGAAGATGCACGCCGCCGGGGCCTTCAGGGCATCAACCGCCTGCGCTTCGTGGTCGACGCCGAAGGCAAGGTGGTCTCGTACTCCATGGCCGGTGGTTCGGGCAGCGCGGCGCTGGACCGGGCAACCCTGGAAATGATCCGTCGGGCCGGCAAGGTACCCAAGCCGCCTGCCGAATTGCTGAACAATGGCACGATCGAAGTAGTGGCACCGTTCGTCTACTCGCTGGACCGTCGCTGATACTTTTGTTTCTGTCACAAATCGGCAAGTCTGATAACGTGCGTCTATCGATTGCAGCCGCTATGCTGGGCTCGCAACTTCATGGACGCACGTTATGACCCTCACAGAATTACGCTACATCGTCACTCTCGCCCAGGAGCAGCACTTCGGCCACGCCGCCGAGCGTTGCCATGTCAGCCAGCCCACCCTGTCCGTCGGTGTCAAAAAGCTTGAGGACGAGCTTGGCGTGCTGATCTTCGAGCGCAGCAAGAGCGCGGTGCGCCTGACGCCAGTCGGTGAAAGCATCGTCGCCCAGGCACAGAAGGTACTGGAGCAGGCGCAGGGCATCCGCGAACTGGCCCAGGCCGGCAAGAACCAGCTCACCGCCCCGCTCAAGGTCGGTGCTATCTACACCGTCGGCCCTTACCTCTTCCCGCACCTGATCCCGCAGCTGCACCGCGTGGCACCGCAGATGCCGCTGTACATCGAAGAGAACTTCACCCATGTGCTGCGCGAAAAACTGCGCAATGGTGAACTCGACGCAGTGATCATCGCCCTGCCGTTCAACGAAGCCGACGTGCTGACCCTGCCGCTGTACGATGAGCCATTCTGTGCCCTGATGCCCGCCGACCACCCCTGGACGGCGAAAAAGACCATCGACACCGCCATGCTCAACGACAAGAGCCTGCTGCTGCTCGGCGAGGGCCACTGCTTCCGCGACCAGGTTCTGGAAGCCTGCCCGACGCTGAACAAAGGCGGCGAAAGCGCCAAGCACACCACGGTGGAGTCCAGCTCGCTGGAAACCATACGCCACATGGTCGCTTCGGGCCTGGGCGTGTCGATCCTGCCGCTTTCGGCGGTGCACAGCCACCACTACGCACCAGGGGTCATCGAGGTGCGGCCGCTTACCGCACCGGCACCGTTTCGCACCGTAGCCATCGCCTGGCGCGCCAGCTTCCCGCGGCCCAAGGCCATCGAGATCCTTGCCGACTCGATTCGCCTCTGCTCGGTAGCCAAGCCCGCTGTGGAACAACCGGCCTGAGTCATGACTGAGCTGTCGAAGGTCTCTGTCACCGCGCTCAAGGGCGTAGGCGAAGCCATGGCGCAGAAGCTCGCCAAGGTGGGCCTGGAAAACCTGCAGGACGTGTTGTTCCACCTGCCGCTGCGTTACCAGGACCGCACCCGGGTGGTGCCTATCGGCGCCCTGCGCCCCGGCCAGGACGCCGTGATCGAAGGGGTGGTCAGTGGCGCCGATGTGACCATGGGCAAACGCCGCAGCCTTGTCGTGCGCCTGGGTGATGGCAGCGGCGTGCTCAGCCTGCGCTTCTATCACTTCAGCAATGCGCAGAAGGAAGGCCTCAAGCGCGGTACCCACCTGCGCTGCTATGGCGAGGCCCGCCCCGGCGCCTCGGGCCTGGAGATCTACCACCCGGAGTACCGTGCACTCAATGGCGACGAGCCGCCACCGCCGGTCGAGCAGACCCTGACGCCGATCTACCCGTCCACCGAAGGCCTCACCCAGCAGCGCCTGCGCCTGCTCTGCCAGCAGAGCCTGGGCATGCTTGGCCCACGCAGCCTGCCGGACTGGTTGCCGGACGAACTGGCCCGGGACTACCACCTGGCACCGCTGGACGATGCCATCCGCTACCTGCACAACCCGCCGGCCGATGCCGACCTTGATGAGCTTGCCGAAGGCCAGCACTGGGCCCAGCACCGCCTTGCCTTCGAAGAGCTGCTCACCCACCAGCTGTCGCAACAGCGCCTGCGTGAAAGCCTGCGCAGCTTGCGCGCTCCGGTTCTGCCCAAGGCCAAGCGCCTGCAGGTGCAGTACCTGGCCAACCTGGGCTTCAAGCCGACCGGCGCACAGCAGCGGGTAGCCGATGAAATCGCCTATGACCTGAGCCAGGCCGAGCCGATGATGCGCCTGGTACAGGGCGATGTCGGCGCCGGCAAGACCGTGGTTGCCGCACTGGCGGCGCTGCAGGCACTGGAGGCCGGCTACCAGGTGGCGCTGATGGCGCCCACCGAGATTCTCGCCGAGCAGCACTACATCACCTTCAAGCGCTGGCTGGAGCCGCTGGGCCTGGAAGTCGCCTGGCTGGCCGGCAAGCTCAAGGGCAAGGCCCGCGCCAGCGCCCTGGAACAGATCGCCAACGGTGCGCCGATGGTGGTGGGTACCCACGCGTTGTTCCAGGAAGAAGTGCAATTCAAGCACCTGGCCCTGGCGATCATCGACGAACAGCACCGTTTTGGTGTGCAACAACGTCTGGCCCTGCGCAAGAAGGGTGTTGCAGGCGAACTGTGCCCGCACCAGCTGATCATGACCGCCACGCCGATTCCGCGCACGCTGGCGATGAGCGCCTATGCCGACCTCGACACCTCGGTGCTCGACGAACTGCCGCCAGGGCGCACGCCGGTGAACACCGTGCTGGTCGCCGACAGCCGGCGTTTCGAAGTGGTGGAGCGGGTGCGCGCCGCTTGCGCCGAAGGGCGCCAGGCCTATTGGGTCTGCACCCTGATCGAAGAGTCCGAAGAGCTCACCTGCCAGGCAGCCGAGAGCACCTACGAAGAACTGGGCAGCGCCTTGGGTGAACTGCGCGTGGGCCTGATCCACGGGCGCATGAAGCCTGCGGAAAAGGCCGCGGTGATGGCCGAATTCAAGCAAGGCGACCTGCAACTGCTGGTCGCAACCACGGTGATCGAGGTGGGTGTGGACGTGCCCAACGCCAGCCTGATGATCATCGAGAACCCTGAACGCCTGGGCCTTGCCCAACTGCACCAGTTGCGCGGCCGGGTTGGCAGGGGCAGTGCGGTGAGCCACTGCGTACTGCTGTATCACCCGCCCCTGTCGCAGATCGGCCGCGAACGCCTGGGGATCATGCGCGAAACCAACGACGGCTTCGTCATCGCTGAAAAGGACCTGGAGCTGCGCGGCCCCGGCGAGATGCTCGGGACGCGTCAGACCGGCCTGTTACAATTCAAGGTCGCCGACCTGATGCGCGATGCCGACCTGTTACCAGCCGTGCGCGACGCCGCACAGGCCCTCATTGCACGCTGGCCCGAGCACGTCAGCCCGCTGCTCGACCGTTGGCTGCGCCACGGCCAGCAATATGGCCAAGTGTGACGCCAGTACCAGAATGGATCCAGCTTTGCGACCAGACTGGTTATACTTCGCGTTTAAAAGAATCAGTGGATACGGACCATGACTGAAGCTGCCCTGGACACCGCAACCCCACACGCACCGTCTGTTATCCGGCTGTTGCTCGAAAAACTGGGCGTTGCCTATCGCGAGGTGCCAGAGCATACGCAACTGCCGGCTGCTTCACGGGTACAGGCGATCCTGCTGGATGACGAGATCGGCGCATTGATGGTGCTGTTCCCGCAGAGCAAGCTGCTGGACCTCAATCGTCTGGAAGAGCTGACGGGCCGCAAGCTCAAAGCCGTGCCGGTACAACGCCTGAAACAGATGCTCGACAAGCACCATCTGAAGGCCTTGCCTGCGATTCCGGCGCTGACCAGTTCGCCCTGCCTCTATGAAGGCAAGTTGCTCGATGCCGAACGCCTGCTGATCCAGTCCGGTGAAGCCGGTCTGTTGCTGGAAATCCAGCGTGACGACTTCAAGCACATGATGCAAAAGGCCAGCGCTGGCACTTTCGGCCAACCCGTCAGGGAAATACACCCCAATCTCGACCGCCCGGATGATGACTCCAGGGAGATTACCCTAGCAGTGCAGGCATTCACCGCCCGCCGCATCCAGAAGCGCCTGGAAGAAACCATCGAGATACCGCCGCTGGCCGATACGGCGCAGAAAATCATCAAGCTGCGGGTCGACCCCAATGCCAGCATCGACGACATCACCGGCGTGGTCGAAACCGACCCGGCCCTGGCCGCACAGGTGGTCAGCTGGGCAGCCTCGCCCTATTACGCCTCCCCAGGCAAGATCCGCTCGGTGGAAGATGCCATCGTCCGCGTCTTAGGCTTCGATCTGGTGATCAACCTGGCCCTGGGCCTGGCATTGGGCAAGACGTTGAGCCTGCCCAAGGACCACCCGCAACAGGCGACGCCTTACTGGCAGCAGTCGATCTACACCGCGGCGATCATCGAAGGCCTGACCCGGGCCATGCCTCGGGCCGAACGCCCTGAAGCCGGCCTGACTTACCTGGCCGGGCTGTTGCACAACTTCGGCTATCTGCTGCTGGCGCATGTGTTCCCGCCGCACTTCTCGCTGATCTGCCGCCATCTGGAGGTCAACCCGCACCTGTGCCACACCTATGTAGAGCAGCACCTGCTGGGTATCAGCCGCGAGCAGATCGGCGCCTGGCTGATGAAGCTGTGGGACATGCCCGAAGAGCTGTCGACCGCGCTGCGCTTCCAGCATGATCCTGCCTATGACGGCGAATACTCGGCGTACCCCAACCTGGTGTGCCTGGCGACCCGCCTGCTGCGCTGCCGCGGCATCGGCTCGGGGCCGCAGGAGGCGATCCCCGACGAATTGCTGGAGCGCCTGGGCATTACCCGGGAGAAAGCTGAGGACGTCGTGAACAAGGTGCTCGAGGCCGAGAGTTTGCTGCGCGAACTGGCGTCGCAGTTCAACGCACCGCACTGAAAACGTTGGGGCTGCACAGCAGCCCCAGCTGTTCAGCCTTTTTTCTTCTTCGGTTTCAGGTATTTCATCAAACCCTGGAACCACATCACCAGCGCCGGATTGCCCTTGATCTGGATGCTCTTGTCCTGGATGCCCTGCATGAACGCCAACTGCTTGTTGCTCGCCTGCATCGTGGCGAAGCCATAGGCAGCGTCCTTGAAGGCAATGGCAAAGGCTGGCTGCGGATGAGCGCCACCTTTGCTGCTGATGCGTTCGCCACTGACGATGAAGTGCCGGGCAACCTTGCCATCGAGCGTCTGCATCTGGAACACCAGGTCCTTGTCCTTGAGTTGCTGCTGAAATGCCGGGTTGTTACGGCTGGCCTTGGCCATCAACAACCCCATGGCCCAGAGAAGAAAGCGGAACTTCATCAACGCGCCTCGAATATAAAATGACCGAAGCGCACAGTTTATCCGTTTCCTGAACTATTTATGCACATTCGCAGCTCGATGCTTTCCGAAAGCACAACGGGCGCACCGAGGCGCCCGTTTGAGCAGAGGCTGCAAGTCAAGCGTCGGTCATTTGGCTTTCTTGGCCGGCTTGGCGGGCACATTGACGCTGTCACGCAGGTTTTTGCCAGGCTTGAAGGCCACAGTATTGCTGGCCTTGATCTTCACCGGCTCACCGGTCTGAGGATTCTTGCCGGTACGGGCACCGCGATGCCGTTTTTCAAAAGTGCCGAAGCCGACGAGGGTCACGGTGTCTTTGTCCAGCGCACCGGTGATGCTGTCGAGAATGGCATTGAGCACCTGATTGGCCTTTTCCTTGGTCAGATCGGCCTTATCGGCGATGACGGCGGCGAGTTCTGGTTTACGCATAATGAAGCCTCTTTGACGGGAATTCTTGTTGTTATTGCCGTGCTGCCCGTGAAGCAGCGTTCAAGGCACCGCAGGCTCTAATCTGCGGCAGACGGAAGTGAGAATGGCACGCCGACCGGGGCCGCGCCAGTATCTGGGCGGCCATTGTGCGGTCAACTACAGGATAAATCCGACAGAACGCCCGCTGTTTACGCCATCAGCGCAGGCAGCTGCCGGTTCAGGGCCAGTTTTTCCATGACGGCGCTGCCTGTCAGGGCATAGCCCAGCAACTGGCCGTCAGCAGCGTGACAGAGCACTTTCAGGTCACTGCCCTGCCCTTGCACCTGCCAGGTACCTTCGCAACCAGGCGGCGGCGGCGAAACCACCAACGGGCAAGCCGGTGTTTTCACAGTGATGGGCATCGGCCCGTAACTGACCTGCGTCGGGTTGCCTGTCAAAGTCTGGGCCAGGGCTCGAGCGCAGGCCATCAATGGCATCACATAGAGCAGGTTGATACCTTCGACTTCAGCGCAGTCGCCCAGCGCGAAAATGTTGCCGTGGGAGGTGCGCAGTTGGCGGTCCACGACTACGCCGCGGTTGGTCTGCAGGCCCGCTGCAGCGGCCAGGTCGGTACGCGGGCGCAGGCCGATGGCCGATACCACCAGGTCGCAGGCGATCACGCTGCCATCGGACAAGTGCGCCTCAAGGCCTTCGCTCACCTGCTGCAGGCGAGTGAGTACGGGCCCCAGGTGAAAACGCACGCCCAGCCCTTGCAACCCACCCTGAACGACAGCGGCAGCGGCAGGATGCAACAGGGTCGGCATGACCTGCTCGCACGGCGCCACCACATCGACCTCAAAGCCACCCAGGCGCATGTCATTGGCGAACTCGCAGCCGATCAGGCCGGCCCCGAGGATCAGTACACGCTGCTTGCCAGCCGCAGCAGCACGCAAACGTGCGTAGTCTTCCAGATCATTGACCGGGAACACATGATCTGCCCCGTCACCCTCCACCGGCACCTGCACGGTCTGCGCGCCCCAGGCCAGCACCAGATCGCGATACTCCACCGCTTCTTCACCAATCCACAGGCGCTTGTGGCCAGGGTCGATACCGCTGATGCGCGTGTGGGTGCGGATAACCGCCTTGAGTTGCTCGGCCATGGCCCCCGGCTCGGCCATGCACAGGCCGTCCGCGTCCTTTTGCTTGGCGAAGCCGGTGGAAAGCATGGGCTTGGAATAGGAGCGACCGTCGTCGGCCGTAATCAGCAGCAGCGGCGTATCGCCATCGAGCTTGCGAAACTCACGGGCGAGGTTATAGCCGGCCAGGCCGGTCCCGATGATGACCACGGGGGACGTCATGTCGTGCTTTCCTCTTGGTTGAACAGCATGGCGATCAGCCGATGGCGATCATTTCAAAGTCGCTTTTGCCGACGCCGCAATCGGGGCACAGCCAATCTTGCGGCACATCCTCCCAGCGGGTACCCGGCGCGATGCCGTCATCCGGCCATCCTTGGGCCTCGTCGTAGATCAGGCCGCAGACAATACACTGCCACTTCTTCATGATTTGTCGTTCCTCGGTACAGGCTCAGGCTTTGTCATTCGGGCTCAGGGCCCTTACGCGGGCATTATGCAAGCAGTTGGGGCAATCATGCTAAGCTCGCCGCCTCTCTGGCTGTAATCAAGCATACCGACGTGTCGTACGAATCCCCGCAAGCAGCCGCTGTCGCGTGGCTGGCGTATCCACAACTGGCGGTCGATACCGACCAGCCTGCCCTCGACTGGCTGTTCGACGAAGGTTCCCTGACCCGCCGCCTGACCCGACTGTCCAACGATCATTTCAGCGTGACGCCACTGTTCGAGGGCTGGCAGGCGCTGCGCGATGACGAATGCCTCGCGCTGGGTATCGCGCCAGGCGCTGAAGGCTGGGTGCGCGAGGTGTACCTGCGCGGCCATGGTCAGCCCTGGGTCTTCGCCCGCAGCGTGGCCAGCCGTAGCGCCCTGGAGCGCGGCGGTTTGCACCTGGAGACCTTGGGCAGCCGTTCGCTGGGCGAGTTGTTGTTCTGCGACCAGGCGTTCATCCGCCACCCCATCGAAGTGTGCACTTATCCACAGCAGTGGTTACCTGTCGAGGCGGCGCACGCAGGGTTGTGGGGGCGGCGCTCGCGCTTCGAGCGCGATGGCCTCGACCTGCTGGTGGCCGAAGTATTCCTGCCGGCACTGTGGCAAGCCGCCAAGGAGGAAAACCGCTGATGTACCTGCAACTGCTCAAGTCGCTCAACCGCGTGCACCCGCGCGCCTGGGACTTCATCCAGCTCAGCCGCATGGACCGGCCGATCGGCATCTACCTGCTGCTGTGGCCGACCCTGACGGCGGTGTGGATTGCAGGCCTTGGTTCACCAACCTTGGCCAACGTGCTGATCTTTGGCCTGGGCGTGGTGCTGATGCGTGCCGCTGGCTGCTGCATCAATGACTTCGCCGACCGCAAGGTCGATGGCCACGTCAAACGCACCGCCGACCGCCCGCTGGCCAGTGGCCGGGTCAAGCCGCGCGAGGCGCTGGCGCTGTTCGCGGCCCTGGTGGCGGTGAGCTTCCTGTTGGTGCTGTGCACCAACAGCCAGACTGTGTGGCTGTCATTCGGCGCGGTGGCTTTGGCGTCTTGTTACCCGTTCATGAAGCGCTACACCTACTACCCGCAGGTGGTGCTGGGGGCTGCGTATTCGTGGGGCATCCCCATGGCCTTCACGGCCGCCGGCGGCGAACTGCCGGCCAGCGCCTGGCTGCTGTACATCGCCAACCTGCTGTGGACGGTGGGCTACGATACCTACTACGCCATGGTCGACCGGGACGATGACCTTAAGATCGGGGTGAAATCGACCGCGATCCTGTTCGGCGAGTCCGACCGGGTGATCATCCTGACCCTGCAGATGCTGTCGCTGGGCTGCCTGTTGCTGGCGGGAAGCCGCTTCGAGCTGGGTGGCTGGTTCCACCTTGGGCTGCTGGGTGCCGCACTGTGCTTTGCCTGGGAGTACTGGTCGACACGCAAACTGGACAGGGAGTCGTGCTTCAAGGCGTTTCTGCACAACCACTGGGCGGGGCTGCTGGTGTTCATGGGTGTGGTGCTCGATTACGCCCTGCGCTGAACACAACCCCGGCAAGCCACCCTGTGGAAGCCGGCTTGCCGGCGATTGGGCCGCAAAGCGGCCCCAGCCATCTCAAGGCTTGGCGACGTGCCAGACGTCTTTCAAACCATCACCGGTCATGTCCCCAGCCTTCTTGTCCTTCACGAAGGTATACAGGGGCTTGCCGTCATATGCCCACTGCTTCTTGCCATCGTCGCGCATCACCACCGACCACTTGTCCTTGGCAGGCTCGTCATCGGCCTTGACCAGCAGCGGCGGCCAGTTGGTGGCGCACTCGCCATTGCACATCGACTTGCCGCCAGCATCCTTGTCGAAGGTGTACAGCGTCATGCCCGCGTGATCGACCCACATGCCGTCCTTCTCCATGGCATGGTGGGCCGACGCTACCCCGGGCAGTGCCAGTGCAGCGCAAAGGGCCATCCAGCTCAGCGTGTGTCGTGTCATTGGAATCACCGTGAATTCGGGGGTGGAATGAGTTCGAACAGCCGCCGCAGCGGCCCCTCAAAGCCTAGCCCAGTCATGCAATGTCGCCAGAATGGCCAACACCCTGTCACACAGCTGCAATAATTCCGTTATCTAATGCGGGCCAGACCCGATATTCCAGGAGAGGTTTAAAGCATGGTTGGCAGAAACATTCTGATCGTCGACGACGAAGCGCCCATTCGCGAGATGATCGCCGTTGCATTGGAAATGGCCGGCTATGACTGCCTGGAAGCCGAGAACTCCCAACAGGCCCACGCAATCATCGTCGACCGTAAACCGGACCTGATCCTGCTCGACTGGATGCTGCCGGGCACTTCCGGCATCGAGTTGGCACGCCGCCTCAAGCGCGATGAACTCACCGGCGATATCCCGATCATCATGCTCACCGCCAAAGGCGAAGAGGACAACAAGATCCAGGGCCTGGAAGTCGGCGCCGACGACTACATCACCAAACCCTTCTCGCCTCGCGAGCTGGTGGCGCGCCTGAAGGCCGTGCTGCGCCGCGCCGGCCCGAGCGACAGCGAAGCCCCTATCGAAGTCGGCGGCCTGCTGCTCGACCCGATCAGCCACCGCGTGACCATCGACGGCAAGCCGGCCGAAATGGGCCCCACCGAATACCGCCTGCTGCAGTTCTTCATGACCCACCAGGAGCGCGCCTACACCCGGGGCCAGTTGCTCGACCAGGTCTGGGGCGGCAACGTCTATGTCGAGGAACGCACCGTCGATGTGCACATCCGCCGCCTGCGCAAGGCACTGGGTGAAGCCTACGAAAATCTGGTACAAACCGTTCGGGGCACTGGCTACCGCTTCTCGACCAAAAGCTAGCTGCGAGCTTCCAGCCTCAAGCTGCAAGGAAAAGCCAGCAGCATCCAGGCTGGAAAAAGGACTATCAGCATCACCGATCCGCTTCTTCTTGCAGCTTGTAGCTTGCAGCTTGCGGCTGGATCCGAAGGATCTGTCAATTGAACCAGAACTGGCACGCAACCCTGATTCGCCACCTGCTCCTGCTGATCACTGTCTGCCTGGTAGGCGGCCTGGTCAGCGGTTTTTACGGCTGGAGCCTGGCCATCGGCCTGGGCCTGTACCTGGGCTGGACCCTCAAACAGTTGCTGCGCCTGCATGACTGGTTGCGCAACCATCAGCCCGACGAAGCACCGCCCGACGGCTATGGCCTGTGGGGCGAGGTGTTCGACAGCATCTACCACCTGCAACGCCGCGACCAGCGCGTACGCGGCCGTCTGCAGGCAGTGATCGACCGGGTACAGGAGTCCACGGCAGCACTGCGCGACGCGGTGATCATGCTCGACAGCGACGGCAACCTGGAATGGTGGAACCGCGCCGCAGAAACCCTGCTGGGCTTCAAGACTCCGCAAGATGGCGGCCAGCCGGTCACAAACCTGGTACGCCACCCACGCTTCAAGGAATACTTCGAGTCGCAGAACTTTGCCGAACCGCTGGAAATTCCTTCCCCCATCAATGACCGCATGCGCGTGCAGCTGCACCTCACCCGCTACGGCAACAACGAACACCTGATGCTGGTGCGCGACGTTACTCGCATCCATCAGCTCGAACAGATGCGCAAGGACTTCGTGGCCAACGTCTCGCACGAGTTGCGTACACCGCTGACGGTGATAGCCGGCTACCTGGAAACCCTGCTGGATAACGTCGAAGACGTGAACCCGCGCTGGAACCGGGCGTTGCAGCAGATGAGCCAGCAAGGCTCGCGCATGCAGGCCCTGCTCAACGACCTGCTGCTGCTGGCCAAGCTGGAGGCCACCGATTACCCGTCGGACAACCAGCCGGTGGCGGTCGACACCCTGCTCGGTGCGATCATGAGCGACGCCCAGGCGCTGTCCGGGCCGCGCAACCAGCGCATTACCCTGGAGGCAGCCCCGGGCCTTCGCCTCAAAGGCAGCGAGTCGGAGTTGCGCAGCGCTTTCTCCAACCTGGTGTTCAACGCGGTGAAGTACACCCAGGACGAAGGCAACATCCGTATCCGCTGGTGGGCCGACGACCAGGGCGCCCACCTGTCAGTGCAGGACTCGGGGGTCGGTATCGACGCCAAGCACCTGCCGCGCCTGACCGAACGTTTCTACCGCGTCGACTCCAGCCGCGCGTCCAACACAGGAGGCACCGGCCTGGGGCTGGCGATCGTCAAGCATGTGCTCATGCGCCATCGCGGGCGCCTTGAGATCAGCAGCGTACCGGGCCATGGCAGTACCTTCACCTGTCACTTTGCCCCCGCACAACTGGCTAACGGTGACGCTTGATTCCAAGGGCCACTTTGCTTTTGCCGCCCCAGCCGCTACATTGACCCCCCTGTGCCAGCAAAAGCTGGCACTTTTTTTCTACCTTCCCCAAAGACGGACCCCGTAAAAAATCCATCATGGACCCTTCCCCTGGTATCAGCCTCACCTCGTTATTCGCCGATTTCGGCATGATTCTCTTTGCCCTGTTCCTGGTGCTGCTCAACGGCTTTTTCGTAGCCGCCGAGTTCGCCATGGTCAAGCTGCGCTCCACGCGTGTCGAATCCATTGCCGAGCAGCACGGCTGGCGCGGCAGCATCCTGCGCAAGGTACACAACCAGCTCGACGCCTACCTGTCGGCCTGCCAGCTGGGTATCACCCTTGCCTCCCTGGGCCTTGGCTGGGTCGGTGAGCCGGCATTCGCCCACCTGCTCGAACCGCTGCTGGCATACCTGGGCGTGGACACGCCAGAGTTGATCAAGGGTGTCTCGTTCTTCGTCGCGTTCTTCGTCATCTCGTACCTGCACATCGTGGTCGGTGAACTGGCGCCCAAATCCTGGGCGATCCGCAAGCCCGAACTGCTGTCGCTGTGGACCGCGGTGCCGCTTTACCTGTTCTACTGGCTGATGTACCCGGCCATCTACCTGCTCAACGCCAGTGCCAACACCATCCTGCGCTTTGCCGGCCAGGGCGAGCCTGGCCCGCACCACGAGCACCATTACAGCCGTGAAGAGCTCAAGCTGATCCTGCACTCCAGCCGTGGCCAGGACCCGAGCGACCAGGGCATGCGTGTGCTGGCCTCGGCCGTGGAGATGGGCGAGCTGGAAGTGGTCGACTGGGCCAACTCGCGCGAAGACATGGTCAGCATCGACGCCCATGCGCCACTCAAGGAAATCCTGGCCCTGGTGCGCCGCCACAAGTTCAGCCGCTATCCGCTGTACGACGCCGAGCGTGAGGAGTTCACCGGGCTTTTGCACATCAAGGATCTGCTGCTGGAACTGGCCGAGCTCGAGCACCTGCCTGAAACCGTCGACCTGGAAGACTTGGCCCGCCCGCTGGAGCGTGTATCGCGGCACATGCCGTTGTCTCAGTTGCTGGAGCAGTTCCGCAAGGGTGGCGCGCACTTCGTGCTGGTCGAGGAAGCCGATGGCAAGGTGATCGGCTACCTGACCATGGAAGACGTGCTGGAAGTGCTGGTGGGCGACATTCAGGACGAACACCGCAAGACCGAGCGCGGCATCCTGGCCTACCAGCCAGGCAAGCTGCTGGTGCGTGGCGACACGCCGCTGTTCAAGGTGGAGCGCTTGCTGGGCATCGACCTTGACCACATCGAAGCGGAAACCCTGGCCGGGCTTATCTACGAAACGCTAAAGCGCGTGCCTGAGGAAGAGGAAGTGCTGGAAGTCGAAGGCCTGCGCATCATCATCAAGAAGATGAAAGGGCCCAAGATCGTGCTGGCCAAGGTGCTCAAGCTCGGCTGAGCTGGCGGGGCCGCTTTGCGGCCCCGTGGATGCTTGTGTTCAGTGTGCAGATTTCACGTGCTTGCGAGACGTCAGGTCCAAACCAACGGCCCTCATCACGGCCAGCATAGTTTTAAGCGTAGGGTTACCCTTTTCCGAGAAGGACCGGTAAAGGTGCTCTCGGGATACACCTGCCTCATTCGCAATGGCAGACATTCCTTTAGCCCGAGCTACTACGCCAAGGGCCTGTGCGATGTAGGCAGCATCACCCGTTTCAAAAGCGTCTTCCATGAAGACGGCAATGGACTCAGCGTCCGTCAACGCTTCGGCTGGGTCATAGTCATAGAATTGCTCTTTCACTCGTCGTCCCTCCACTGACTGGCCAAGCCTTTAGCTGTCTCGATATCTCGCGCCTGGCTGCTCTTGTCTCCACCACACAACAACAGGACAAGCTGATTTCCACGCTGCTGGAAATACACTCGGTAACCGGGGCCGTGGTGGATGCGCAGTTCACTAACGCCTTGGCCCACCGGCTGGACATCACCAGCTAAACCATGCGCTAAACGAAATACACGTGCAGCGATGATCGCCCTTGCCTGTTTGTCTCGGAGCTTCTGCTCCCAGTTTCTGAAGGTGGTCGTTTGTTTGATACTCTTCATAAGCATTTATGTAGCTTATAAATCACAGCCAGGCAAGCAATTTCAGGGATTACCCGCAGTAAAGTTCGGCAAACCGCCAATCGGCCGGTCGAACTGGAAGGGGATCGACTCCAGCGCCAAGCCGACGTTGCGCTGCACCACGAAATGCAGGTGGGGGCCAGTGCTGTTGCCGGTATTGCCCGACTTGGCCAACGCCTGCCCCAACGCCACCTGCTGCCCCTCGGCCACTACCACTGAACCGCGCATCAGGTGCAGATACACTCCCATCGTGCCGTCCGGGTGAAGGATGCGCACGAAATTGCCCGAGGGGTTGGTACCTCGTCCGCTCTGGCTGTTCTCGATCTTCACCACCATCCCACCCCTCGCCGCAATGATCGGGGTGCCCTCCGGCATGGCGATGTCCATGGCATGACGGCCCTTGGGACCGTAATGGCTGAAGCGGCCGTTGGGCCCTTGAGTCAGGCGGAAAGGGCCGCCTTTCCATGGGAAAGGATAACGATAAGCCTGCGAGCGCTGACCGGGGTCACCCATGGCGTACTGAAATTTGCTGGCATAACGGAGCGGCCCGCCGGGTGCCGCCAGCACCGAGCTGAGCACCTTGGTCGAGCGTGGCCCGACTACGGCCCGCACGATCCGCGGGCCGTTGCCGCCGAAGGCATTGGCCAACTGATCGACGCGCAGTTCAACCTGCATGGGCACGTACAGCTCATTACGCACCAGGAAGCGCACGCCGCCAGGAAACGGCTCGGTTTGCAGGCGTACCTGGCCCTCAACCTGCTCGAACATCGGCTCGCCCAGCTCCAGAGCCTTTGCCCCTGGGCTGGGGCGCTCGGAATAGGAAGCCACCCCGAAATTGTCAGTGGTCTTGTAAATGGTCATGCCCAGGCTCGACGCCGAGGCCGTGAGCGAGGCACAGAACAGCAGCAGGCGGGCGGCGGCGGGCATGATAGTGGCTTTTTGACAGTGATGTTCTGTCGAAGCCTAGCAGTGGGATCCGGGAGCGGTATGACAGTTGGTCGGAAGACCGCCGCAGCCCTGTAGGAGCGGCCTTGCGTCGCGAAAGGGCTGCAGCGCAGCCCCAGCCATGCTTGCCGCGCTGCAAAACGGGGGACGCTGTACAGCGCTTTCGCGGACGCAAGCCCGCCCCTACAGGATCGGAGTACGACGAAACTAGGCGCCGGGGGTGAAGTGCTTCTGCGTGGTGCCGCGGGCAATCAGCCGCGACAGGTAGTCGAGCTTCTGTGCATCCTGGTCGACGAATTTGAAGGTCAGTTGCAGCCAGTCGCTTTCAGGTTTCGGCTCCAATGCCGCAATGGCATGCAGGTAACCGTTCAGGCGGGCAACTTCAGCGCTCTCGCCCTGCTCAAGGTCCAGTACAGCGCCTTCGAGCACCTGTGGCAGCACTGCACTGCGACGTACCACCAGCAACGCCTCCTTAAGGCTCAGCGCCTTGATCACACAAGGCTGAGTACCACTGGAAAGGCGCAGCTGGCCTTGTCCACGCCCGGTCTGCGCAGCGGCTGCGGCGGCCGTCTGCGGTTTCGGTGCGTTGATCAACGGCTTGGCCGGCGCAGCCGCAGCAGGCGCGGCCTTGACCGCTTCAGGTTTGCCCCCGGTCAGCGCGCTCAACGAATCGTTGGCGAACGCCGAATTCACCCGCGCCTGGCCACCGGCGACCAAGCTTTCAAGCTTGCCGATCTTGGTCAGGGCTTTCTTCACCTTGGTCAGCAACTGCTCGTTGGTGAACGGCTTGCCGACAAAATCGGAGACGCCCGCCTGAATGGCCTGGATGACGTTTTCCTTGTCGCCGCGGCTGGTCACCATGATGAACTGCAGGCTCTTCATTTCTGGCTGCTGGCGGCACCAGGTCAGCAGCTCAAGGCCGGACATCTCGGGCATTTCCCAGTCGCACAGCACAAGGTCGAAGGTTTCCTTGCCCAGCATGGCCATGGCCTTGCGGCCGTTGACCGCATCTTCGATGACCATGCCCGGGAAGGCATTACGCAGGCACTTCCTCACCAGATCACGGATGAACGGGGCGTCATCCACGACCAGCACATTGACTTTACTCATCGATACTCCTCTTGAATCCCGACTAGCCTACCGCCGATTGGTGGCCATTTGCCAACACCTGGATCACGCCGGGACTTCTTTGCATCGTTCGCGGGTGCCTGCTGACTGCTCAAGCGCAAACGAAAACGCCCGGCGAAGGCCGGGCGTCGATGCTCGGGAGCAATCTTATTTATCGTCCGGTTCAGCCGGAACATTAGCAATTTCGGCCTCATCGCCAGCCGTGCCCTGAACTTCGGCTTTCATGCGCTTGAGGCCCATGTGGCGTACATCGGTACCGCGCACCAGGTAGATCACCAGTTCCGAGATGTTACGCGCGTGGTCGCCGATACGCTCCAGCGAACGCAGGGCCCAGATGACGCTCAGCACCCGCGAGATCGAGCGCGGGTCTTCCATCATGTAGGTCACCAGTTCACGCAGGGCGGTCTTGTACTCGCGGTCGATGGTCTTGTCGTACTGGGCAACCGACAGAGCCAGGTCGGCATCGAAGCGGGCGAAGGCATCCAGTGCGTCGCGCACCATGTTGCGCACCTGGTCGCCAATGTGGCGCACCTCGACGTAGCCGCGCGGCGACTCGCCTTCTTCGCACAACTGGATGGCGCGGCGGGCGATCTTGGTCGATTCGTCACCAATACGCTCCAGGTCGATCACCGACTTGGAAATGCTGATGATCAGGCGCAGGTCGGAGGCCGCCGGCTGGCGACGGGCGAGGATGCGCACGCACTCCTCGTCGATGTTGCGCTCCATCTGGTTGATCTGCTCGTCGACTTCACGCACCTGCTGGGCCAGGCCCGAGTCGGCCTCGATCAGCGCGGTGACCGCGTCATTGACCTGTTTCTCGACCAGCCCGCCCATGGCCAGGAGGTGGCTGCGCACCTCTTCGAGTTCGGCGTTGAACTGCTGGGAAATGTGGTGCGTCAGGCTTTCTTTGTTGATCATCGTTTAGCTCCGCGAAGCTGCAAGCTGCAAGCCTCAAGTAGTTCGTGTCGTTTCCTGGCTCCGCGCTGGCTGCTTTTTCTTGAAGCTTGAAGCTTGAAGCTCAAAGCCCGCAGACGCGCCCAACAGCGCCGTTAGCCGTAGCGACCGGTGATGTAGTCTTCGGTCTGCTTCTTCGCCGGGTTGGTGAACAGGGTGTCGGTATCACCGAATTCGACCAGTTTGCCCATGTACATGAACGCGGTGTAGTCCGAAACACGGGCCGCCTGTTGCATGTTGTGGGTCACGATAACGATGGTGTACTTGGATTTCAGTTCGTAGATCAGCTCTTCGACCTTCAGCGTCGAGATCGGGTCCAGTGCCGAGCAAGGCTCGTCGAGCAGCAGCACTTCAGGCTCGACGGCGATGGTACGGGCGATCACCAGACGCTGCTGCTGGCCGCCGGACAGGCCCAGCGCCGAGTCATGCAGGCGGTCCTTGACCTCCTCCCACAGGGCCGCGCCCTTCAGTGCCCACTCGACCGCTTCGTCCAGCACGCGCTTCTTGTTGATGCCCTGGATACGCAGGCCATACACCACGTTCTCGTAGATGGTCTTGGGGAACGGGTTTGGCTTCTGGAACACCATGCCCACGCGGCGGCGCAACTCGGCCACGTCCTCGCCCTTGCGGTAGATGTTGTTGCCGTACAGGTTGATGGCGCCTTCGACACGGCAACCGTCAACCAGGTCGTTCATGCGGTTGAAGGTGCGCAGCAGGGTCGACTTGCCGCAGCCGGACGGGCCGATGAAAGCCGTCACGCGTTGCTTGGGGATGTTCATGCTGACATCGAACAACGCCTGCTTGTCACCGTAATACAGGCTCAGGCCGGGTACTTCGATGGCCACGGTCTCTTCGGCCAGGCGCAGGCTCTGCTTGTCGCGGCCCAGGGCAGCCATGTCGATGCCGTGGGTGTGGGATTCTTGCTGCATGGTCTCACTCCGTTTGTAGCTGCAAGCTTTGAGCTGCAAGCTGCAAGTTAGGGCAAAGCGGCACTCTTCTTGGAGCTTGCCGCTTGTGGCTTAAAGCATCAATCAGTGGTCGAGGGCCTTGTACTTCTCGCGCAGGTGGTTACGGATCCACACCGCCGAGAGGTTAAGGGTGGCGATTACCATCACCAGCAGCAGCGCAGTGGCGTATACCAACGGCCGCGCGGCCTCGACGTTGGGGCTCTGGAAGCCGACATCGTAGATGTGGAAGCCCAGGTGCATGATCTTCTGGTCCAGGTGCAGGTACGGGTAGTTACCGTCCAGCGGCAACGACGGCGCCAGCTTGACCACGCCGACCAACATCAGCGGCGCCACTTCACCAGCGGCACGGGCCACGGCGAGGATCATGCCGGTCATCATCGCCGGGCTGGCCATTGGCAGCACGATTTTCCACAGGGTCTCGGCCTTGGTCGCGCCAAGCGCCAGCGAGCCTTCACGCACGGTGCGTGGAATACGCGCCAGGCCTTCCTCGGTGGCCACGATCACCACCGGCACAGCCAGCAGCGCCAGGGTCAGCGATGCCCACAGCAGGCCTGGCGTGCCCAGGGTCGGTGCCGGCAGCGACTCGGGGAAGAACAGACGGTCGATCGAACCACCCAGCACATAGACGAAGAAGCCCAGGCCGAACACGCCGTAGACGATGGCCGGAACGCCCGCCAGGTTGTTCACGGCGATGCGGATCAGGCGCGTCACCGGGCCTTGCTTGGCGTATTCGCGCAAGTAGACCGCCGCCAGCACGCCGAACGGGGTGACGATCACGGCCATGATCAGGGTCATCATCACGGTACCGAAAATAGCCGGGAAGATACCGCCTTCGGTGTTGGCTTCACGAGGATCGTCGCTGAGGAACTCCCAGACCTTGGCGAAGTAGGTGCCCATCTTGGTAAAGCCGGACATGGCGTTAGGCTGGATGGCGTGCACGACCTTGCTCAGGTTGATCTCCACTTCGCGGCCGTTGCCGTCGCGAGCGACCAGGCTGTCGCGGGAGAAGGCCTGATGCAGGCTGCTGAGGCGGTCTTCGATGGCCTTGTAGCGGCTGTTCAACTCGGCACGTTCGGCATCCATGTCGGCCTGGGCCGTAGCGTCCAGCTTGCCTTCCAGTTCCAGCTTGCGGCCTTGCAGACGCAGGCGCTCAAGGCCATGGTTGATGGCACCGATGTCTTTTTTCTCAAGCTGCTGCAGCTCGCTGTTGAGCTGGTTGGCGCGTTTCAGGCGTGCCTGCAGCTCGTCCCAGGCGCCAGCGCCCTCGGCGACCACGCGGCCTTGTTCCTTGACGCTCACCAGGTAGCCGTAGAAGTTGCCCCATTCGCGGCGCTCCAGGGCGATCAGGTCGACCGGGCGCTGCTCGTCGACCAACCATTCACCGACCACCCAGGTGAAGTCACTGCCGTTGAGGTCACGGTTACCCACCTTGATCAGCTCACGGGTCATGAACTCCGGGCCTTCGTCCGGCACCGGCAGGCCGGCACCCTTGAGGCGGACGCGGGGCACTTCTTCTTTCTGAACCACTTCACCGACGATGACGTGGTCACCCTGGCCCGGCACCTTGTAGGTGGCCTGGACCAGGTCGGCGGGCCAGAAGTGGCCCAAGCCGCGTACAGCGATCACGGCCAGCAGGCCGACGGTCATGATGACCGCCATGGCGACCGCGCCACCGCTGATCCAGACGCCAGGGGCGCCGCTCTTGAACCAGCCTTTGAGGGAATCCTTTTTCACGGATCTCTACCTTTCTATCAAAGCGACGAGTATTTCTTGCGCAGACGCTGGCGAATCAGCTCGGCCAAGGTGTTCATGATGAAGGTGAACATCAGCAGCACGAGAGCGGCGAGGAACAGCACACGGTAATGGCTGCCGCCGACTTCGGATTCGGGCATCTCCACCGCCACGTTGGCGGCCAAGGTACGCATGCCTTCGAACAGGTTCATCTCCATCACCGGGGTGTTGCCGGTGGCCATGAGCACGATCATGGTCTCGCCCACCGCTCGGCCCATGCCGATCATCAGCGCCGAGAAGATACCCGGGCTGGCAGTGAGGATGACCACGCGAGTCAAGGTCTGCCACGGCGTCGCACCCAGGGCCAGGGAGCCCAGGGTCAGGCTGCGCGGCACGCTGAACACGGCGTCTTCGGCGATCGAGTAGATGTTCGGGATGACCGCAAAGCCCATGGCGATACCCACTACCAGGGCGTTGCGCTGGTCGTAGGTGATACCCAGGTCATTGGTGATCCACAGGCGCATGTCGCCGCCGAAGAACCAGGTTTCCAGGTACGGGCTCATGGTCAGGGCGAACCAGCCGGTGAACAGGATCACCGGGATCAGGATGGCGGCTTCCCAACCATCCGGAACGCGCAGGCGAATCGACTCAGGCAGGCGGCTCCAGGTGAAGCCCGCCAGCAGGATGCCGAACGGCATCAGCAGGAACAGGCTGAACACACCCGGCAGGTGCCCTTCCAGATACGGCGCGAGGAACAGGCCAGCGAAGAAGCCGAGGATCACCGTCGGCATCGCTTCCATCAGTTCGATCACCGGCTTGACCTTGCGGCGCATGCCCGGGGCCATGAAGTAAGCGGTGTAGATAGCTGCGGCAATGGCCAGCGGAGCCGCCAGGATCATCGCGTAGAAGGCGGCCTTGAGGGTACCGAAGGTCAGGGGCGACAGGCTCAGCTTAGGCTCGAAGTCGGTGTTCGAAGCCGTCGACTGCCAGACGTACTTGGGCTCGTCGTAGTTCTCGTACCAGACCTTGCCCCACAGTGCGCTGAAGGAAATTTCCGGGTGCGGGTTCTTCAGGTTCAGTGGCAGCAGCTTGCCGCCCTCTTCGATGAAGATACGGTTGGCACGCGGCGACAGGGCCAGGATACCCGGGCCTTCGGCAGCAGGCTCGACCAGCAGGGTGCGGTGCGCGGTGCTGTGGAAGACGCCCAGCTTGCCTTCGGCGTCCAGGGCGATGAAGCCCTTGCGGCGCTCTTCGGCGTCGATCTGAACGATCGGCGCCTTGCCCATCTGGAAGGTACGGATCTGCTTGAAACGCGATTCGCCATCCGGGTCACGGGCCATGAACCATTGGGCCAGGCCACCTTTGGAGTCACCGATGATCAGCGAGATGCCGCCGACCAGTTGCGCGGTGGCGGTGATCTCGGTGTCAGCGCTCTCGGACAGCTTGTAGCGGCCATTGAGGCTCTTGTCGCGCAGGCTGAAGACATCCGCGGTGGCTCGGCCGTTGATCACATACAGCCACTGCTGGCGCGGGTCGATGAAGATGTTCTTCACCGCCTCGGTCATTTGCGGCAGCTCGATGCGGTTCTGCTCGGTGGTGACCTCTTCGGTCATCAGGTTTTCGGTGCGCGTCAGCTCGACCACCTGCAGGTGCGCGCCGGTGGAACCGGCCAGCATCAGGGTATCGCCGTTTACGTTGACGCTGACGTGCTCCAGCGCGCGGCCCTGCTCATCCAACACGAACGGCTCCTGGCCGTACGGGTAGTCGATGCCTGGGGTGATGGTCTTTTTGTTGTCCGGGTAGGTGATCTTGTAGGTGTGGTGGAACACCAGCGCCTGACCATTGGACAAGCCCAGCACTACCAGCGGGCTGCCCGGCTGGTCGGTGCTGATCGAGCTGACCTGGGTGCCTGCCGGCAGCGGCAGGTCGACGCGGTTGAGCTCGTTACCAGTCTTGGTATCGAAGAACAGTGCCTGCCCCTTGTCCGAGACGCGCATGCCGACCAGGTTCTGCTCTTCGAGCGCGATCATCAGCGGCTTGCCGGCATCCTGCTGCAGCCAGGTCGGCTCCAAGGCCTTCTTGCTGGTCAGCTCGGCGCCCTGGAACAGCGGCAGCACCACATAGGCCAGATAGAAGAAGATCAGCGTGATGGCTGCCAGCACGGCAAGCCCGCCCACCAGTACATACCAGCGGGTCAGGCGGTCCTTGAGCGCGCGCATGCGGCGCTTGCGTTGCAACTCGGGCGTATTGAAATCAATCCGCTCGGGAGGGGATTTTTGGGTCATGGTGGAGTTGGCCAGATCATTCATGCGCACACCCTAGCGGTCCCGTATGACAAAAACATGACAGTGCGTTGACGCAAAAAAGCCCGCCGCTCAGGAGCCCTGGCTTCGGACCGAGAATTCGTGGAAAAGGCCGGCTTCAGTGCCAGCCTTTTCCTCAGTTACTTACTTCTTTGCAACGTTACCGGCGTGGGACAGGCCCAGGTCAGCCAGGGTCTTGTCGACCACCTTGGCCGGCAGCGGAATGTAGCCGTCCTTCACCACGACCTGCTGGCCAGCCTGCGACAGCACCAGCTTGACGAACTCGGCTTCCAGCGGGGCCAGAGGCTTGTTCGGGGCCTTGTTGACGTAGACGTACAGGAAGCGCGACAGCGGGTAGGTACCGTTCAGGGCATTGGCTTCGTTGTCTTCGATGAACTCGCCGCCTTCCTTCTTGGCCAGACCTACGGTCTTGACGCTGGCAGTCTTGTAGCCGATGCCCGAGTAGCCGATGCCGTTCAACGAGGAGCTGATCGACTGCACGACCGACGCCGAGCCGGGCTGTTCGTTGACGTTAGGCTTGAAGTCGCCTTTGCACAGGGCTTCTTCCTTGAAGTAACCGTAGGTACCCGATACCGAGTTACGGCCGAACAGCTGAACTGGCTTGTTGGCCAGGTCGCCGGTCACGCCCAGGTCGCCCCAGGTCTTGACGTCGGCCTTGGCGCCGCACAGGCGAGTGGAAGAGAAGATCGCGTCGACCTGAGCCATGGTCAGGCCCTTGATCGGGTTGTCCTTGTGTACGAACACGGCCAGGGCGTCGACGGCGACCGGGATGGCGGTCGGCTTGTAGCCATACTTCTGCTCGAAGGCCTGCAGCTCGACGTCCTTCATCTTGCGGCTCATCGGGCCAAGGTTGGCGGTGCCTTCGGTCAGCGCGGGTGGCGCGGTGGAGGAGCCAGCAGCCTGGATCTGGATGTTGACGTTCGGATATTCCTTCTTGTAGGCCTCGGCCCACAGAGTCATGAGGTTCGCGAGGGTGTCGGAACCGACGCTGGAGAGGTTGCCCGAAACACCGGTAGTCTTGGTGTAGGTCGGGATCGCAGGGTCGACGGCGGCTACCGCGTTGGCGGTTGCAACGCCAGCGGCGGCAAAGGTGAGGGCCGCCATCAAACGCTTCAGTTTCATGCCTTGCTCCTAGCAGGAATATTGGGATGTTGGATGGATCGGGCCCAAGTATCTGCAGGCCGCATGAATACGATATGACTCCAATATGACAATTGGATGAAAGGCCATCACTGGATACCCAGGATGGCCTTTCAAAATGTTGCAGGGGCAGGGGCTAGAGCGATATCAGCGTTTTTTCGACAGCAAATACAGCCCGACAACCAGACCGACGGCGCACAGGCCCGCTACGTAATAAGCAGGCGCCATCGGGCTGACCTTGAGCAGCGCGGTCACCACCATCGGCGTCAAGCCGCCGAAAATGGCGTAGGCCACGTTGTAGGAGAACGACAGGCCGCTGAAGCGCACCGCCGCCGGGAACGCCTTGACCATCACATAGGGCACCGCGCCGATCACGCCTACGCACAGGCCGGTGATGGCATACAGCGGGAACAGCAGTTGCGGGTGGGTCGGCAGGCTGTGGTAGAAGGTCCAGGACGTCACCAGCAGCAACAGGCTGCCGATCACGAAGACGCGGCCGGCACCAAAGCGGTCGGCCAGGCTGCCGGAGCCGATGCAGCCAAGGCTAAGCAGCACGATCGCCAGGCTGTTGGCCTTGAGCGAGTCGGTGGGGCTGATGTGGTAGATGCTCTGCAACAACGCCGGTGTCATCAGGATGACCACTACGATGCCGGCAGAAAGCATCCAGGTCAGCAGCATCGACAGGATGATCGGCCCGCGGTGATCACGCAGCACGGCCCGCAGCGGCAGCTCTTCGGCAAGCGCCTTGCGCTGCTGCATCTCGGCGAATACCGGCGTTTCGTGCAGCCAGCGGCGCAGGTACACCGAGAACAGGCCGAACACACCGCCAAGCAGGAACGGGATACGCCAGGCGTAGTCGGCGACTTCTTCAACGCTGTAGGCCGTGTTGATCAGCGTCGCTACCAGCGAGCCAAGCAGGATGCCAGCGGTCAGACCGGCGGTCAGGGTGCCGCAGGCATAGCCGGTGTTACGCGCTGGCACATGCTCGGACACGAACACCCAGGCGCCAGGTACTTCGCCCCCGATCGCCGCCCCCTGGATCACGCGCATCAGCAGCAACAGTATCGGTGCCCACAGGCCGATCTGTGCATAGGTCGGCAGCAAACCCATGATCAGCGTTGGCAGGGCCATCATGAAGATGCTCAGGGTGAACATTTTCTTGCGCCCGAGCAGGTCGCCGAAATGGGCCATGATGATGCCGCCCAGCGGCCGGGCCAGGTAGCCGGCGGCGAAAATGCCGAAGGTCTGCATCAGACGCAGCCACTCGGGCATGTCGGCCGGGAAGAACAGCTTGCCGACCACCGTGGCGAAAAACACGAAAATGATGAAGTCGTAGAACTCAAGGGCTCCGCCTAGCGCGGACAGTGAGAGGGTCTTGTAGTCACTGCGGGTCAGCGGCCGCGAGGGCTGCTCGATACTGCTCGGCACGGAGGTCATTGCTTGTTCTTCTCTTGTAGGGCATGCAGGCCGCTTGGCACGCGGCTTCTGGCGGTGACAGGCGAAGATAGCAAATTGCCGGGGCGTGCTGAAAGCGATACAAAATCCATACAGATATTCATGACTGCACGGTCGTCGCTGAGCGTTTGGCTATATATACTGCCCGTTCGTAGGAAAACGTTGCCGCCACGGTGGGATGTTGTGCGAAAACGCCGGTCTTTTAAGTCAGGCGGTTTCGCAGAATTTCCCTACGGCCGTCCAGCGAAACGAAATCGGCGTAGTATGTTTCAAGCTGAATCGTTTACTCGGCCTTTGCGCCACACCAACGAAAGCGTCACGGGTCAGAGGCCCCACCGCATGATTGAGCTCGAACAAGAAGATCCTATCCCGCAAGGCGACCTGGCCCTGCAAATCACTGCGTTGCCCCGCGAAACCAACGGTTTTGGCGACATCTTTGGCGGCTGGCTGGTCGCCCAGATGGACCTGGCAGGCACTGCCATGGCGAGCCGCGTCGCGGGCGGCCGGGTGGCAACAGTGGCCATTGACCGCATGGCCTTCCTGGTGCCTGTGGCCGTGGGCGCACAACTGTCGTTCTATACCCAGACGCTGGAAATCGGCCGCAGCTCGATCCAGATGATGGTCGAAGTGTGGAGCGACGACCCGCTGTCCAGCGAATGGCGCAAGGTGACTGAAGCAGTGTTCGTCTTCGTCGCCATCGATGGCAGCGGCCGCACCCGCTCGGTGCCTCGTCGCTAAGCCATACGAGCGGTAAACTCATTGCAAGGCACCGGGTCCAAGGCCCACAGGCAATCAATGAGACGAGCGCAATGGCTACCTTCCAGGTTGTAACCGAGCAACACGGCGAACTCAACTGCTGGCGTATCACCAGCGACCGTGCCGAACTACTGATCGCCCAGCAGGGTGCACAGATCCTCAGCTACCAGCACATTGGCGAGCCGCCGCTGCTGTGGCTGAGTGACCAGGCCATGTTCCGTCAGGGTAAGTCGGTGCGCGCAGGTGTGCCGGTGTGCTGGCCGTGGTTCGGCAACCTGCAGCGCAACCCCGAATCCGTTCAGGGCATGTACCGTGGCACGCAGGCTCCCGCCCATGGGTTGGCCCGCACATGTGATTGGCAACTGTTGGGCATCGAAGAGGCAGCCGGCGCGCTGCGCATCGAATTCGAACTGCCAAAGGCCCAGGGCGATCTGCCGGAGTGGCCGCATGATGTGGAGCTGAAGCTGCTGATCGTCATGGGGGATACGCTTGAACTGACCCTCACCAGCCGTAACAGGGGCAATACCCCTGTCACCATCAGCCAGGCCCTGCACAGCTACTTTGCCGTCAGCGATGTGCGTCAGGCGCGCGTCGAGGGTGTCGACGGGCTGGGCTACATCGAGACCCTGGCTGACTGGGAACAGCGCCAGCAGCAGGGTGCGCTGACGTTCACCGGTGAGACCGATCGCATCTACCTGAATACGCCTGCGCAACTGAGCATTGTCGACCCGCACTGGAACCGGCGCATTACCCTGACCAGCAGCGGTTCACGTTCAGCGGTGATCTGGAACCCGTGGACCGACAGAGCCCGGGATTTGCCTGACATGGCCGATGATGGCTGGCAGCGGATGCTGTGCATCGAGACGGCGAATGTCTGGGACGATGTGGTGGAGTTGAAGCCTGGGGCGGTTCACTCTCTGCAAGTGGCAATTGGCAGCGTAGCGCTTTGATTCAACTGCCTGGGACCGCTGTGCGGTCCTTTCGCGACACAAGGCCGCTCAGAGATCGCGCATACCTGCAGGAGCAGCCCCTTCACAGGTCAGCGTCCTCCACTACCCTTACCTTCCCGGCTTCCAGCGCATACGCCGCATCGGCCAGGTCGTTGCTGACCTTTTCCACCTTCAACGTCCCGCTGACCCACAACGGCGTGTAGATGTCATCGATCTTCAAGCCCTTCGGATAGCGCACCAGCACCAGCTGGTTGGGCGGCGGCGGCGGTACATGGATGCAGGCGCCCGGGTACGGCACCAGGAAGAACAGCGTGCTGTTGCCCTTGGCATCGCTTTCAAGCGGCACGGGGTAACCACCGAGACGAATTTCCTTGCCGTTCATGGCGGCCACGGTCTTGGTCGAGTACATCACCGCCGGCAGGCCCTTGCTTTGCTTCAAGCCGCCCTTGTCGGTGAAGGTACCCATCGCCTCCGGCGAGTTGTGGTCGATCTCGGGCATTTGCTCGAGGGCTTTCTGGTCCGACTTGGGCATCAGCTCGAGCCAGTCGGTTTCAGGCAGTTCGGCATGGGCCAGGGAGCTGGCCAGGAGCATGGGGATGAGGAATAACGCACGCATGAAGATGCTCGGCAACTCGGATGAATTGCCGGGCATTCTAACCAGTATTCAGCGTTTCTTGATGAATCCGTAGATCACCAGAAGGACGATGGCACCCACCAGCGCGCCGAAGAAGCCCGCTGCCTGCCCGGCCTGGTAAATACCCAGCGCCTGGCCGCCATACGTGGCGATCAAGGAGCCGGCAATACCCAGCAGGATGGTCATGATCCAGCCCATGCTGTCGTCGCCGGGCTTGATGAAGCGCGCCAGCAGACCAACGATGAGGCCGATGAAGATAGTTCCAATGATACCCATGGCAATCCCTCTGCAGTGAAGATGGAGCAAGCCAAAGCCTAGACAGCGCTTTAGCTTGTTGCCATTTCAGAGGGCGAACCGCTTGCAGAAGTTCGATCAGATGCCCGATCAGATGCCCGATCAGTTGCTGATCAGGGCCTCTACTTCGGCAATCTTGCGCTCGAGGGTGGCCATGTCCTGGCAACGCAAGGTGGCGTGGCCTACCTTGCGCCCGGCCTTGAAGGCCTTGCCATAGTGATGCAGGTGGCAGTCATCGATGGCGATGACCTTGTCCACTGCCGGCACTTCACCGATGAAGTTGAGCATGGCGCTCTCGCCAACCTTGGCAGTCGAACCCAGCGGCAGGCCGGCAACGGCGCGCAGGTGGTTTTCGAACTGGCTGCACTCGGCGCCTTCGATGGTCCAGTGCCCGGAGTTGTGCACACGCGGCGCGATCTCGTTGGCCTTGAGGCCACCGTCGACTTCAAAGAACTCGAAGGCCATCACACCCACATAGTCCAGCTGCTTGAGCACACGGCCGACATAATCTTCGGCCAGGCCCTGCAGAGGGTGCGCCTGGCTTGCCACGGACAGGCGCAGGATGCCGCTCTCGTGGGTGTTGTGCACCAACGGGTAGAAGCGGGTTTCGCCATCGCGTGCTCGCACGGCCACCAGGGACACTTCGCCGGTGAACGGCACGAAGCCTTCCAGCAGGCACGGCACGCTGCCCAGCTCGGCAAAGGTACCCACCACATCTTCAGGGGTGCGCAGAACCTTCTGGCCCTTGCCGTCGTAACCCAGGGTCCGGGTCTTGAGCACGGCCGGCAGGCCGATGCTGGCCACCGCCGCATCAAGATCGGCCTGCGAGAGGATGTCGGCGAAGGCCGGGGTTGGAATGCCCAGGTCGCGGAACATGCTCTTCTCGAACAGGCGGTCGCGGGCGATGCGCAGCGCTTCGGCGCTCGGGTACACCGGGACGAACTGCGAGAGGAAGGCGACAGTCTCGGCCGGGACGCTTTCGAACTCGAAGGTCACCAGGTCGACTTCGTCTGCCAGCTGGCGCAGGTGGTCCTGGTCGCCGTAGTCGGCACGCAGGTGCTCGCCAAGTGGCGCCGCGCAGGCGTCCGGCGCCGGGTCGAGGAAGGCGAAGTTCATGCCCAGCGGGGTGCCCGCCAGAGCCAGCATGCGGCCCAGCTGGCCGCCACCGATAACACCGATCTTCATGGGTTCAGCCTCAAGCCTGACGTGGGTCTGGATTGTCCAGCACAGTGTCGGTCTGCTCGGTGCGGAACTGCTTGAGCGCCGCGTGATACTGCGGGTATTTGGTACCGAGGATGCTCGCCGACAGCAGCGCGGCGTTGACCGCGCCGGCACGGCCGATGGCCAGGGTGGCAACCGGTACGCCGGCAGGCATCTGCACGATCGACAGCAGCGAGTCGACACCCGACAACATCGACGACTGTACCGGCACACCCAGCACCGGCAGGTGGGTCTTGGCGGCGCACATGCCAGGCAGGTGCGCAGCGCCACCAGCGCCGGCGATGATCACCTCGATGCCGCGCCCTTCGGCTTCTTCAGCGTACTGGAACAGCAGATCCGGGGTGCGGTGGGCGGAAACCACCTTCACTTCGTAGGGAATGCCGAGTTTTTCCAGCATATCGGCGGTGTGGCTAAGGGTGGACCAATCGGACTTGGAGCCCATGATCACGCCAACCAGTGCACTCATCGTCGAGCCTCTCCTGCAAGCGCCTTCTGGCGCGCTAAAAGCAACAAGCCACGCAGGTGGACCGGCGTGGCTTGTCATACGGATTCTGAATCGACCGGGTCGGCCGAAGGCGCGGGATTGTAGCGTATTTCAAGTCGGCCCGCCCACCCCTACAAGCACATGTCGGATCAAAGGGCAAGCTGTCTCGTGGGACAACTTTTTCCGACTGCCGAAAGGCAGCCCGGGTGGTGACGATTGCGCCCGCCAATTTCAATCTCCTTGGAGAATCGCCATGCCCAAGACCCTCGCGTTCTTTTTCAGCCTCCTGCTGTCCCTGCAGCTGCCTTGCGCCGTAGCGGCCAAGTCGCTGGTTGTGACCGTTTACCTTCACGACGAACTGGCCAGCATCAGCGACGAGCAATTGCACAACGATTACTTTCAGCACTGGCTCGATGAGATGCGCAGTTTCACCTCCCACCCCACGGAACTGATCTTGCGACGCAACGTGCCCGGCATCACCGATATTGATTATCAAGGCGTGCCATCGAGTCAGATTCTTGAGGCGTTCACCCAAGGAGTGCTTGAACTGACCTCGAACCACCCCTTCTCGTTCATGAACAAGCACCTGCTGATGACGCGCAACAGCTATGACCACAGCGGGCTTAACTACAATGCGGGCCTGGCGTACTTCAAACAGAACACCGCCATCGCCTCATTGGCCGCTTACAGTAGCGCCGCCCATGAAATCGGCCATCTGCTTTCCGCCACGCATGAAGACGCCGAACTGAAGTTCAACGGATGGGTGTGCGAAACCTACACACACCCCCGAATTCCGGCCCGATCGAACTGCTACCGGTACAGCGACAAGAACCGGGCGAACATCGCCGACTACCTCAAGTACAACTCACACTGAGCCTTCACCTTGAGCACCAGCGGACTCGAGCTTGCGCCAGAGCAGGCGCACGTTGGCCTTGCGCACCAATGCACAGCGATACAAGCGGATTTCCAATGGCACATGCCACTGGGCCCCTCCGCAGATAGCCAACTCGCCACGCTCCAGTTCGCCACGCATTGAAAGCCGGGGCACCCAGGCAACGCCCATGCCTTCCAACGCCATGCTCTTCAAACTGTCGGCCATGGCTGTCTCATACACCGTGGTGTAGCGCAAATTGCGCTGGCGCAGCAGCAGGCTCACAGAGCGGCCAAGGAAGGCGCCAGCACTGTAAGCAAGCAACGGCACGCTGGCATCGCCCTCAAGGTCGAACATCGGCTTTCCATCGGCCCCCACGGCGCAGACGGGAAGCATTTCGGTGGTCCCCATGTGCAGCGACGGGAAAATTTCGGCGTCCATCTGCAGCGCCGCATCCGGGTCATAGAAAGCCAGCATCAAATCGCAGCCGCCTTCGCGCAAGGCATGCACAGCATCACCGACGTTGGTGGCTACCAGCCGAGTGGCGATGTTCAAACCATCGTTGCGCAGTTGTGCAACCCAGCGAGGGAAAAAGCCTGATGCCAGCGAGTGCGCCGCCGCCACCTGGATCACCTCGCCCTGGCCACCTTCAAGATGATGCAAATGGCGTAGAACTTCGCTCAACTGGTCGACAACTGTGCGCGCTGTAACCAGAAAAAGTTGACCAGCCGCCGTCAGCTCGATGGGCGTGCGGGAACGATTCACCAGCGTCAGGCCAAGCGCCGCCTCCAGGCTACGAATACGTCGGCTGAACGCCGGCTGGGTGACGAAACGGCGCTCCGCCGCCTGGGAAAAACTACGGGTGGCGGCCAGCGCACTGAAGTCTTCCAGCCATTTGCTTTCTAAGTTCACTAAGCGAATCTCCCGGCATGCACCAAAATGGAACACGCTCGAATGTCAATTGGCGTCACATCAAACACTATGCCGTTTGTGCATAGGTTAGCGTGCAACAGCATTGGCCGCAAAATCCCCTTAAGGCCTAGGATTGGCGCCATTCCGGCATGTGCCGGGTCAAAATCGAGATGATATCCATCATGTCCTCCGCTGCATCGTTCCGCGTCGAAAAAGATCTGCTTGGTACCCTTGAAGTCCCTGCCGATGCCTACTACGGCATCCAGACTCTGCGCGCTGCCAACAACTTCCATCTCTCCGGTGTTCCGCTGTCGCACTACCCGAAGCTGGTCGTGGCACTTGCCATGGTCAAGCAGGCCGCTGCCGACGCCAACCGCGAGCTGGGGCACCTGAGCGATGCCAAGCACGCCGCCATCAGCGAGGCCTGCGCCCGCCTGATCCGCGGTGACTTCCACGACCAGTTCGTTGTGGACATGATTCAAGGTGGCGCTGGTACTTCCACCAACATGAACGCCAACGAAGTCATCGCCAACGTCGCACTGGAGGCCATGGGCCACCAGAAGGGTGAGTACCAGTACCTGCACCCGAACAACGACGTGAACATGGCGCAGTCGACCAACGACGCTTACCCGACCGCCATCCGTCTGGGCCTGCTGCTGGGCCACGACGCGCTGCTGGCCAGCCTCGACAGCCTGATCCAGGCCTTCGCTGCCAAAGGTAAAGAGTTCGACCACGTACTGAAGATGGGCCGCACCCAGCTGCAGGACGCCGTGCCGATGACCCTGGGCCAGGAATTCCGCGCCTTCGCCACCACCATGACCGAAGACCTGCAGCGCCTGCGCTCGCTGGCCCCGGAACTGCTGACCGAAATCAACCTGGGCGGTACCGCCATCGGCACCGGCATCAACGCCGACCCTGGCTACCAGGCCCTGGCCGTACAGCGCCTGGCGACCATCAGCGGCCAGCCGCTGGTACCGGCTGCCGACCTGATCGAAGCCACCTCCGACATGGGCGCCTTCGTGCTGTTCTCCGGCATGCTCAAGCGTACTGCGGTCAAGCTGTCGAAGATCTGCAACGACCTGCGCCTGCTGTCCAGCGGCCCACGCACCGGCATCAACGAGATCAACCTGCCAGCGCGCCAGCCAGGCAGCTCGATCATGCCAGGCAAGGTCAACCCGGTCATCCCGGAAGCCGTCAACCAGGTTGCCTTCGCCATCATGGGCAACGACCTGGCCCTGACCGTCGCCGCCGAAGGTGGCCAGCTGCAGCTGAACGTGATGGAGCCGCTGATCGCCTACAAGATCTTCGACTCGATCCGCCTGCTCCAGCGTGCCATGGACATGCTGCGCGAGCACTGCATCGTCGGCATCACTGCCAACGAACAGCGCTGCCGTGAACTGGTCGAGCACTCGATCGGCCTGGTCACCGCCCTGAACCCCTACATCGGCTACGAAAACGCCACCCGTATCGCCCGCGTAGCCCTGGAAACAGGCCGTGGTGTGCTGGAACTGGTGCGCGAAGAACAGCTGCTGGACGAAGTGATGCTCAACGACATCCTGCGCCCGGAAAACATGATCGCTCCACGTCTGGTTCCGCTGAAGGCGTAACCCGGCTGCTGCAAACAGTCTCACCAGGTTTGAGGGACTAGACACCTCTCGACCTTTCAAGGGCCCGAGCGCACGCTCCGGGCCCTTTTTTTCGCCCGCGAGATCCCGGCACACAACTTGCTCTGTAATGCCTCCCCGCCCCACGGAAATGCCGAGCATGCTGCACAGCCACCTGACCACCCTCAACGCGGTTTCGCTGATCCTCAACCTGTTTCAGGAACAGGGGTGCGAGGCAACGGCGCTGCTGGCTGGCAGCGGTATAGGCCCGGCAGACCTTGGCCATGCCGATGCCCGCATCACCACCCAGCAAGAGCTGCAGGTATGCGCCAACGCCGTGGCACGGCGTGAAGACATCGGTCTGGAGCTGGGCAGACGCATGCATGTGTCGTGCTACGGCATGCTGGGTTACGCCCTGCTCTCCAGTGCCACTTTGGGTGACGCCTTGCGCCTTGCTTTGCAGTATCCGGCACTGCTGGGAACAGTCTTTCGCTTACGCCTGATAGACGATGGCCAGCGCATCTGGCTTAGCGCCGATGAATATCGCGACCTCCCGGCGCTGACCGCTTTCAATGCCGAGTTCTGCCTGGTGTCGCTCAAAGTCATCTGTGACGACCTGCTGGGCCGCCCGCTGCCGCTGCTCGGCGCGCGTTTCGAACATGCTCGGCCCGACTATCACGCCCGCTATACCGATGCTTTTCCGTGCCCGCTCGGGTTCGACGCGCCGGACAACGCCTTTGCTTTCGAGCGGCGCTGGCTGGACACCCCACTGCCCCTCGCCGACCCGATCACCCACAAAGCCATGGGCGAGCGCTGCCGGCGCCTGAACCTTGAATTCACCGGGCGCCAGGCCTGGCTGGGGCGGATACGCCAATTACTGCTGCAGCAACTGGACGCTGCCCCCGGCCTGGAAGGCTTGGCGCGGCAGATGAACTGCTCGTCTCGTACCTTGCGCCGGCACTTACAGGCGCTGGGCAGCAGTTATCAACAGCTGCTCGATGAGCTGCGATTCGAGCGAGCCAAGCAGCTGCTGGCCGAGGGGCAGATGCCGATCTACCGAATTGCCGAGCGCTTGGGGTTCAGTGAGACGGCAAGCTTCCGGCATGCCTTCCAGCGTTGGAGCGGTGTGGCGCCCAGCCATTTCCGAGGTTGATCAAGGCCGGCGAGCTTGGCCACATCGATCCCCTTTTGGCCGTTTGCGTCGTTCTCCCGCGCCCGGCAGCCCGTGAAAATGGGCCAACGCCAGTACTACCGGAGAACAACAATGCTGACGATCTATTCCGATGACCACCGCCTGCACCACGGCCGCTGCGAGCTGATCGACGGCAAGCTGATGCCCTGCTTCGAAATGCCTTCGCGTGCTGACCATGTGCTCGAGCAGGTGAAAAAGCGCAACCTCGGTGATGTCCAGGCCCCGACCGATTTTGGCCGTGCACCACTGCAGCGCATCCACAGCGCAGACTATCTCGACTTCTTCGAAGGTGCCTGGGCACGTTGGGCCGCGCTGGGTCAGGAGGGTGACTTGTTGCCCTTCACCTGGCCGGCACGCACCTTGCGCCAAGTCAAACCCACCGGCCTGCATGGCGAGTTGGGCTACTACAGTTTCGATGCCGGCGCGCCCATCACCGCAGGCACCTGGCAGGCCGCCTACAGCGCAGCACAGGTTGCCCTCACCGCCCAAGCTGCAATCGAGCAAGGCGCCCATGCGGCCTTCGCCCTGTGCCGCCCACCAGGGCATCACGCCGCCGCCGAGGTCATGGGCGGTTACTGCTACCTGAACAACGCCGCGATTGCTGCCCAGGCCTTCCTCGACCAAGGCAGGGCCAAGGTGGCCATCCTTGACGTCGATTACCACCATGGCAATGGCACCCAGGACATCTTCTACCAGCGCGATGACGTGTTCTTCGCCTCGATCCACGGCGACCCGCAAGACGAGTTCCCGTTCTTCCTGGGCTACGCGGACGAAACCGGCGCAGGCGCGGGCGAAGGCTGCAACATCAATTACCCGCTGCCTGCCGGCAGTGATTGGGCCGCCTGGAGCGCCGCGCTGGAAGACGCCTGCCGGCGCATCGCCGATTACGATGCCGACGTCTTGGTCATCTCTCTGGGCGTGGACACCTTCAAGGATGACCCTATCTCCCAGTTCAAGCTGGACAGCCCGGACTATCTGGAGATGGGCAAACGCATCGCCCAGCTCGGCAAGCCGACCTTGTTCGTGATGGAAGGCGGCTACGCAGTGGAAGAAATCGGTATCAACGCGGTCAATGTGCTGGAAGGCTTCCAGCTCGCCCAGCCAGGAGCCCGATAATGGCCCGACTCAAGCGCCTGCTCGCCCCACTCATAGCTGCCACCCTGTTCACCGGCGCCGTCCAGGCACAAGCCGAACAGCGCACCTTGCGCGTCTACAACTGGTTCGATTACATCACCCCGCAAACCTTGACCGGTTTCCAGAAGGACAGCGGCGTCAAGCTGGTCTACGACATCTTCGACACCAACGAAGCCCTGGAAGCGAAGCTGCTAACAGGCAACTCCGGCTACGACGTGGTAGTGCCGTCCAATGTGTTTCTCGCCAAGCAGATCGAGGCGGGGGTGTTCCAGCCACTGGACCGCAGCAAGCTGCCGAACTGGCAACACCTGGACCCGGCACTGATGAAGCTCATCGAGGCCAACGACCCAGGCAACAAGTTCGCCGTGCCCTACATGTACGGCACGGTGCTGATCGGCTTCAACCCGGACAAGGTCAAGGCGGTACTGGGCGACAAGGCCCCCGTGGACAGCTGGGACCTGCTCTTCAAGGAAGAGAACATCGCCAAGCTCAAGCAATGCGGTGTAGCGCTGCTCGACTCGCCATCAGAGATCCTGCCGCTGGCGTTGCAATACCTGGGGCTGGACCCCAACAGCAGCAAGCCGGATGACTACAAGCAAGCCGAGGCTCTGCTGCAGAAGATCCGCCCCTACATCACCTACTTCCACTCTTCCAAGTACATGGCGGATATCGCCAACGGTGACATCTGCGTTGCCGTTGGTTATTCCGGCAGCTTCTCCCAGGCAGCAAACCGCGCCCGGGATGCGAAGAACGGTGTGGTGGTGGACATGCGCCTGCCCAAGGAGGGCGCGCCGATCTGGTTCGACATGCTGGCGATTCCGAAGGGCGCCGCCAACCCGGAGGATGCGCATACGTTCATCAACTACCTGCTGCGCCCAGAGGTGATTGCGCCGATCAGCGACTTTGTCGGCTACCCGAACCCGAACAAGGATGCGACGGAAAAGGTCAGCCCAGCGATCCGCAACAACCCCAACCTGTATCCAACGGCGGAGGCGATGGCCAAGCTGTATACGCTCAAGCCTTTGACGCGTGAGGCAGAGCGGGCGCGGACGCGGGCCTGGACCAGGATCAAGTCCGGGACTTGATACCGTCTTGCAACAGGACCGCGCGCTCCTGCAGGAGAGCGCGGTTCCTTGTTGAGCGGCCTTGTGTCGCGATGGCCTGCAAAGCAGGCCAGCAATCTCAATCCCGTTTCACAAGGCCCGGCAACTGCGCCACCAGCTTCTGGTTGTTGAACGGCGCGCGTATGAACCCACGCTGACGTCCGTCCGGCCCGACAATCGCCAGGTTACCGCTGTGATCCACGGTATATCCGGGCTTGCTGGTATCCGCCGGAATGAACGGAATGCTCAAGGCATTGGCCAGCTTCTGGGTATCCTCGATCGACCCCGCCACCCCGACGAAATCCTTGTCGAAATAACCCAGGTACTGCTTGAGCTGGTTCGGCGTGTCGCGGTTCGGATCGACACTCACCAGTACCACCTGCAGCCGGTCGACCGCTTCCTTGGGCAGCTCGCTCTTCACCTGGCGCAACTGGGCCAGGGTGGTGGGGCAGATATCCGGGCAATAGGTATAGCCAAAGAACAGCAGCGACCACTTGCCCTTGAGATCGTCGAGCTGCACCGGCTGGCCGTCCTGGTTGGTCATGGTCACGTCGGCAACTGTGCGGCTCTGCGGCAAGAGGATGATGCCGGCATCGATCAGCTCGGTGGGGTTTGGCTGGTCACTGCCATTTAGCACCTTGTTGACGGTCAGGCCCATGATCAACGCGACCAGGGCAACGAGGATGAAGACGGTTTTCTGGGTTCGGGTCATAGGTTCAGCAACAGATAGTGGTCAACAAGCAACGCAATGAACAGCGCGAACAGGTAGCCGATAGAGTACTTGAAGGTGCCGATCGCCGCGTGCGGCCGGCTGCCACGGTACAACACCCAGGCCCATTGCAGGAAGCGCAGGCCAAGGGCGAGGGCGCAGGCCAGGTACAACGGGCCGCTCATGTGGATGGCGTAGGGCAGCAGGGTCACCGCCAGCAGTATCAGGGTATAGAGCAGGATGTGCAGCTTGGTGTAGCGCTCGCCGTGGGTTACCGGCAGCATCGGGATATCGGCCTTGGCATACTCCTCCTTGCGGTGAATGGCCAGGGCCCAGAAGTGCGGCGGCGTCCAGGCGAAGATGATCAGCACCAGCAACAAGGGCTCGGCACTGACTTGGCCACTTACTGCCACCCAGCCAAGCAGCGGCGGGGCCGCGCCTGCAAGGCCACCGATAACGATGTTCTGCGGCGTCGCACGCTTGAGAAAGCCGGTGTAGAGCACCGCATAGCCGAGCAGGGAGGCAAGCGTCAGCCAGGCGGCAAGGGCGTTGGTGAACATCAGTAACAGGGCCATGCCCAGCAGCGCCAGGGCGAGGGAGAACAGCAGCGCCGGCAGTGGCGCGACCCGCCCTTGGGCCAGCGGCCGCTTGTGGGTGCGGGCCATCAGCGCATCGATGCGCCGGTCCAGCACATGGTTGACCGCCGCAGCGCCCCCCGCGCACAGGGCAATCCCCAGGTTGCCGAACAACAGCACGCTCCAAGGTACCCCGGCACGGGTCGCCAGGAACATGCCCACCAGCGAGGTGATCAGCATCAGCAGCACCACCTTGGGCTTGGTCAGCTCCAGATAGTCGCGCCAGCCTGCACGTTGCGCAGTTAGAAGCGTCGCCACGAGTCGTTCCTCAAGTGATGGGCCGCGCCCACGCCTGTCACCGGCGTCAGGCGCCAGCCCTGGCCCACGCGCACCTTGTCGACGACGCGGATACGGTAGTTGACCAGCACCATGCTCAGCAGCAACAGGGCGCCGCCTGCGTTATGCGCCACAGCCACCGCCAGAGGCAGGTGCAGCAGCACATTGCTGATGCCCAGGCCTACCTGCAGCGCCAGCACCAGCAGTACCAGGCGCCCCAACCCAGGCAAGCCACAGCGGTGCAGCTTCCAGCTGAGCATCAGCAGCACACCAGTGACCAGCAGCGCGCCCAGGCGGTGGCTGATGTGGATGGCCGTGCGCGCATCGCTATCCAGTTGCCCGCCCAGGTAGTTGGGGCCGACGTGCTGGGTCAGGTGGAAACCGTTGCTGAAGTCCGCTGCCGGCCACCACTGGCCATGGCAGGTCGGCAAGTCTGTGCAGGCAACGGCCGCATAGTTGGAACTGACCCAGCCGCCCAAGGCAATCTGTCCGATCACCACCAGCAGCGCCAAGGCAGCAATCCGCCGCAAGCTCAGCGGTAATTTAGGCAACGGCGCAAAGGCCCGTGACAGGCGCAGCGACAGCAGGAACAACAAGGCCAGGGTAGTGAAGCCACCCAGCAGGTGTGCGGTGACGACCTGCGGCCACAGCTTGAGGGTCACTGTCCACATGCCGAATGCCGCCTGGGCCAGTACAACGCCTAGCAACAGCACCGGCAGGCGGTAGGGCTGGCCGTCGCGCGAATGCCGGCGCACGGCCTGGAAGGCGAGCAAGGCAATCACCAAGGCGAGCGTGCCGGCAAAGTAACGATGGACCATCTCGGCCCAGCCCTTGGCGACCTCCACCGGGTGCTCGGGGAAGTGCAGCTCGGCATGGGCCAGCTGCGCGTCGGTTTTCGGCACGCTGATGAAGCCATAGCAGCCAGGCCAGTCTGGGCAGCCCAGGCCAGCATGGGTCAGACGGGTATACGCACCGAGCAGTACGACCAGCAGTGCCAGCAGGGTGGCGAACACAGCGAGGCGGAATCCGGGTCTGGCCATGGCAGGGCTCCTAGCCGATGTTGGACAGCTTGAGCAGGTGGCGCAGGTCATCCAGTACATGCTTGCCACTGACCTTGCCGTCATAGCGCAGCACCAGGTTGCCGTGCGGGTCGACGATCCACAGCTGCGGCGCGGGGTCTCCTACCTTCTGAAGGTAGCGCTGTGTATCGAGTGGATAACGCTGCAGCTGTGGGTACTCGCGCCCCAGCAAGGCCTGGTAGCCGGCACTCAACGGTTGGGCAGCGGCCAGGGCATGGCTGGCACGGCTGGCGTCCCGGCCAAGGCCAATCTGGATCTGCCGCGCCAGGTAAACCAGGCGCTGGCAGTCTTCGGCACAGCTTTCTGGGGCGCTGACCAGCAGTTGCCAACGTGCGTCTTCGCCAGCGATGCCGATATCGCTGCGGCTCTGGCCATTGCCGATCATCGTCCCGTGATAGCTTCGGCCTTCCGGCACCCAGAACTTGAGCTTGTACATGCTGGTGGCCAGGATCATCGGGCCGAGCACCACCAGCAGAATCAGGATCAGCTGCAAACGCCCGCGGGCTCTGGGTTTGCGACGCTCAGGCAGGTCCAGTGGAGTGGTGGTGGCGGCCATGGCGGTTCTCCTTTTTGTTGTGCCAGCCAAAGTAGAGGTAGAGCAGCACCAGGGCGGTGGCCAGGGCGAACCATTGCACCGCATAACCCAGGTGTTTTTCCGGGCCCATGGCGACCACAGGCCAGTCCAGGCGGTAAGCCGCCGGGCCGGGTTGCAGGCGCAATTCATGGGCGAACCCTTCGCGCCGAAGCTGTTGCCACAGTTGTGCGGGGTTCACGGCCGTCAGCAGGTGCGGCCATTGGCCGCCAACGGGGTCGGGGTGCAATTGAAAGGTGTTGCCGGGCGCTACGTATACCGAGGCATCCAGGGCCAGAGCCTGCGCAGGGGTGTCGAAGGGCACCGGTACGCGGCGGTCGGGCCAGGGCAGCCACCCGCGGTTGACCAACAGCCACAAGCCGCTGGGCTGGTCGAGAAAGGGCTGCAGCAACTCGACGCCTGCCTGGCCGTCGCGCATGCGATTGTCCAGCAGCACGCTGTGCTCGGCATCGAAGCGGCCGTAGAGGTGCACACGGCGGAAGGCGGTATCGTCGCTCGGCTGCAACTGGGCCGCGGAAAGCGGCGCGTCGACGCTGCGCTCGGCATGGCTGGCCAGCAATGCGCGCTTTTCGTCGGCTCGGCCCAATTGCCAGCAGCCAAGGGCAATCAACCCCGGCAGTAGCGCAAGCACTACCAGGGTGGGTACCCAGCCCGGGCGAAACGGCCTCACGGGTGCCTCGCTATACTTATCCACATCACCGCATCCCCCTGGAGAAACGCCATGCTCAAGGCCGCGATCGTCATGATGCTGTTGGCCACCATTGCCAGCCTGTTCAGCGGCCTGGTGTTTCTGGTCAAGGACGATGAAAACTCGACCCGCCTGCTCAAGGCACTGACCGTGCGTGTCACCTTGGCCTGCCTGACCATCGCGCTGGTTGCTTATGGCCTCATCAGTGGCCAGCTGGTCTCCCACGCTCCTTTTTAAGCCTCTCTGCACCACAAGGGCTGCGTCGCCCTTCACAGCACATACACAAAGATGAACAGCCCGACCCACACCACATCGACGAAGTGCCAATACCAGCTTGCCGCCTCGAAGCCGAAGTGTTTGTCCGGGTTGAAGTGCCCACGCAGGATGCGCACGAACATCACGATCAAAATGATCGTGCCCAAGGTTACGTGGGCACCGTGGAAGCCTGTGAGCATGAAGAAGGTTGCGCCGTAGATCCCCGAGCCCAGCGTCAGGCCCAACTTGGTGTAGGCCTCGAAGTATTCGTAGGCCTGCAGCGCGATGAAGCTCAACCCCAGCAGGATGGTGATTGCCATCCACAGCTTCAGCGCCCCACGGTGGTCACGTCGCAGTGCATGGTGGGCGATGGTGATGGTCACGCTCGAACTGACCAGCAAAATGGTGTTGATCAAAGGCAGGTGCCAAGGGTCGATGACGTCCTTGGCCGGCGGGAACAGCTTGGGGTCCGGGGTATTGAGCAGGGGCCAGGTGAATTCGAAACTGGGCCACAGCATGTGTGCGACCCCCTTGTCGCCTTCACCACCGAGCCATGGCCCGGCCAGTACCCGCACGTAGAACAACGCGCCAAAGAAGGCCAGGAAGAACATCACCTCGGAGAAGATGAACCAGCTCATGCCCCAGCGGAACGAGCGGTCCAGCTGCGCGCTATACAGCCCGGCGTGGCTTTCCTTAACGACCGCCCCGAACCAGCCGAACAGCATGTAGGCCAGCAGCAGGGCACCGACGAAGAAAATCAGCGGCCCATGGGAGTCGGGGTGGCCAGCCTTGAGGTCGTTGAACCACGTGCCAAGGCCGTACACCGTGACGAACATGCCGATGGTGGCAATGATCGGCCACTTGCTCTGCGCAGGGACGTAGTAGTGGTCATGACTTGCCATTGCTGTTCTCCTTCCCTTAACGGGCGCCCTGAACGTCCTGGGGCGCGACATGCGCGACCGGCGGGTGACGAGCGGTGATGTCGAACAAGGTGTAGGCCAGTGTCAGGTGCTTCACGCTGGCCGGCAGGTCCCGGTCGACGATGAAGCGCACAGGCATCTCGATACGTTCGCCGGGCTGCAGCACCTGCTGGGTAAAGCAGAAGCACTCGGTCTTGTGGAAATACGCCGCGGCCTCGGCCGGCGTGATGCTGGGTACGGCCTGGGCGCTCATCGGCCGGTCAGTGGTGTTGTGAGCCACGAAGATCATCTGGTTGACGGCCCCCGGGTTGACCGCGAGCTGGTCGGCAGTGGCGTAGAAGTCCCAGACCATGTCGCCGGCATTCGTCGACATGAACTGCACCCGCACCGAACGCGTCGGATCGCTGACCTGGCTACCCTCATACTGCCCGCCGGTCTTGCCATTGATGCCGAAGGCCCTGCACATGACGTCGTAGATCGGCACCAGGGCAAAGCCGAAGGCGAACATCACCACCGTCAGCATCAGCAGGCGCAGCACCAGACGTTTGAGCGGTTGGCCGGTCATGGGCGGTTACCTATTTCACATCCGGTGGCGTCTGGAAGGTGTGATACGGCGCCGGCGAAGGGACCGACCACTCAAGGCCCTCTGCACCATCCCAGGGTTTGGCCGGGGCCGGCGCGCCGCCGCGAATGCACTTGATGACGATGAACAGGAAGAAGATCTGCGTGGCACCAAACATGAACGCACCGACCGATGACACCATGTTGAAGTCGGCGAACTGCAGGTTGTAGTCAGGAATGCGCCGCGGCATGCCGGCCAAGCCAACGAAGTGCATGGGGAAGAAGGCCAGGTTCATGCCGATGAACGACAGCCAGAAATGCAGCTTGCCGAGGGTTTCGTCGTACATGTGGCCGGTCCACTTCGGCAGCCAGTAATAGGCCGAGGCGAAGATGCCGAAGATCGCCCCAGGCACCAGCACGTAATGGAAGTGCGCCACCACGAAGTAGGTGTCGTGGTACTGGAAGTCTGCCGGCGCGATGGCCAGCATCAGCCCGGAGAACCCACCGATGGTGAACAATATGACGAAGGCGATGGCGAACAGCATCGGCGTCTCGAAGGTCAGCGAGCCTTCCCACATGGTGCTGACCCAGTTGAACACCTTCACCCCGGTGGGCACGGCAATGAGCATGGTCGCGTACATGAAGAACAACTCACCCACCACCGGGATGCCGACCACGAACATGTGGTGCGCCCAGACGATGAACGACAGGAAGGCGATCGCACCCGTGGCATAGACCATCGAGGTGTAGCCGAACAGCGGCTTGCGCGAGAACGCCGGGATGATCGAGCTGACCGCGCCGAAGGCCGGCAGGATCATGATGTACACCTCTGGGTGGCCGAAGAACCAGAACACATGCTGGAACAGCACCGGGTCACCGCCACCGGCGGCACTGAAGAAGCTGGTGCCAAAGTGGATATCCATCAGCATCATGGTCACCACACCGGCCAGCACCGGCATCACCGCGATCAGCAGGAAGGCCGTGATCAGCCAGGTCCAGACGAACAGCGGCATTTTCATCAGGGTCATGCCCGGTGCGCGCAGGTTGAGAATGGTGGCGATGACGTTGATGGCCCCCATGATCGAACTGATACCCATCAAGTGGATGGCAAAGATGAAGAAGGTCACGCTGGCGGGGGCATAGGTGGTCGATAGCGGGGCGTAGAAGGTCCAGCCAAAGTTCGGCCCGCCACCAGGGCTGAACAGGGTCGATACCAGCATCAGGAACGCTGCCGGCAGCAGCCAGAAACTGAAGTTGTTCATCCGCGGCAGGGCCATGTCCGGCGCGCCGATCATCAGCGGGATCATCCAGTTGGCCAAGCCGACGAAGGCCGGCATCACTGCGCCGAACACCATGATCAGGCCGTGCATGGTGGTCATCTGGTTGAAAAATGCCGGCTCGACGATCTGCAGCCCGGGCTGGAACAGTTCGGCGCGTATCACCATGGCGAACGAGCCGCCAAGGAGGAACATGATGAAGCTGAACCACAGGTACATCGTGCCGATGTCCTTGTGGTTGGTGGTCAGCACCCAGCGCATCAGGCCCTTTGCCGGGCCGTGGGCATGCTCATGGCCGTGGGCGTGGTCGTCGATCACTGCACTCATGTCCTGTCTCCTGCAGCCCACTGACTGCCGCGAGTAACCCGGTTCATTGCGCTTGTGCCTGCTTGAGCGCCAGCACGTCCTTCGGTGTGACCATGTCGCCTTTGTCATTGCCCCAGGCGTTGCGCTCGTAGGTGACCACGGCGGCGATATCGACTTCAGACAGCTGCTTGCCGAAGGCCGCCATGGAGGTGCCGGGCTTGCCGTGGAAGACGATGTTCAGGTGGGCCTCTATGGGGCCGGTGGCGATCTTCGAGCCCTTGAGAGCCGGGAACATCGGCGGCAAGCCCTGGCCTTCGGCCTGGTGACAGGCCACGCAGGTGGTGTGGTAAACCTTGTCGCCGCGCGCGACCAACTCTTCAAGGGTCCATTCCTTGCTGGTCAGCTCCTTGAGTTTGGCCGCCTCGGCCTTGCGCTCGCCGAGCCAGGTGTCGTAGTCGGCCTTGGACTTGACCTCCACCACCACCGGCATGAAACCGTGGTCCTTGCCACACAGTTCGGTGCATTGGCCGCGATAGATGCCGGGCTTCTCGACGCGCGTCCAGGCTTCATTGACAAAGCCTGGGATGGCGTCACGCTTGACCGCGAAAGCCGGTACCCACCAGGAATGGATCACGTCGGCGGCCGTCACCAGAAAGCGCACTTTCGCCCCTACCGGCAGCACCAGCGGCTGGTCGACCTCAAGCAGGTAGTGCTCATCCTTGGGCGCCTTGTTCTGGATCTGGTCGGCAGGGGTGGCCAGGTTGCTGAAAAACTCCACGTCCTGGCCCAGGTATTTGTAGTGCCATTTCCACTGGTAGCCCGTAACCTGGATATCAATGTCCGATTCGCTGGCGTCGTAGATATCGATCAGGGTCTTGGTGGCGGGGATGGCCATGGCCACCAGGATGAGCAAGGGGACCACGGTCCACAGGATTTCCACCCAGGTGTGCTCGTGAAAATGCGCAGCTTGCTGGCCGGTGGAACGGCGGTGGATGACCATGGACCAGAACATCGCGCCGAACACCACGACGCCGATGATCACGCAGATCCAGAAGATGGTCATGTGCAGGTCGAACACGGCGTTGGAGACTTCCGTCGCCCCCGGCGCCATGTTCACGGTCCAGGCGGCGTTGGCCTGACCTAAAACCAACCACAACAGGAGGCCCATCCAGACTGGTGGATGTCGCATCATTGCGGGTTCCCCTTCTAATTCTTGTTGTCCCGGAGGCGTGGCCTGCGGCAAGAGGGAACGGCGGTCAAGACTGCCTGGCTTCGACGACCGAGCCCCTGCGAAAAGCAGTCGGGCCTCATCAGCGAATCACGTTCAACCCGAGTATAGACAGCGACCAATGGCACGCAACGACGCAGGTGAAATGATCTTCATGAAATCGCGAAATCGCCTGCAAGGCCTGCTCTAGACGCCAAGTGGCATAATGGTGGCATCTGCATATACCCAACAGCGCACACGTTTGCGAGATTTATAACAAATGCGTCTTAGGTATTCTGTATACCGAGCTAATTTAGTGTCTTCCGTTTGAAACGTATTGTCCCTGGAGTTGTCATGAACATCGCTGCTGTACGCGAGCAAATAAGCCAAGCCCACGATCACGAACGCCATAGCGGCCAACTGAAAGAGCGTCTCGAGCTGCAACTGCCCCACCTGCACCCCTCGATCCAACTGCCTGAGCAGGACGCCCAGGGTACTTTGGCGCGCTTCGTCAGCGCCTATATCGACCAGGTGCCGGAGTTGCTGGAGGCTGCCCACGCGGTGGCGCTCGAGGCCGGTATCGAGTCGCAGATCAAACCTGTACTGAAGATCGCCGAAGCCTATTTCCTGCAGCCGCCGAGCGTGATGCAAGGGCACGTGGGCCTGGACTGCCTGCTGGATGAAGCCTACCTGGCGCACCGTCTGGTGGAGGAGGTGAACGACCTTTATATCCGCCACTTCCAGCAACCACTGATCCCATTCGATACCACCATGGCCAACTTGATTGCCCATCAACTGATCGGAGAGACCTTCGCCAACCAGCTCGATGAGGTGGTGCACCACTCGGTGGATGAAATGCTCAACGAGGAAAGCTTTGCTACCGAATCCGTAGAAGCCTACCGGGAAACCTTGAGCAGCCCGAAGACTGGCGAGGCCTGGAAACGCTGGCCATGCCTGTCGCGCCAGCTGGGTGTCGAACTGGGCCAGCCGGCCTGAGCGCTGCCAGCAGCCCCATGGGAACAGGCTCCAACTGATCGGCTGTACCGCGCACGGATAGATTCTTCCCGCCCCCTATCGGGTAGGCATTGACCTAACAAGGCGAGGAAGAACCATGAGCATCAAATGGAACAGGCTTTACACGGACCTGTTACGCGGCAGCCGCTCCACCCTTTGGGGCAACTGGGCCCTCAACCCGGTCATCAAACCCGGTGCAGTGGGCATCATCGACCCGGCTTCCGGCGACTTCACCCTGGTCAACGAAGCGTTGCCCACCGTGCAGATTTCCAATGTTCAGCAAGGGCGCCGCTGGGCCATCAGCTCCAAGGATGTATCCCGCAGGGAGACCAAGGCCAATGTTTCAGGGACGGTGATCGACCCTGCCACCGGCGCTCAGGTCAAGCCAGACCTGACGCTAGAGTGGAACTTCGGTAAAGAGGAGTCGATCGCTTCGGAGTTTGCCCTTCATGGTGAGCAACGTCTGAGTGACCTGGCCTTGATCCACGACCAGTACGATTGGCTATATGCACAGGCCGAGAAGGTCGGCATGGCCAGCAATGGCAGGATTGCAGAAGGTTTTGGCGTGGTAACGAGCGTCATTCTGGCCAGTAGCGGCGTGAATGCCGGGGCCAAGAGCAAGAATGCCAAATTCGCCCTTTCGGGTTCAGCCAGCGGCCTGAACACCTTGCTGGGCGAAGACGGTATTTCAGGCAAAGGTGGGGCAACGTTCATTTCCATCCGCGATACCGCTTCGGTGGAATCGCACACGCTGCCTGCGCAAGATGGCCAGGTTGCGACCATCCCGCTGCCTGTGGCCTACAGCTTTGCCTCTTTTGGCCCCAACAGAATGATCATTCCGATCTGGGTGCGCAAAGTTGGCAGCTTGCAACTGCATGTCGACAGCAAGGCCACTTCCGCCACCACCTACATCACCAAAGTATCGATTGCCTATGATCTGCCAGGTGAACGCCGCACCACGGTTGGCCCAATGACCATTACCGGCGGCCTGTCGCATAACTTCACCATTCCGCTCGGCGCCAGGAATCTCGACTTCAGCGCCGAATTCGTCAACCTGGGCGACAATCAAACACTCAAAAGGTATTGGGCCACACCGCTCAGCCAGTGGGTTGGCGGCAGCCGGACCATCAACCTGTATGGTACGTGGCCCGGCTCGCCCTCCATGCGTGTCGTCGAGGAAGACTGACCTCAACATTCTGCCGCAGTGCGCAAGCCCCCCTCGATACGCCGCTTGAGCCCACGCGGCTCGATGAGCAGGCGTGAACCGGCGCTGCGCTGAGTACGCCCCCAGTCTTCCAATAACTCCAGCACCGAGTGGTCTATGTAACTCAGGTTGGCCAGCGGTACGTGCAGCTGAGTGCCAGGGGGCACCGTTTCCAGCACCTGGGTCAGTGCCGGCACCTTGAGAAAGGTGGCGGCGCCGGTGAGCCGCAGCTCCATGTGCCCAGGCCGGTCCAGGCTGAGCAGGTTGATCTTCAGGCGGGCCGCTTTGAGTGCCAGCTTCAGCAGCGTCAGGGCAAAGCCCAGCAGTACACCGGTCAGCAGGTCCGTGAAGATGATCGCCAGCGCGGTAGCTGCATAGGTGAACATGGGCATGCGACCGTAGCGGCCAAGCCCACGAAAGGCCTTGAAGTCCACCAACTTGATACCGGTGTAAACCAGCACGCCCGCCAGGCTTGCCACCGGGATCTGCTGCAGCACACTGCTCAAGACCACCACGAAAGCCAACAGCCACAAGCCGTGGAGGATCGCCGATGCACGGGTTTGCGCGCCTGCCTGCACATTGGCCGAACTGCGGACGATCACTCCGGTCATCGGCAGCGCGCCCAATACACCGCATAGCATGTTGCCGATACCCTGCGCGGAAAGTTCACGGTCGAAGTCCGAGCGCTGGCCGCTGTGCATGCGGTCCACCGCCGCGGCAGACAACAGCGTTTCGGCACTGGCGATGAAAGCCAGGGCGAAGGCGGCCACCAGCAAGGTCGGATCAGCCAGTTGCAGCAAATCTTCGGGGCGCAGCCAGTCGATGGCCTCGGTCAAGTCTGCCGGCACCTGCACGCGATTGACGGGCAGTGCCAGCCACATGCTGACCAACGTCATGCCCGCCACACCGAGCAAGGCCCCAGGTACGAACCGCAGACGCTGTGGCCGCAAGCGTTCCCAACCCCACATCACGGCGATGGTCCCCACACCGAGCAAGCCGGCCTGCCAGCCACTGCCGGCACTTTCAAAGGGCAGGGCGCTAGCCACTGTAGCGGGGAACCCGATCAGGTTCTGCAAGCCCGAAGGTTGCGGCGCGGTGTCGAACATCACATGCACCTGTGACAGCACGATCAGCACACCGATACCTGCCAGCATGCCGTACACCACCGCCGGGGCGGTGACGCGGAACCAGCAGCCCAGGCGCAAGCGCCCGGCCAGCAATTGCAACAAACCCGCCAGCAGCAGGATCGGCCCGAGCATCGCCACGCCGTGTTGGCGCACCAGTTCGAACACCAGCACGGCCAAGCCCGCGGCAGGGCCACTGACCTGCAGTGGCGAACCGGCCAGAAAGCCCACCACGATACCGCCGATGATGCCGGTTATCAGGCCTTTGGCAGGAGGCATGCCCGAAGCGATCGCAATGCCCATGCACAAGGGCAGGGCCACCAGGAAGACCACAACCGACGCCAGCAACTCTCGCGGCAAGGCCGCTTTCAACTGTGTAATGTTCACCGTGTTTCTCCTTTCTCTGTCACATGGCCTTTCCTCTGGCCATGGGCACGTTTGGCCCCTGACAAACGCGCAGGCGCGGGCCGCCAGCGAGCATGCCGGCAGGGCAGTCAGGGAATTCAAGGCAGCCGAAGGCCGCGCCACACCCCTGCGGGGTGCAGCCGGCTATCAAGGTTCTAGCGGTGGATGGGTCGCTTAGTAGCGGCCTCTCGGGGTCGCGCAGGGCACCGGCTCACCGGCGGCCAGGGGCATGAAGCTGTCGCTGGCGGCATCGTAGGCTTCGATCCGGCTGGTCTCGATGTCATAGACCCAACCATGGATGTACAGCTCGCCAGCCGCAAGGCGCGACGCCACCGACGGGTGGGTGCGCAGGTGGTGCAACTGGGCAATGACGTTTTCGCGGGTCAGCACCTGCATGGTTTCATGCTCGCTGCCGCAGGAGCAGTTGTTCTCGACCACGGTGCGTGCCACTTCGGCATGACGCAGCCAGGCGGAAACGGTCGGCATCTTGGCCAGCGATTGCGGGTTGAGTACCGCACGCATCGCGCCGCAGTCGGAGTGGCCACAGATGATGATGTGGTGCACGCCCAGCGCCGACACGGCGTACTCGATGGCGCTGGAAACGCCGCCGTTCATCTGGCCATACGGCGGTACCACGTTGCCAACGTTACGGGTCACGAACAGGTCGCCTGGCGAGCTCTGGGTGATCAGCTCGGGGACGATACGCGAGTCGGCACAGGTGATGAACATGGCGCGCGGCGTTTGCGCGGTGGCGAGCTTCTTGAACAGCTCTTGCTGCTCGGGGAAGACGTCATGGTGGAAACGCAGGAAGCCGTCGACGATGTGCTTGAGGGCGGCATCGGCGCTCTCCGCGGGGGCCTGCGGAACGACCTTGGATGGGTCCTTGACGGGCATGATTCATCCTCTTGACGGTGAGTTGGTAAATCCATTTTACCGGTGAAAGATTCTGGCTATGCGAGGAATTAGATGACACGCACAGGCCATAGATCACAGTCTTCGTGGACTGGTTTCCTACGCTAGCGGGGAAAACTTAACTGAAACTTAATTCGGAGGCTCTAGAACGGGTGTTCCAGATAGATAAGGCGGGAATTGAATAATAGCAAAAACACATCAAATGCCAAGAGCCCTGAATAAGATTATGTGCTTGGATTAGTTGCATTGAGGGTCAAAACAATGCCATTTGCCCACCGGGGGGACAGAACGCCGAACAATCCAGCATTTGCCCCTCCCGCCCCTCCAAACCCAGCTTGCGCATGGCCTTGGCAAAGCGTTGCGCCAGCAGCTCTGCGAAAATGCCCTCACCACGCATGCGCGCACCGAAGCGGCTGTCATACAGCTCGCCACCCCGGCTCTGGCGAATCAGGCTCAACACATGGCTGGCGCGCTGGGGGTAGTGGTCCTGCAGCCACTGCTCGAACAGCGGTGCCACTTCCAGCGGCAGGCGCAACATCATGTAGGCTGCGTTCTGCGCGCCAGCCTCCTTGGCGGCTTCCAAGAGGTGCTCCAGTTCGCTGTCGTTGATCATGGGAATCATTGGCGAACACAACACGCCCACCGGTACACCCGCCTCGCGCAGCACCCGGATTGCCCGCAGCCTGGCATTGGGCGAGGCCGCACGCGGCTCGAGCACCCGCTTGAGGCCGTCGTCCAGCGTGGTCAGGCTGATCATCACCCGCACCAACCGCTGGCTGGCCATTTCGGCCAGCAAATCCAGGTCACGCAATACCAGCGAACCTTTGGTGACGATGGTCACCGGGTGGCGAAAACGCAACAGCACTTGCAGCAAGCGCCGGGTCAATAGGTGCTCACGTTCGATCGGCTGGTAGGGGTCTGTGTTGGCACCCAGGTTGATGGGGGCGCACACATAGCCCGGCTTGCTCAGTTGCTCGGCAAGCACCTCGGCGGCGTTGGTCTTGGCGATCAGTTTGGTTTCGAAATCCAACCCTGGGGACAAGTCCCAATAGGCGTGCGAGGGGCGGGCATAGCAGTAGATGCAACCATGCTCGCAGCCTCGGTAGGGATTGATGGAGCGATCGAAGGGCAGGTCGGGTGAGGTGTTGCGGCTGATGATCGTCTTGGCCGTTTCAACCCGCACCTCGGTGCCTTGGGTCAATGGAACCTCCTGATGCCAGCCGTCATCCTCAGCCACCGAATGGCTCGGGGCAAAGCGGTTGTGTGGATTATGCGCCGTCCCACGGCCTTTCTGTGGTGCTGGAGGATTCATCGCCAAGCCCTATGCTGTATATATGAACAGTATAGGGGCAAGGCTCATCTTGCCAGCACCTCCGGTCAGGCCAGCCCGTGCCAACTCAGGTAGGGGGCATGGCTTGGGGCGCGCCCAAGGAAGGCTTCAAGGCCCTCGCGCAGTGGCCGCGAAGCGCCGGGCTCGAACAATGCCTGCGCAAGCGCCTGGCCCGTTGCTCGGTCAAGCAAACCGTTCGTTTCAAAACGGGTAAACAGGTCAAACGCGTGCACATCGGCCCACAGGTAAGCGTAATAACCAGCATCGTATCCGCTGACCAGATGGTCGAAGGCATGCACGGGGTGCTCGAAATCTGCCAATGGCCAATAGCCGCATCGCTCCCGGGCATCGTCGAGCCGCTGCTCGAGCGTTCTGCCGTCATACGGCGTGCCGTGCAGGTCCAGGTCGAACAGCGCCAGGCTCAGGTCGCGGCCAATTTCCTCGATCCCCTGCTGCTTGAACTGTTTCAGGTACGCTGCAGCGCCAGCCGTGCTCAGCCTACTGCCAGACTGGTCCGGCACGGCGATGCTGGCCAGGTAGCCTGCATCCCACACCCAGCGCTCCACCAACTTGCCGAACAGTTCCATGCCATCGGTGCCCAGTTCCGAAACATTGGACATGACATTGTTGCTGGTGCGGACCAGCAAGTGATGCAAGGCATGGCCAAACTCGTGATAAAGCTTGCGCAATGCCAGGTGGTCCAAAAGCGGCTCACTCTCGCCCAGCGCTGCCGGGATGTCACTGTTCACCACCACCACCGCTGCATGGTAGATACCCTCGGCATCAATACGCCGGTTGCGCACGTACGTGGTGAACACGGCGTCAGCCTGTTTCCCGGCGTGTTGCACGGCGTCCAGATAGAACAGGCCGATAGGCGCGTGGTCTTGCCAGACCTCAAAGGTCTGCACGCTGGCATCCCAGGCAGGCATTCGGGCTGGACGCAGCTCAAGCCCAAACAGCTGCTGCGCCAGCCGGGCCAGTGCAGTGACCACGGCACTCAAGGGGAAGTGCTCGCGAAACACCTCACTCGGTTGCGCATGCGCCGGCAATGCCTGCAGGTGAATGACATCCCAAGGCTGCACGCGCGTGAGGCCCTGCACGAGCGCCTTCTGCCCAATGCCCTCACGCCATTGTTGCAGGGCGGGTTGTACGCTGGCTGCGAGGGTTTGCAGAAAACCCCGAACAGCGCTGACCGAGCCGGCACTTTTGGTACTCAGGCTCAGCTCGAGGTGGCTGGCAAAGCCGAGCAGGCGGGCTTTGTCATCCAGCAGTTCGGCCAAGCGCTGCAAACGCGTACCGTTGTCCTCCTGCAGGTCAGTATCGACCCCACGGGTGTGGAAGGCGCGGTAGAGCTTTTCGCGCAGGGGGCGGTGCTTCGCTTGCCGAAGCACCGCCTCGGTTGGGGCACTTTCACAGGCAACCAGCCAACCTTGCAAACCAGCCTCGCTGGCCCGGGCGGCCAGCTCATCTCGCAACCGTTGCGAAAGACCAATCAGTTCGCCCTCGTCCTCGATCAGCAACCCCGGCCGGTCGATATCGCGCACAAAGGCCTCCCGCAACGTACCGATCTGCGCTTGCAGCTCGGCGAGGCGGGCTTTGTCGTGTTCGTCCAACGCTGCGCCACTGGTTGCAAACCTGTCGAGATGCCAGCGCAAGGTAGCGCGCTTCATCGCGGCCAGGTTGATGCCGATGTCACTGCGCGCCAACCGTTCATACAAGGCATGCAGCCTGCTGTCGGTATCTTTCTGCTCGAAACGCGCAACTGTTCTGCCATAGAACCCCAGAATGGATTCGGCCCAGTCCTGGTCCCGGCCCACGAGCGGGATGACGGTATACAACGTGCCCGACAACTGCGCGTCCAGCTCATCCACGGCGAGCACCAGGTCGTCCCAGGTGGGCTGTGCCTGCTGTCGTTCGATGATGCGCGCGATACCTTGCTCATGCGCCGAAAGCACATGGTCGAAAGCAGCGGCCATGTTTTCCAGGGTTATCGAAGGGAAATCAATAGGGGCGTTGCTGTTTTGCAGGAGGGGGTTGTTCATGGTGCATCGCCTTGCTCAGGTTCATGAGCGGGCGAGCATGCCTGCCTGGCGGAGCGGTAGAGGCTTGAATATCTACCACCCCGACGCAGGCGGGCAGGCCTTACTCGGCCGGTTTCTTGAGCTTCGGGTTGGGGAAGAACTGCACCGTCTGCACCTTGGCCGGCGCCGCCTTGGGCGCCAGGTGGTTGACCCGCGTCCCAAGTTCCTTGGGTACCGACAGGCCCTGTTCATTCAAGGTGTCGGTGAAGCCGCAGGCTACGCACTCACGGTGCGGCACGTCGTCTTCGCTCCACATCATCAGCTTGTCCGGCTCACTGCACGCCGGGCAGACCGCCCCGGCGATGAAGCGCTTCTTGGTTTTATTCACAGCTACCTCGCTCATGCCGCCGCGTCCTCACTCAGCCCACAGTGGCGCAGCAATGCATCGATGGAAGGCTCACGGCCACGGAAGTCGACGAACAGCACCATCGGCTCGCGCGAACCGCCACGGGCCAGAATGGCCTCGCGGAAGGCGCGGCCTGTCTCGGCGTTGAGCACGCCTTCTTCCTCGAACCGTGAGAAGGCATCAGCCGACAGTACTTCGGCCCATTTGTAGCTGTAGTAGCCCGCCGCGTAACCGCCAGCGAAGATGTGCGCAAAGCTGTTCGGGAAGCGGTTGTACGCCGGTGGGCGCATGACCGTCACCTCGTCGCGCACGCCTTCAAGCACCTGCAGCACACTGCGACCGTCGCCGTGGCTGGCGTGCAGCTCGAAGTCGAACAGCGAGAACTCCAGCTGGCGCACCATCATCATGCCGGACTGGAAGTTCTTCGCCGCCAGCATCTTGTCCAGCAGGTCCTGGGGCAGGGCAGCCCCCGTTTCGTAATGGCCGGAGATCAGTGCCAGGCCTTCCGGCTCCCAGCACCAGTTTTCCATGAACTGGCTCGGCAACTCGACCGCATCCCAGGCCACGCCATTGATGCCAGACACACCAGCATGCTCGATACGGGTCAGCAGGTGGTGCAGGCCGTGGCCGAATTCGTGGAACAGGGTCGTGACTTCGTCGTGGGTCAGCAACGCAGGCTTGCCAGGCGCAGCGGGCGTGAAGTTGCACACCAGATTGGCCACCGGGCTTTGCAGCTCACCACCAGCGGTACGGCGGCGGTCGCGGGCACCATCCATCCAGGCACCGCCACGCTTGTTGGCGCGGGCATAGAGGTCGAAGAAGAAGCGGCCCACGTGCTGGCCGTTTTCCTTGATTTCGAACAGGCGTACGTCCGGGTGCCAGCTGTCGAAACCCTTGAGCTCGGCGATTTCGATGCCATACAGGCGCTGGACGATGCTGAACAGGCCGGACAGCACCTTGTCGATCGGGAAGTAGGCGCGCAGGGTTTCCTGGGACACGCTGTAGCGCTGCTCGCGCAGCTTCTCACCGAAGTAACCGGCGTCCCAACTGGCCAGCTCGGGGCAACCTTGCTCGGCGGCATAGGCCTTGAGCTGCGCCAGGTCCTGGGCGGCAAACGGCCTGGAACGCTTGGCCAGGTCGCGCAGGAAGCTCAGCACCTGATCGCTGGACTCAGCCATCTTGGTGGCCAGGCTCAGCTCGGCGTAGTTCTTGTAGCCCAGCAGCCCGGCCAGTTCCTGGCGCAGGTCGAGGATCTCGCGCATCACCGGGCCGTTGTCGAACTGGCCGGCATTCGGGCCCTGGTCGGAGGCGCGGGTGCAGTAGGCCGCGTACAGCTCTTCACGCAGGGCGCGGTCACTGGCGTAGGTCATCACCGCATAGTAGCTGGGGAATTCCAGGGTGATCAGCCAGCCATCGAGGCCTTTGGCCTGGGCGGCAGCAGCCATCTGCGCCTTGGCCGAATCGGTCAGGCCGGCAAGCGCGGCTTCGTCGGTAACGTGCTTGGTCCAGGCCTGGGTGGCGTCGAGCAGTTGGTTGGAGAAACGGCTGCCCAACTCGCTGAGCTTGCTCTGCACCTCGGCGTAACGCTGCTGCTGGGCAGGTGGCAGGTCGATGCCCGACAGGCGGAAGTCACGCAGTGCATGCTCGAGGATGGTTTTTTGCGCCACATCGAAACCTGCGGCCTCAGGGCTGTTGGCCAGTGCCTCATAGGCCTCGAACAGCGTACGGTTCTGGCCCAGTTCGGTAGAGTAGGAACTGAGCGCCGGCAGGCAGGACTCGTAGGCCTCACGCAGCTCTTTGCTGTTGCACACCGCATTGAGGTGGCTGACCGGGCTCCAGGCAGCGCCCAAGCGGTCATTGAGCTCGTCCATGGCCAGCACCAGGCCGGCCCAGGTGGGGTTCTTGCCTTGCTTTTCGAGGATCTGGGCAATGGCTTTACGGTTATCGGCCAGGATCTCTTCGATCGCCGGCAGCACGTGTTCGGCACGGATCGCCGAGAAGGGCGGCAGATCATAAGACTGCAGAAGCGGGTTGTTCGCACTCACGGTTTGGCTACCTTGGCAGAAGAAACACTGCCCCATCTTAATTACAATCGACGCCGACCGCAGCAGGCAGCCTGCCTATCGGCACAGATGAGAGACCCTATCATGGCCATTCGTAGCTTCCAGCAACACACTCCGAAAGTTGGGCCACGGGCCTTCGTCGACCGTTCGGCAGTAGTTCTGGGTGACGTGGAAATCGGTGAAGACAGCTCTGTATGGCCTTTGACGGTGATTCGCGGCGACATGCACCGCATCCGCATCGGTGCAAGGACCAGCGTGCAGGACGCCAGTGTGCTGCACATTACCCACGCCGGCCCGTTCAACCCGGACGGCTTCCCGCTGATCATCGGCGACGAAGTGACCATCGGCCACAAAGTCATGCTGCATGGCTGTACCCTTGGCAACCGCATTCTGGTCGGCATGGGCAGCACGATCATGGATGGCGCCATCGTCGAAGATGAGGTGATCATCGGTGCCGGTAGCCTGGTGCCGCCCGGCAAGCGCCTGGAGAGCGGCTACCTGTATGTGGGCAGCCCGGTAAAGCAGGCACGGCCACTGACCGACAAGGAACGCGCCTTTTTCCCTTACAGCGCCGGTAACTACGTGAAGCTCAAGGACCAGCACCTGGCCGAAGGCTACGACCGCCCGGAATGAACCTGACTACCGAGACCACCATGCACCAGCAGAATATCCTTTTCGACCTTGACGGCACCCTGACCGACCCGCGCCTGGGCATTACCCGTTCGATCCAGTACGCCCTGGCCAAACTGGGCATCGACGAGCCGGACCTGGCGCGCCTCGAGCACTTCATCGGCCCCCCCCTGCTACAGGCCTTCATGCAGTTCTACAGCTTCGATGAAGCCAAGGCGTGGGAGGCGGTGAATTTTTACCGGGAACGCTTCCGTGTCACCGGCCTTTACGAAAACCTGGTCTTCGAAGGTGTGCCGGAACTGCTCCAGGCCCTGAACGGTCAGGGCCGCACGCTTTACATCGCGACGTCCAAGCCCTGGGAATTCGCCCGTGAGATCGCCAGGCACTTCGCCTTCGATCATCACTTCAAGGTGATTTACGGCAGCGAACTGGACGGCACCCGCACCAACAAGGTCGAGCTGATTCGCTACCTGCTGGACGAGGAAGGGCTGGACCCGGCGCAGACCCTGATGATCGGCGACCGCAAGCACGACCTGATCGGGGCGCGCAGCAATGGGTTGCAGGCAGTGGCAGTGGGCTATGGGTTCGGCAGCGAAGAAGAGCTGAAGGCCCACACGCCTGAATTCCACTACGCCACCTTGGCTGAGATGCATCAGGCGTTCATCAGGGCCTGAGCGCGCATGTAGGAGCCGGCTTGCCGGCGATGGGCCGCAAAGCGGCCCCCAGCGCTCACTGACTGGCCACCAATCGAGCCAACACCGCCTTGCGCTGTTCGGCCGGCAACCGTCCTAGCGCTTCTACCTTCCGATAGAAGCGTACCCAATCCCCACCAACCTCGCGAAACACCGCCGCAAACGCCGGCACCCATTGGTCATACAGCCCAAACGGCAATAGCTTGGCATTGCTCATCGGCCCATACATCCAGGCGTCATAACGCTTGTCCCCAGCCCACTGGCTATCTCGAACCTGGCGATAATCGCGCCTCAACCGGTCGAATTCTGCCTGTTTGGCCTCACGTTTGTGCGCATCATCCAGCGGCCCGGCATAGAGCGCCTGCAGCCGCTCGCGGCTGGCCAGAATCAGCCGTATGAACTGGTCACGCTGCAGGCCCTGCTCACCCTGAGTCGCTTCAAGCCCACGAGCGGCGCGCCATTGCCGCGTTCCTTCCTGCTCGACGAACGTGGCGAAGGACTCGTTGAACTCCGTGTCGTCCTGCACATAGACGCGCTGATGCGCCAATTCGTGGAAGATCAACGTGGCCAGGCGCTCATCACCCCAGCCGACCATCGACGACAGGATCGGGTCGTCGAACCAGCCAAGCGTCGAATACGCCTCGACGCCGCTCACATAGACATCCATGCCCGCCTGGCGCATCACCGCCGCCGCGCCGCGGGCCGCGCCCTGTTGGTAATAGCCGCGGTAGGCGACGCAACCGGCAACAGGGAAACAGTGCGTCACCGGTTGCAGCGAGAGCTCAGGGGTAGCAAACACATTCCACACCACATAGGGCCGCCCAAGGTCGGCATACACCCGATAGCTGCCGTTGTCCGGCAGGCCCAGTCGTTTGCTGGCGAACAGCCGCGCCTGCTCGGCGTGTTGCAGACGGGCCCGCAACTGCGGGCTGGTGGCCGGGTCGGCGAGCACCCGCTCCACTGGCTGACGCGCACGCAACAGTTGCCACTGGCCATCGGCCAACTGGCCGTAATAGGCAAGGCTGCTGCAACCACTGAGCAGAAAGGCGCCCAGCACGGGAACCAAAGTGCTGAAAACGCGGTCGAGTGGCCCAGGGCCTGAGCGCTTCAAAAGAAAAAACCAGACCATCTTGGGCTATCCATTCGCTCACGGCCGATGCGCTCCAAGACTATCTCGCCAAGGGGGAGTTTCGCCATGCGTGCACTGTTCATCGCCAGCTCAATGCTGCTGA
>NZ_JBHFCS010000023.1:0-88094 GCF_044143025.1 Pseudomonas sp. TR47 | reverse complement strand
GTGCCTGTGGGAGCTGGCTTACCGGCGATGGGCCGCAAAGCGGCCCCAAATCGATATTCAGCCCGCAGTGTTTGACGAGCGAACATCGGCACAGGGAAGGGCGTGCTACTGCAGCGTCGGCGGCTTCATCTCCAGGGGCATCCCTGCCAGCGTAGCCTCCATCCCCGCAATTTTTCGCGTAAGCCGTTGCGCCTCCTCATCTTTGCCCTGTGCTTTTAGAAGATCCCGCTCTTTGCGTAATGCGAGCAGGCATTTTTGCAGACCCAGGCCAGAAGTATTGAACTGGTCCATGTTTCCCTCATGCTGAAGGCTTCCGTGCCGTTGTAGGAAAAATGGACCCTAGCAGTTCGATATTGCTGCGGAAACTGAGGTTTCATACAGCAGATACTCGGCACCCAGATGCGGCCTACAGTAAGGGGGAAAACTTCCTACAAATTAACTTAGAGGCTGTTTCTATTCGTGTAGATCAGGCTGCGTCTGATGCCCGTAATTGCTGAGCCTGTGATGACCTGACCGTTGAAAGAGGCATCATGCTGCTGGCAGGCTGGCCAGCTATGCACTGAAACTTAAAGTTGCAATTGTATGCCGGTGTCGACAAGTCAAACGCGCTCTTGTTACCTCCCACGACCACTGCCACATGGTGAGCACGCTTGGCTGGATGCGTGGCCGATCGCATCTGATACGCCTTTTTTCATCAAACCTGAATCTGTATCCGTATCAGCGCTGCGCCGATAATGCTTTTCATCCCTGCTATCACATTGAAGAGGTTCTGATGGGCAAGCTCGCGCTATTTCTGGGTGGTTTTCTTCTGCTCACCCTTTTGGTAGGCCTACTGGGCACCATCCCTCCAGGCTGACAAAACTCCCCCCTCCGGCCCGCCTCTTTTGCCAGGGGAGCCAGCGTCGGGCCGTTGCGGCAGTGGTCCTTGGTATACCAGTTAGACTGGCGGTAGCTGCAAGTCGTTCTCAAGTGAAAAGGCCTCGTGTACTCTCCCGCTCGCGTCATAATGAGTCGCGGCAGTGGGCCGGCCTTTTACCTTGGAGTCGACATATAGATGGAATGCAAGAAGGACCCTTCAGCGCTGCTGGAGTGGCGTAGCCGCTTCCTGACCGCAGGCATTCTCGAAGAAAGTGAATACGACCAGGCGTTGCGCAGTGCCGATGCGCTTGAGCAATCAGGCGTGATCAGTGCGGTTGAGTGGATCGAGCTGGTCAAGGCGGCGAATGCAGCACTACTGCGCGTGCGATAAGTCCTTCTTTACGTGGGGAAATCTGTCCACAAAAAACGTGGGTAGGTCTGTGGATAAAATGCTGTAAGCCAAGCCGTTTGCGGCTTCTGTTGAATTGAGCAGAATTTGAACAGATGTCAGCGAGCCTGCCGGTTGCCCCCATTGCCCGCCTGGCGCAGGGCCAGCAGCAGCTCACGGACCCGCGCTGGCAACTCGCCGGCAGGATATACAGCGTGCATTTGCGGGTCTTGGCCGGTACTGGATGTCAGCCGGTAATCTGCGCAAACACGCACCAGCCGGCCGGCACTGACTTGTGCCTCGCCCACCCAGTCGGCCAGGCGGGCAATGCCGGCACCGGCCAGTGTACTGTGGTAGACCGCATCGCCTGAGCTCAGTCGCAGCCTTGGATGGGGGCGCAGGCTGGTGATTCGGTCACCTTGGCAAAAGTGCCAGGCCTTGAGAATGCGCGGGGCGGTATGCAGGATCAGCGAATGGTCAGCCAAGTCCTCTGGCCGCTTGGGCATGCCATGGCGCGCCAGGTAGTCCGGGCTGGCGTACAGATGGCGCTGGTAGCGCCACAGTGGGTAACCGATCAGCTCGCTTGATTGTGGAAACGCACCGCGGACCACGAAATCGAGCTTGCCCAGCAAAGGGTCAAGCGCCTCGTCACGGTAGTGGACGTCCAGCGTTACCTGTGGGTGGCGGCGGGAAAACGCCGCCAGCACACCGGGCAGCACATGTTCGCCAAGCAATTGCGGCACGCCGAAGCGGATCCAGCCCTGTGCGCTGCCACTGAGTGCGGCCAATTCATCGGCGGCATCACGTTGCACTTCGAGCAAGCGTTCGGCATGGGGCAGTAACCGCTCGCCAGCTTCGGTGAGGGTCACCGCATTGGCATTGCGGTTGAGCAGCTTGCACCCGCTGTTGTCTTCCAAAGCCTGTACTGCCCGCGTCACGGCGCTGGGCGAGCGGCCCAGGGCGCGGGCGGCGGCGACGAAGCTGCGTTTGTGCGCGACGCTGACGAAGGCCTGGATTTCGCGCAGCATGTCCAATGCCATGAAGGTCTCCTGGTTGCAGTTTTTGCAATATGGCATTTCAACACAGGCGCGCCGATTTGATTAGCCTTGCGGTCTGCTTTCACTGCCTGGAACCGCGCCATGATGGATATCGCCGTACTCTCCCTGTTCGCTTTTGCCGCCGGCCTGATCGATGCTGCGGTAGGAGGTGGTGGGCTCATTCAGATCCCGGCGCTGTTCAACGTATTGCCCACGGCGCAACCTGCGGCCTTGCTTGGCAGCAACAAACTGGCATCGGTGTGCGGTACGGCTTTCGCGGCGCGCTCGTTCATTCGCAAGGTCACCCTGGACTGGGGGTTGATCGTGCCGGCGGCGCTCAGTGCGTTCATCATGTCGTTTGCAGGGGCGGCCACGGTGTCGCTGGTGCCGCCCAGCGTGATGCGCCCGGCAGTGCTGGTGCTGATCGTGCTGATGGCGATCTACACCTTTTGCAAGAAGGATTTCGGCACCTTGCACGCGCCGGCGCAGATCGGCCGCAAGGAGCAATGCCTGGCGGTACTGATCGGTGGCGCCATTGGCTTCTACGACGGCCTGTTCGGGCCAGGAACCGGCAGCTTCCTGATCTTCCTGTTCATTCGCTTTTTCGCGTTGGACTTCCTGCACGCCTCGGCCTCTGCCAAGGTGGTCAACATCGCCACCAACCTCGCGGCGCTGGTGTTCTTCGTGCCATCGGGCAATGTGCTTTATGCCATTGCCTTGCCCATGGCCGCATGCAACGTGCTTGGGGCGCTGACCGGGACCTGGCTGGCCGTGCGCAAGGGCGCAGCCTTTGTGCGCGGGCTGTTCCTGGTCTTGCTGTGCGTGCTGATCGCCAAGTTGTCCTGGGATTTGCTGCTGGGGTGAGTCAAATTACCCGGCGCCCTGTGCCTCTGCCAGTTCGACACGGTTGCGGCCGTGGGCCTTGGCGCGGTACAGCGCCTGGTCCGCACGGGCCAACAGCTCGTCCAGACCCGGCGCCGGTTCATGCCCGGCGCAGCCGTCCAGGCCGATGCTGACGGTGATCTGCAGGCGCTCGTCGCCCTGCGCCAGGTGTAGGTCCTGGACCGCTCTGCGCAAGCGCTCAGCGGTGAAGTTGGCCCGGTCTGGCGCGAGGCCCGGCAGCAGGATTACAAACTCTTCACCGCCCATGCGCGCCAGCAGCTCGCCTTCATGCAACTGGTCTTGCAGGGTGTGGGCGAACTGGCGCAGCACCTGGTCGCCTACGGCGTGGCCATGGCGATCGTTGATCGACTTGAAATGGTCGATGTCGAGCATCATCAAGGTCAGCGGCAATGCCTGGGCATGTTGCTGGCGGCTGTCGAGCAGGGCATTGGCGCGGCGGGTGAAGGCGCTGCGGGTCAGTGCTCCGGTCAGGTGATCGATGGTGGCCTGATGCGCCAGGCGCGCCAGCAGGCTACGGTTGGCCTGGCTGACGCAAGAAACCACCAGCGGCCCGAGCACCAGCATGGCGATGCCCAGGCGGGCCGACATCAATGTGGTGACCCCAAGCTCGCTTTGCGGCACGCTGAAATGCATCAGGTTCTGCGCCACCGCAACGATCAGCGTACTGCCGGTAGTCAGTGTCAGCAATGAAACCAGAAACGGTGAGTAGGTCCACGCGCACCACAGCAGTGCTGCGATCGGGAAGGCAATGGCCCCCGGCCCGCCGAAGGCGATACTGAAGACCAGCGAGGCCAGCAGCACCAGCAAGGGGGGCAGGCTTACGGCCTGGGCTCCACTGCGGACCAGCGCGCGCGCCGATGGCGCCGTCAGCAGCACCGGCAGCACCAGCACTGCGGTCGAGAACTGCTCGCTGAACCACGCCAGCCAGGTGGTGCGCAGCGATTGCTCGAACCACGGGGCAGCCACCACGCAGGCCATGCAAGCCGCCACCATGGCACCGGCCGCGCAGGCACCGAATACGCTGAGCACTCCCTGCGGGCTGCGCATGCGCCGGTGCAGGCGCGGTAAGCGTGACAGCAAGAGCCACACCGTCACCACTACGCTCAGGTTGCACAGGTTGAGCCACAGCGCCGAGCGCCAGGCGCTGCCGCATGCCAGGTCGGCGGCGATCATGGCCAGCCAGGCCAGGGTGAAACTCACCGGGGTGGCGTGGCGCGGGTAGCGCAACAGCACACCGGCCAGCACTGCATTGACGGGCCAGAACAGGGACAAGGATTCGATTGGCCGTGCCAGGATGCCGCCCAGGGTCAGGGCGAAGGTCAGGCCGAACACGGCGAAATAGGGCAACAAGCGCGACTGGGCTGGAAAAACCATAGGCTCGACCGACAAGCGGAGACGAAATCCAGGACAACGGCTGTGGGCACCTGGGGCAATAACACCCCAGTTTGTTTGCGCAGGCCACTCAATGTCAATCTGCCGAGATCGCGCAGGATAATGGCCAATATCCTCTGGCGTCATAAACCGTGGAACCATGGCACCATCAGTACCGTCACCAGCATCACCAGCACTGTGAAGGGCACGCCAACCTTGACGAAGTCGGCAAAGCGGTACTGGCCCGGGCCGAGCACCAAGGTATTCACCGGTGAGGAAACCGGGGTCATGAACGCCGCGGATGCCGCCAAGGCCACAGTCATGGCGAACGGATAGGGCGAGAGGCCCAGCTGTGTTGCCGTGCTGATGGCAACGGGCGCCATCAGCACGGCGGTGGCGGTGTTGGAGATGAACAGGCCGATCACCGCTGTGACCGTGAACAGGCAGGCGAGCATGGCGATCGGCCCGGCGCCGCCCAGCAGGCTGACCAGCCCGCCCACTGCCAGGTCGATACCCCCGGTCTGCTGCAGCGCCTGGGCGAAGGGCAGCATGCCGACGATCAATATCAGGCTTGGCCAGTGAACGGCGCGGTAGGCGCTGTTCATGTCGATGCAGCGCCCGGCCCCCATCAGCAGGCAGCCGATCAACGCGGCGATCACATTGGGTACCACGCCGCTGACCATCAGCCCGACCATCACCGCCAGGCTGATCAGGGCATAGGGTGCCCGGTTACGGGCCGGTGCCACTTGGTCGATCTCGGCAGGCAAGCTCAGTACCAGGAAGTCCTTTGGCTGGCTTTGCAGCTGGCGTACCGCCTTCCAGGGGCCGACGACCAGCAGCGTGTCGCCAAGGCGCAGCGGTTCTTCCACCAGTCGCTCGTCGATCGCCGCCTGCTCACGGCGCAAGCCAACCACGTTGAGGCCGTAGCGGGTACGAAAGGCAAGGTCCAGGATGCTTTTGCCGATCAGTTGCGAGCCGGGGGGCAGGGACACTTCGGCCATGCCCAACTCCTGGGACTGGTCGATGAAATAAGCGGCCTTGAAATGAAGAGGTTCCAGTTGCATGGTTTGACACAGGCTGCGCAGGTCATCGCGATTGGCGAACAGGTCGAGCAGCAGCACATCACCCTGTTGCAGGACGGTGCTCGAATCGGCGGCGATCACCCGCGTGGTGAACTTGTGCTGGCGCTCGATACCGATCACATTGGCGCCATGCCGGGTGCGCAGCTCAAGCTCCCCGAGGGTATGGCCGATCAACGGCGATTGCGCCCGAATACGTAGCCGCCGCTCCCGGCCGTTGAGCTTGTAGTCCAGTACCAGGTCGAGCAGGGTGCGGCGGCTCTCCACCCGGCCGTCCTTGCGTACTTCGCCGTTGAGCCAGTGGCGTGTCAGTAGCATGTAGCCAATCCCCAGCACCAGCACCACCAGGCCGAACGGCGTGAAACTGAAGAAGCTGAAACCTTGCTCGCCTTGGCGTACCAGTTCGCTGTGCACCACCACGTTGGGTGGTGTGGCCACCAGGCTGAGCATGCCACTGATCAGGCCGGCGAAGCTCAGCGGCATCATCAGGCGGCTTGGCGAAATCTGCAGGCGTGCAGCGATGCTCAGCACCACCGGGATGAAGATCGCGACCACGCCCGTCGAACTCATCACCGAGCCCAGCCCGGCCACTGACACCATCAGCAACACCAGCAGGCGCGCCTCGCTGTTGCCTGCCCGGTCGCTCATCCATTCGCCGATGCGATAAGCGATACCGGTGCGCACCAGCCCTTCGCCGATCACGAACAAGGCAGCGATCAATACCACGTTGGGGTCGCTGAAGCCGGCCAGGGCCTGCTCCACGGTGAGGATGCCCGACAGTGGCAGGGCGAGAATCACCAGCAGCGCGACGACGTCCATGCGTGGTCGGTTGATGACAAAGAGCACGATGACGACAGCCAGCAGGCCGAGGACCCAGAGCAGTTCCTGGTTCATGGGGCGGGGGTGTTCCTTCACTCAAGGGGGCACGAAAGACAGTAGCAGTCAGTGTGGCAGCTTGTGGTGATGAGGGTGTTGATGAGGGTCAGCGGGGAGAGGGTTTGCCTTGTTAAGGCGGCGGGAGACTGGGTGATCGATGCAGGAGCCGGCAAGCCGGCCCCTGCAGAGGCTGCGCTGAATCAGTGACGGTGGCGGCGGTGCATCTTGCCGTTGTTGTCACCCAGGTGGTTGCCAATCGCACCGCCTGCCGCGCCGCCCAGGCCGGCGCCGATGGTCGAGCCGGTCGAGCCGCCGACCTTGCCGCCCAACAGCGAACCGCCTGCCGAGCCCAGGCCACCGCCGATGGCGGCTTCGGTGCGGTTGCCCTTGCGCGCAGCCACCGCGCTGCCGGCGGCACCGCCAAGGCCTGCGCCGACGGCTGCGCCAGTGCTGCCGCCGAGCTGTTGGCCGACAACGTTACCCAGGACGCCACCCAGGCCACCGCCGATGGCGGCGGTACCGTCACCGGCGAAAGCGCCTTGGCACAGCAGCAGGCCAAGGGCAAGGGAAGGCAAAGTCAGACGCATGATAGGGAGCCTCGAAGAATCATCAGGTTAAGAGTGGATTGCAAAGACGTGTCAGCGGTAGCCGCGGTCACGGTAGCGGCGATCGTCATCGTCGCGGTCATGCCGGTGATGGTGGCGGTGATCACGGTCGCCATCGCGCCATCCGCCATCGTCATCGTGGTAGCGATGATGGTGGCAGCCGGCAACCAACAGAAAAGCGGCGATCAGAGAAAGGCTTGCAAGGCGGGTCATCACGATATAGGTCCTTGATCCGCATAGGTTTACGGGACACTTGCTGAGACTGTGATCGATCCGTTTGGTTTCCTGGGCGGGCAATTTTTTGCCGCGGTGACGACGAGTGGCGTGCCTGCCGGCTGCTGTTCTGTCCCGCTCGGTCATGGCTCGACTGCGGCTGGGCGCTTAGACTTGGCACAGGCCGCAACGAAGACGGCCATCTGCCACACGGTGAATCATGATGATCGCCCATACACCCACGCTGTTCGCCGCCGTTGCACTGGTCGCGACCATCCTGGCGTTCTGCCTGTTGCTGGTCGGCCAGTCCAATCGCCAAGACAACCTCTGGCTTACCGCTTGCGGTTTGCTCGCCCACGCGTTGGCCTACGTTTGCTACACCGTTTATGGGCACGCCCCGCTGTGGCTCAGCTACGGGGTGGGCAACAGCCTGCTATCACTGGCCCTGGCCTTCTATTCGGCCAGCCTGTTTCGCGTGCGCGAGCAGGCTGTGCCGTGGCGGCAGGTCTTCATCATTCCCGCCTGCATGCTGGTGGGCCTAATACTGCTGCTCGACACCGTGGAGCCGCGCATGCTGCTGGCGACGCTGGTGCTGATGCTGCAGTGCACGTTGATCCTGTACTGGGTGCGGCGCCACGTCGAACGGCCGGGCAGGGCGCACCTGTTGCTGCAGATTGGCGCCCTTGTCAGCCTGGTCGGGCTGGGCATGCGTGCGCTTGCAGTGGTCAATGGCACGGCCGTGGAAATGCGCTACGACACCAGCAACCTCAAGCAGAGCATTTCCGTCGCCATCGGTACGGTAACGGTGATGATGTACTCCATCGGCCTGGTGCTGATGGCCAAGGAGCGCAGCGAATCACGCCTGCAGCACCTGGCCTTGCGCGATGTGCTGACGGGTACCTACAACCGGCGGGCGATTCTGGAGCGCTTTGCCTGCGAGCTGGACCGCGCCCGTGGCGAACGCAGCAGCTTGGCCGTGGCGATGATCGACCTCGACCATTTCAAGCGTATCAATGACCTGTATGGGCACTTGGCCGGTGACGAGGTGTTGTGCCATTGCGTGCGTCAGTTGGAGCAGCGCCTGCGCAACGGCGACAGTCTTGGCCGCTATGGGGGGGAGGAGTTTCTGCTGCTGTTGCCACGCACCGATCGTGACGGCGCGATGGCAGCCTTGCAGGGCCTGAGGGAGGCCATTGCCCTCAGCCCGGCGCACTTTGCCGGTGACCAGATCACGCTGCGCTTCAGCGTGGGGCTGTGGTGCGGCGTGCCTGGCCCGCACGACACTGCCGCGAGCCTGCTCGCCCAGGCTGACGCGGCGCTGTATCAGGCCAAGGCAGCCGGGCGCAACACGGTGCACATGGCGGCGTTGACCGCTGCCGGTTGAGTCAGGACGCCGGGTGTATGGCCAGCACAACGCCATTGGTGATCTGCACCAGCACATAGTGGTCGCCCATGCGTACCCAGTGGCTTTCTTTCTCCGGTGCTGGCAGGCCCTTGGCCTTCCAGTCGGTCAAGGCTTCTTCGTCGCGTTTGTACTGGTCGGGGGCCTTGTCGCCCACTTTGAGTTCGCGGTTGTGAGTTTCTGGTGCGGTAACGCTCTCTTCAGCCGAGGGTGCGGCTGACGCCATCATTGGCAGGCAGGGCAGGGCGGCGAGTAGCAGTGAAGGCAAAAGACGAGGTACTTTCATGACAATCTCCTGTTGGCGGCATGCCTTATCTGCGACAACAGCCCCCGTGTGACAATTCACTCGCAATGCTGCGCAGTGCTAGAGTCGCTTTCTTTTTTGCCCGAGGATGGAACATGCGAGCAATTCTGCTGATGGCTGCGGCGCTGGTATTGGTCGGTTGCGCTTCTGCAACCATGGATACGGCCCGTGGCGGCAAGCCGACTGCACAGCTCGATTCGCAAAAGGCGCCGGAGCGGGTGGCCCAATGCATCCAGTTCAGTTGGCAGAAGGAGGATGTGTTCGGGGACGACGCCAGTGGCTACCTGGAGCCGCGCAAGCAAGGTGGGCTGACGGTGTATACCCGCGAAGCGGAGTCATTCGTGGATGTCTACCCGCAGGCGGGTGGCACGCGGGTGGATTACTACGCGCAGAAGAACGACGGCGTGGCGTTGCAGCGGCGGGCGGCGGCGGCCACCTGCCTGTAACGCTTGGAGCTATTGGGGGCTTTGCCGGCGCCTCGCTGGCAAGTCCGCCAAGGGGCCGGGGACCGCAACTTACCAGAGCATCCCCTGGGAGGCGTTACCCGGGCAGATGGACAAAGGCGCCGACGGCGAATGGCGCCTGCGCGCTTGCCGCTGAGTTACACCCTGCAGGCGATCAAGGCTTGATCAGGACAGGTAACCACCGTCGACATTGAGTGCGGTGCCGGTGGTGTAGCTGGAGGCATCGCTGGCCAGGTACAGCACGGCGCCGGCCATTTCCTTGGGGTCGGCCACGCGTTTGAGCGGGATCTGCTGCAGTGCGGCGTTGAGGATTGCATCGTTTTTCACCAGCGCCGACGCGAATTTGGTGTCGGTCAGGCCCGGCAGCAAGGCATTGCAGCGGATGCCGAATTGCGCGCATTCCTTGGCGAAGACCTTGGTCATGTTGATCACCGCTGCCTTGGTCACCGAGTAGATACCTTGGAAGTGGCCCGGTGAAACCCCATTGATCGACGCCACGTTGATGATGCTGCCAGCGCCGTTTTCACGCATCAGCTTGCCGGCTTCGACCGACATGAAGAAATAGCCGCGGATATTGACGTCGACGGTCTTCTGGAACGCACCTGCGTCGGTGTCCAGCACATTGCAGAACTGCGGGTTGGTGGCGGCGTTGTTGACCAGCACGTCCAGGCGCCCGAACTGTTCGCGGATACTGGCGAACACCTGCTGGATCTGTTCCAGTTCACCGATGTGGCAGGCCACTGCAGTGGCCTTGCCGCCTGCGGCGATGATCGCATCGGCCACCTGCTGACAGCCCTCCAGCTTGCGGCTGGAAACGATCACATGGGCGCCTTGCTGGGCCAGCAGGTGCGCGATGGCTTCGCCAATGCCACGGCTGGCGCCGGAGACGAAAGCGATCTTGCCATCGAGGTCGAACAGGTGGGTCTTGGACATGCTGTTTTCCTTGTTGTCTGTCGTCAGAGCGTGGACTTGGCCATTACCTGCAAGCTCATCTGCTCCAGCAGCCGGTTCATGTGGATGAACTGGGCGAAGCGCTTGTCCTGGGTCTGGCCGTGGTAGAAGCGGTAGTAGATCTGCTGCACGATGCCCGCCAGGCGGAACAGCCCATAGCAATAGTAGTAATCGAAGTTGTCCAGGCGTATGCCCGCACGCTCGGCGTAGTAATCGACGAACTGGCGGCGGGTCAGCATGCCGGGGGCATTGCTCGGCTGGCGTCGCATCAATTGCACCGGCGCCGGGTCGCCTGCCTCGATCCAGTAGGCCAGGCTGTTGCCCAGGTCCATCAGTGGGTCGCCGATCGTGGCCATCTCCCAGTCCAGCACGCCAATGATGCGCATGGGGTTTTCAGCATCGAGGATCACGTTATCGAAGCGGTAGTCGTTGTGCACGATGCCTGGGCGAGGGTGGTCGGCCGGCATCTTTTCACGCAGCCAGGCAATGACCTGCTCCCAGCGCGGCGCATCGGGTGTCAGGGCCTTTTCGTAGCGGCCGGTCCAGCCTTCGATCTGGCGCTGCACGTAGCCTTCAGGCTTGCCCAGGTCGGCGAGGCCGCAGCTTTGGTAGTCGACCTGGTGCAGCTCTACCAGGCGGTCGATAAAGCTTTTGCACAGGGCCTCGGTACGGGTGGCATCCAGGTTCAGTTCGGCGGGAATGTCCGAACGCAGGATGATGCCGTTTACCCGCTCCATTACATAGAACTCGCCGCCGATCAGGGTTTCATCGGTGCAGTGGGTGTAGGCCTTGGGGCAGTAAGGGAAGCCGCTGTTGAGCTGGTTGAGGATGCGGAACTCCCGGCCCATGTCGTGGGCCGACTTGGCTTTCTGGCCAAAAGGCGGGCGCCGCAGCACGAACTCACGGCCTGGGTAAGCGACCAGGTAGGTCAGGTTGGAAGCCCCCCCGGGGAACTGGCTGATGCGCGGTGCGCCTTCAAGGCCCGCGATATTGGCCTTGAGGTAAGGGTCGATGACGGCCGCGTCGAGTTCTTCGCCGGGGCGTACCTGGGTGGACTGGTCGGTGAGCGTCATGCGTTTACCTTATTATCGATCGCAAGGATTATTGGCTAATCTAATGGCCTCGATGCGCTGGTACAAGCGTGCCAGATGCCATATAGGTTTGGGTGTTGCCGGCCGATCACTGCACCGAATGCACACTGGCGGGCAAAAAAAAACCGAAGCCGGTCAGGCTTCGGTTTTCGTCTCGCGCGGTGCGCCCATCACTCAGGAAGGGAACAGCTCGCTGAGCTTCATCGACAGCATCATGTCGCCTTCAACGCGCAGCTTGCCGCCCATGAACGCCTGCATGCCGTCGGTCTCGCCACTGACGATGCCTTTGAGGGTTTCGCTGTCCATGACCAGGGTGCAGTTGGCGTCCGGGTTCTCGCCTTCCTGCAGGTCGCAGGTACCGTCCTTGACGATCAGGGCGTATTTCTTGCCTTCGTCGGTGATGTCGAAGCCGAACACCAGGTCAAGGCCTTCGGCTGCAGACGGATTGAACTTCTCTTGCATCTTTTTCACGGCATCAGCTACGGAGGTCATGGCGCATTCCTTATTGAGTGATTTCACGTCCCTAACAGGGACACAACAGGCCGGGCTCATCTATAGGTAATGAGCTCCGGCACCTTCAACAGCTGCACATGGGCCTGGTTGTTGAAGGAAGCCAGTGCCACGTCACGGCCGCGGAACTTCAGCTGGCTGAGCGACGTGTTGATGATCTGCCAGTTCAGCGCGAAGGCCTGGCTGGGGGTAATTCCGGTAGTCAGGTGAAGCAGGGCGGCAATGGTGCCGCCCGAGGTGAACACCGCGATATTGTCGCCACTGCCGGCGCTGTCCAGCACACGTTGCAAGCCACCCTGGACTCGTGCGGTGAACGCCTGCCAGGTTTCCAGGCCGTCGTCGGCATGTTCGCCGGCGTGCCAGCGCTGCACCATCAGGGCGAACAGACGCTGGAATTCGCTGCGGTTCTGCGCGCCATTGCGCAGGATGTGCAGGGCCTGCGGCTCTTCGGTCAGCAGGCCGGGCAGCAGGGCACGGATAACTCCGTCGGCATCGAACTCATTGAACGCAGGGTCGGTCTCAATGGCGGGCACTGCGCAGCCATTACCCTGCAGTGCCTGCAGTGCCAGCCGCGCAGTGTCTTGCTGGCGGCGCAGGTCACCCGCCACGCATCGGTCCAGGCGCAGGTCCAGCCGGGCGAGGTGTTCACCCAGTGCCTGGCTTTGCCGCACACCCACCGGCGACAGGACGTCATAGTCGTCGGCACCGAATGAGGCTTGGCCATGTCGGATGAGGTAGAGGTTGCCCACGAAGGTATCCGGCCGCTTGAAGGTTGCTGCGAGGTTAGGATGCGCCACACGGGCTGTCAACGAAAAACATACAAGCGTTTGAAAAGGTCGTTTGAACTGTGTTGCCAGCGTTTACCGCAGCTGGCAGCGCCACGGGCGCACCGGTATGCTTGCTACAGTTTCGCGCCGTACAGGCGCAGGTTCATAAGGAGTCAACGTGGAGTTTCTTGCCGAATACGCAAGCTTTCTCGCTAAAACCGCCACCCTGGTGATTGCCATCCTGGTGGTGCTGTCTGCCATCGCCGGTTTGCGCGGCAAGGGGCGGCGCAAGGCTGGCGGGCAGTTGCAGGTCACCCGTCTCAACGAGTTCTATAAAGAGCTGCGCGAGCGGCTGGAATCCGGCTTGCTCGACAAGGCCCAGCTCAAAGCCCTGCGCAAGCAGCAGGCCAAAGCGGAAAAACAGCAGAAAAAAGGCAAGGCCGAAGAGAAAGGCCGGGTGTTCGTGCTCGACTTCGATGGCGACATCAAGGCGTCTGCCACCGAAAGCCTGCGCAACGAAATCACGGCACTGCTGACCCTCGCCACGCCACGTGACGAAGTGGTGCTGCGCCTGGAAAGCGGTGGCGGCCTGGTACACAGCTACGGCCTTGCGGCCTCGCAACTGGCGCGTATCCGCCAGGCCGGCATCCCGCTGACCGTGTGCATCGACAAGGTGGCCGCCAGTGGTGGTTACATGATGGCTTGTATCGGCGAGAAAATCGTCAGCGCGCCGTTTGCCGTGCTCGGTTCGATCGGCGTGGTAGCGCAGTTGCCGAACGTCAACCGTCTGCTGAAAAAGCACAATATCGATTTCGAAGTGCTGACTGCCGGCGAGTACAAGCGCACCCTGACCGTGTTCGGCGAGAACACCGAGAAGGGGCGCGAGAAGTTCCAGGAAGACCTGGACATCACCCACCAGCTGTTCAAGGACTTCGTCGCCCGCTACCGCCCGCAGTTGCACATCGACGAAGTAGCCACCGGCGAAGTCTGGCTGGGTGTGGCCGCGCTAAACCGCAAGCTGGTCGACCAGTTGCAGACCAGCGACGAGTACCTCAGCGAGCGTGCTCGCAACGCCAACCTGTTCCATGTGCACTATGCCGAACGCAAAAGCTTGCAGGAGCGAATCGGCATGGCGGCAAGCGGTGCGGTGGAGAACGCTGTGGTGGGGTTGTGGAGCAAACTTGGCCGCTTGCGCTAACACCTTGAACCCCTTGAATATTTTTTCTGTTCAGGGGGTTGCAAGGTTGGCGGAATGCAGACATAATGGCGCCCATCGAAACGCAGCAAACTTTGAAAAAAGTTCTACGTTTCAAGGAGATAGAAGCGCAAGCAACTAGATCCGAACTTTGAGGCCGAGTAGCAAAGTGGTTATGCTCCGGATTGCAAATCCGTCTACGCCGGTTCGATTCCGACCTCGGCCTCCACATTCGAAAGCCCCGCAGATTAACGTCTGCGGGGTTTTTCTTTGCGCGCTAGAAAACCTGATCGTTTCCGCATCACAAGGCATCGTTTCCGCATCAGACCGTTACTTGGTTGGGCTGACCACCTCGCTGACGCGACGATAAACTCGCTTGGTGATCTTCTCATTCGCAGGCCCGAGCCGTCGGTGATGAGCCGAAAGTTGCGCACGCCCTGGAGCTTGCGGCGTTCAAGCAGTGTTTCAATGAGCAGGTCACGGCCGGTCGGCTCACTTTCGATGCGCCCTGCGTGCCCTTTCTATTCGCCGACCGGCCCGGGATTGGTTCTTGTTGAGTACTAATTTATGAGCCGAACAGCTCTCTATCCCAGGCAAGAGGGTGGGTAGCATGGGCGCGACTTCCAGAAGGAACCGTTATCCCTAGCCGTTAATGAGGTGTGCCATGCCCAAGGTCGTTCACTTTCACCGTACCGGTGACGCTGATGTTCTGATTCTCGATGAAGTCGCTGTACCCGCGCCGAAAAGCGGCGAGGTTCAGATCGAAGTAAAAGCTATCGGCTTGAACCGTGCGGAAATCATGTACCGCACTGGGCAGTACGTGATTGATCCGCAGTTCCCGGCGAAGCTCGGCTATGAAGCGGCCGGGATTGTCCGCGCGGTTGGTAGTGACGTCAGCGACGTTGTTCCCGGTGACGTAGTTAGCGTCGTGCCGTCGTTTTCATTCGCTGATTACGGCATGTATGGCGAGGTGGTCAATACGCCCGCGCATGCTGTCGTCAAACATCCGTCCAACCTCAGCTTCGTGGAGGCAGCGGCCAGCTGGATGATGTTTGTCACTGCATACGGCGCCCTGGTTGAGTACGGCAATCTAAAGGCTGGCGAAACCGTGCTCATCCCGGCTGCGTCGAGCAGTGTCGGCCTGGCAGCGATCCAGATCGCCAACATGCTAGGCGCCATCCCGGTGGCCCTTACTCGCACAAGTGCCAAGCGCCAGGCGTTGCTGGATGTTGGTGCAAAATATGTAATCGCCACCCAGGAAGAGGATTTGATTGCCGAGGTGGCCGCGATCACCGAGGGCGAAGGCGCGCGTATTGTTTTCGACCCCGTTGGTGGCCCCGAGGCAACCAAGTTGATCAAATCCATGGCCAATACCGGGATCTTCTTCCAGTACGGCGCTCTCGATCATCGCGATATCCCGGTTCCGGTCTTCGACATTCTTGGCAAACACCTGACCGTGCGCGGCTACGAGCTGTTCGAAATCACCACAGATATTCAAAAGCTGGCCAATGCCAAGGCATTCGTTGGCAAAGGCTTGGCAGGTGGTCAGCTCAAGCCCGTCATCGACCAGGTCTTCCCGCTCAATGAAATTGCGGCAGCACACCGCCGAATGGAGTCGAATGCGCAGATCGGCAAGATCGTCGTCGTGGTTGACTGAATAGCATCCTGCGGCCGTCAGCCAGGCTGCGGTATGCCATCGCTGCTTGCTACCAAGCAGTGATGGCATATTTTGTTTTGGTGTATGAGAGAGGCGCCTGGCTTCGCTATCGTCCTTAGTGCAGAGTACGTCTGGCCCAATGCACAGGTAACTGGAAGATCGCGATGAACCTGATCGAAGCCATGCAAATGTTCGTGGCAGTTGTTGAGCATGGCAGCTATACCAAAGCGGCCGAGGCGCTCAATGTGCATCGCCCGGCACTCTCCAAGCTCATCCAGAATCTTGAGCACGAATTGGGCGTTCAGCTGTTACACCGCACCACGCGCAGGGTGAACACTACGCCCGCTGGCGATGAGTTCTATGAACGAAGCCTGAAATTACTCGCTGAGCTAGCGGACACGCTGGACTGGTTTTCGCCGACCCGCCCGCCGCGAGGCAAGCTCAGGATCGACATGCAGACCGTACTCGGCCAGGCGGTGATAATCCCGCGATTGCCCGAGTTCATGGATCGCTACCCTGGCCTGGAAATATCTCTGGCAACCTCTGACAATCTGAACGACCTTATCGCGCAAGGCATCGATTGTTCCGTGCGGCTCGGTGATCTGGATGATTCGAGCCTGGTTGCCAAACGTATCGGTGAGGTTGCTTTGGTGACCTGCGCGGCTCCCGCCTACGTAAAGAAACATGGTTTACCCGGCACGCTGGATGATTTACAGGCGCACCTGGCAGTCAACTTCATGGTTGAGCAGCGCCGCCAGATCATGCCTTGGCGATTCAGGGGCAACGGTAAAATGATCAGTGTAAAGATGCGCAGCGCCATCGTCGTCGACAATGCCGGGGCGTTACTCTGCTGCGCGCTGGCGGGGATCGGGATGGTGCAGGGGTTGCGCCCGGCGTTGCAGCGATACATCGATAGCGGGCGCCTGGTGGAGGCCCTGCCGGATGTTCCAGTCGAGCCGAAGACCGTTTCCGTGCTGTTTCCGGATCGCCGGCGCCTGTCCCCCAATGTGCGCGTATTTGTCGAGTGGGTAAGTGCGTTATTCCAAGAGGAAAGGGATTCTCCGATCAGGTCAGCACGCTAGACGAGGGCAAAATCAGTTACGCAGCCCTTTGCGTCGATTGCCACCGTAAGTACCTGAGGGTCGCTCAGGCCCAGGGCCCCCTCAGTGTAGACAAACACCCACCTGAGCAATCTCAGGTCACCCAGGCTCTCGCAATTCTCATATGGGCCAAGCAGCACCTCTAGCTCGCCTGATGTGGATTGCCCGCAAACGATGTATTTCAGTTGCTCCTCAATCCGGGTAGCGCTGATGCTGAAATTCTCAAGCAGCATCTTGTGCTCCAGAGCGGTCATCAGGCGATTTGAATCCGTTTGCATCGTCTCGATACACTCCATGACCAGATCGTAGGTTTGTAGGGCAATTGCCAGTCGGAGTGGATTTTACCCATGGAATGTACTGATTAGTACAAAAAGTTGACCAAGGGTCGTGCGTGAGCTTGTTGGGCGCTGCGGCGCCCGATTGTCTGAAAGTCGGCTGCATCCCTCAGCAGGGTGGCTTGATCAACAAGCACCCGCTACGGTGAGGTAATGAAGGAGATGCGGACATGGCAGATAAATATGTCGGAAAAATCATCGGTGTCGGCACTGACAACGTGCGGTACGTGATCAACATTTATCAAGATGAAACCGTTGAGCGCTCGCCGCACGGCATGGTTCGGCATGAGGGTTTGAAGCATTTCGAAATGCAGGCTGGGGGGGATGTGAAAAAGATTTCTGAAACAGAGTACGAGGTTTTGGCTACGGGTGTGAGGGTGACCGTTCTTGACGCTCCGGTCTGAGCCCCGTCAGTAGTTTTTGGCGCGCGAGCCCGGCCAGTCGTGCGACCCCCAAGGCACCAGAAAAAGAAAACCCGCCAACAAGTGGCGGGCCTAAAGAACGTACGAAGCAATGTCAGTGTGCCTATGCACTTGTCATAAATTCGTGAAGAGCTTGTTCGCAGCCTGTCATGGCTGGCTCACTCATGGCTCAGTTCAAGTGCGCTGATCACGCACACCGAGGCATCCTCTGCCGGCGTGTCATCGCTGTAGTCCACCTGGTTGTAGACGCCGCCGTGAAAATTCAGCGTCTGCGTCGCCCAGGACGGCGCCAGTTGCAGTGCGGTCGTGGTGCCGCTGCGGCCATTGCTGCTTGCACTGACCATGCAAGCGCCACTTTCGCTCACCTCGATGCTCACATCGAAACGCGTACCCAGCGGCACCTCGGCCAGCACGGTGCTGTTGACTGGCGTGGCCTGGTTAAAATCTGAACGAAAGCCAACAGTGATTTTGCCTTTGTTCCAGAACACCTTGATTGGCGGGCTGTTATTGTCTTTCACATGCAACTGGGCAATTACCATCTTTCGCGCCAGATTTACCTTCTCCAGGGTCATTGTCTGGTGATTGCGGTGGCGCGCTGCGCTGCCCAGTGACCAATATACGGCTTCTTTCCATTCGCAGCGTGTTCGGTGAGTACTTTTGCTGGAAGCACCCTTGGTCGGCGCGGTCATGCGTATCGAGCCGTCACTCTGGCGTGCAACAACGTGGGTCAGGCTAGCCAATGCCTGTGCGCCAGTGACTTCCAAGGCAACCGGGTTGGAGGCGGATTTCGGCACCGGAGTGGTAATGATGAGACTGTCGATGTTTACTGCCATGAGATTTCTCCTTGAAAATTCCGGGTCCTGCAAGGTTTGCGAGCGTGGCAGGTGGGGGAGAAGTTCCATCGAAGAAGTCTGTCACTGATGAAGGGCAGTGCAAAAAAAGCCCGCCATTAAGGCGGGCAAGTCACGTTTGAAGGGAGAGCTTGCAGGATGAAGGCTACCGGTTAAGTCAGCATTAACCCCCATCCATTGACCAGGGCTACTGATGCGCCTATATAGGCGTGCCACTTTCCCAGGAGCGATCATGCGCGACGAAGACGACCTGCACGAGCCCGAACACGATCACCTGCTCGACCACGAATTCCTCTACGACGGCTTCGAACCCGAAGCGGACGCTCAGGGTGCCGAGGATGAAGTCGAGCAGGACGATGCGTTACTGGATGACCTCGATGACGACGAGTGCGACCACCCAGCCTGGCACGACGACCTGGACGACTGACTCAGCGCCCGTCCAGCGAGAAGCGCCCCGGGCCGCTCACCGCCAGGAGCAGCAAGCCGCCAACAATGCTCAGGTTTTTTAGGAACTGGGTCATGTTGGCGGCCCGTTCAGGGTCGACCATGTTCCAGAATGGATGTCCGATCAGCGCGGTGCCCAGCACGAACAGGGCGAACAGGAAGGCCAGCGGACGGGTGTAGAAGCCGAGGATCAGGATGATGGCGACGAAGAGCTCCATGATCACGGCGATCGCTGCGGCAACCATGGGCGCGGGGGCGCCCAGCGAGGTCATGTAGCCGACCGTGCCATCGAAACCGGTCAGCTTCGCCCAGCCGGAAATGACGAAGAGGATCATCAATAGCACACGGGCGATCAGGATGATCACGTCGCGTTGGCCAGCGAACAGGGAGTAGCGCATGGTGGCATTCCAGTGGATGCAGACAAGCTCCACTTTAGCAGTTGCATGGCGAATTTCCGCCGGGCAGCAAAAAGGCGCCGCAAGGGCGCCTTTCCTGGAAGTATGGTGCGAGTGGCGGGACTCGAACCCGCAAGGCTCACGCCGACAGATTTTAAGTCTGCTGTGTATACCAATTCCACCACACTCGCACGCTTGATGCCGGCACGCTTCTAAGCAGAAGGCCCTGGCAATCAAGCGCGCTTTATAACCCATTGTTATAGTTGAGTCAACTATAGCGCCTATGATCTAAGAAGTGGGGTGGCTTTGGCACAGGCGATTGACACCTTACTGTCATTAGGCCACTGTGCCGTTCCTGACTGGATCCAATGAGTGCTGCATCCATGTCCCCAGCCTGTCCTCACCGTGCTGACGGGTGCATCGTCCGCCCATGCTTGGGGGCTACTCTGGCCGAACTCATTGCCGCCCAACCGCTGTGCCTGTGGAGTTTGCATGGTTTCAGCCGACTGCATCGCCTCGCCTGTAATGACCGCCAACCGCTACGAGCAGTTGGTGCAGGCTGTGGTGGACTATGCCATCTACATGCTCGACCCTTCTGGCAATGTGGTGTCGTGGAATGCAGGCGCCGAGCGCATCAAGGGTTACCGTGCTGACGAAGTTATAGGCCGGCATTTCTCGCTGTTCTTCACCCCCCAGGACTGCGCCGAAGGGCGTCCTGACTATTTGCTCAAGCAAGCCCTTGAACTGGGCGTGGCGCAGGATGAGGGCTGGCGGGTACGCAAGGACGGTACTCAATTCTGGGCGTTGGCCGCCCTCGATGTGATCCGCGATGATTTGGGGCACATCATTGGCCTGGCCAAGGTCACGCGCGACATTACAGACCGGCGCGAATCGGCACTGCAACTGGACGCCATTCGCGCCCAACTGTTCCAGGCGCAAAAGCTCGAGGCGCTGGGCCAGTTGACGGGTGGGTTGGCGCATGATTTCAACAACCTGCTCACTATCATCATGAGTTCGGCCAAGTTGGCACTCAATAGCCAGGACCCGGCGCGTGTGCAGCGTATGCTGGAGCACATCGTGGATGCGGGCCGGCGTGGTACCCAGCTGACTCAGCAACTGCTGACGTTCGCTCGGCATCGGCAGATGGATGTCACGATGGTCGCACCCGCCACTGTGCTGGCTTCGACGCGCAGTTTGCTGGAGCACGCCTTGCCGAGCGATGTCGAGTTGCAGGAGCACCTGCAACCTGACTTGCCCGTGATCGAAGTGGATGCCGGGCAGTTACAGATGGTATTGCTCAATTTGCTGTTCAATGCCCGCGATGCAATTGGCGAGCGGGGTGCGATCTGCATTGCGCTTGATGCTGTGGTGCTGACGGGCGAAGTGGACGGGCTGCACGGCCCGTTCGTGTGCTTTGAAGTGCGCGACACCGGTGCTGGCATCGACCCCCAAGTGCTGCCACGCATCTTCGAGCCATTTTTCACCACCAAGCCTTTTGGCAAGGGTACAGGCCTTGGGCTCAGTCAGGCCTACGGCTTTGCCAAGCAAAGCAACGGCGCAATCACTGTGCAGAGCACGGTCGGCAAAGGCACCTGCATACGCCTTTACCTGCCGACCTCGGAGCGCGCTGCGGCCCCTCAACTCCACAGGTAATCCTCATGGTTCAGGCACTCAAGCGGCTGTTGACGGGGATCGAAGGGCTCGATGCCCTACTCAAGGGCGGCCTGGTCGCAGGTGGCTCATATATCGTTCAGGGGCCGCCTGGCGCCGGCAAGACCATTCTCGCCAACCAATTGGCCTGTGGTCATGTGCGCAACGGCGGCCGAGTATTGGTTGCCACCTTGCTCAGCGAGTCCCATGAACGGCTTTTTCAGTATCTGGCGACCTTGAGGTTCTTCGACTCGGCGCTGATCGGTGACCAGGTCCAATTCGTCAGCGCCTTCGATACCCTTGAACAAGAGGGGCTCGATGCGGTGGTCAAATTGCTCCGCCAGGAAATCGGCCGGCAGCAAGCCAGCCTGCTGATCGTTGACGGCGTGCTCAACGCCCGGGTCCGCGCGGAAACGGCACTGGACACCAAGAAGTTCGTTTCCGAATTGCAGGGGCATGCCGCTTTTGCCGGCTGTACCGTGCTGCTGCTGACCAGTGCCCGGCTCGATGAAGGCAGCCCCGAGCACACCATGGTCGATGGCGTGATCGAACTGGGCGAACAACTGCTGGGCAGCCGCGCCGTGCGCCATGTGCAACTGCGCAAAACGCGGGGTAGTGGGGCGCTGTCCGGGCGCCATGAATGCCTGATCGACGAGGCCGGGATCCATGTGTATCCGCGCCTGGAGGCGCTGTACAGCCACCCCAGCCAGCTGGGCTCGGCCACGCTGAGCCAGGTGACCACGGGCGTATCCACGCTGGATGAAATGCTGGGGGGCGGGCTGGCCAGTGGCTCGGTCAGTTTGTTGATGGGCCCCTCGGGCGTTGGCAAGACGTCACTGGGCCTGGCCTTTCTTGGCGCAGCAACTGCCCAGAGCCCCGCGCTGCATTTTGGCTTCTATGAAACACCTGCAAGGTTACGCCTGAAGGCCACCTCCTTGGGTTACGATTTCGCTGCGCTGGAACGGCAAGGTGCTTTGCAATTGAGCTGGCAGCCGACTACCGAAGGTTTGCTCGACCAAGTCGGTGCGCGCCTGCTGGAACAAGTTCAGCAGCAGGGCAGCAAGCGTGTCCTGATAGACAGCCTGGGCGCATTCAGCCGCCTGGCAACTGATCCGGCACGGCTCAACGCGTTCTTCCGCGCCTTGACTGGCGAGCTGCGCGCACGCGATATCAGCGTCATGCTCACTTGGGAGATGCGCGACCTCTTCGGCTCGGAAATCACCGCCCCGGCCCCCGACCTGTCGAGCATCGTCGATAACCTCTTGCTGATGCGTTTTGTCGAACTGGATTCGCAACTGCGGCGCATGTTGTCTGTGCTCAAGGTGCGTGACAGCCATCACGACCCCGCGCTGCATGAGTTGCGTATCGGGCCGCAGGGCATCCACCTGCACAAGGCTTTCGAGGGCTCATCCGGTGTGCTCTCGGGTACTCCGGTGCCCCAAGGCAGTGGGTGAAGGGCCTGTTGATGAACACTATCCTGATCGTCGATGACGAATACCTGATCGCCGATATCCTGGGCTTTGCCCTGGAGGACGAAGGCTTTTTGGTGGAAAAGGCGAGCAATGGGCGCAAGGCCCTGGAAGCGTTACAGGAAAAACGCGTGGATCTGGTGATCACCGACTACATGATGCCGGTACTCAACGGCGAAGAGCTGGTGCTGGCGATCCGCAAAGAGTTGCAGCTGCCCGACCTGCCCGTGATCCTCATGAGCGGCGCGCAGGCCAGCCAGGGACGCCCGGAGCTGTTCGCTGCGGCGTTCGACAAACCGTTCGACGTGGACAAGTTGATCGCCAAAGTGCGCGAGCTGCTTGGCGCCTGAGGCTCGGGCTGCGGTGTGTGTACCCAATCGATCAAGCGCGTCCGTGCGGCTTGAAGTGTCGCAATCAGTGTTGGTCGTCGTGCTTTTCCGGGGCCGGGCTGCCGGCCTGGATACGCTTGAAGATTTCTTCCCGGTGCACCTGGACATCCTTTGGTGCATCGATGCCAATCCTCACCTGCATCCCCTTCACGCCCAGAATGGTGACTTTGATGTCATCGTTGATGACGATGCTTTCGCCAACCTTACGGGTGAGTATCAGCATGTAGTTCTCCTTGGTGATATCAAAATCCACCCGGCAAGTGCCGCAGTGGTGGGAGCCTGTCCCTCTTCCTTCTCATTAAAGACGCTTTCGGCGGATATTAATTCCCCGTCAGACAAATTCTGTTGTGTGTCTTTAGTTGCAGGTGCCGTTGTAAAACGCGGTAAGCGTCCCGGCGAAGGTGCTCGGTGGCAAGGATAGGGGGCTTCGGCCTTAATGGGAAATTTCTCTGCATGATTGCAGGCATAGGCTCGCTCAATTGGCTTGCGCTTGCTCCAGTGCCTGCAGAAACAACAGCAACGCTACCTCTTCGGGATCAAGGCCTTTGCGCACACGGCTGCCAGGCAGCTCTGCCAGGCGCCCCAAGGCGTAATGCTCCAGCACTGCAGGGTGGATGTAGCAGCGCCTGCACACGGCTGGGGTATTGCCCAGGCGCGCGGCCACCTGCTTGACGATACTCGCAACCTGGCGCTTTGCCTCGCTCTCGGGCTCCCAGGCCAGCGGCCTGAGCAGGCTCAGCGCCAGGCTGCTACCTGCCCAGGTGCGGTAATCCTTGGCAGTGAAATCGGCCCCGGTCAGTTGTTGCAGGAACTGGTTGATCTCACTGGACCCAATGCTGTGCCGCTGGCCTTCTTCGTCCAGATACTGGAATAGCGCCTGCCCCGGCAGCTCCATGCAGCGTTTGAGCAGGTTGGCCAGGCGTCGGTCGCGCAGGGTGACATTGTGTTCCACGCCGCGCTTGCCGCGGAACTGGAAGCGGATGGTGCTGCCCTCGACCTTGACGTGGCGGTTGCGCAGCGTGGTCAGGCCGTAGGATTTGTTGTCGCGCAGGTAGCGCTCGTTGCCGATGCGGATCAGTGTGTGGTCCAGCAGGCTGACCACCAGTGCCATTACCTTTTCCCGGTCCAGCCCCGGGCGCGCCAGGTGTGTCTGCAGCTGTGCGCGAAGCTTGGGCAATGCCTGGGCAAAGGCCAGCATGCGCCCATATTTGTGTTGATCGCGCAGCTCGCGCCACTGGGCGTGGTAGCGGTACTGCTTGCGGCCACGCGCATCGCGTCCTGTGGCTTGCAGGTGGCCTTGCGGGTCGGCGCAGATCCACACGTCGGTGTAGGCCGGCGGGATCACCAGGGCGGCGATGCGCGCCAGCGTTTCACTGTCGCGCACACGTTGGCCTTGGGCATCCAAATAGATGAAACGGTCACGCCAGCGGCGCCGGCTCAGGCCGGGCTGGCTATCGTCAACGTAATGCAGGCTGGCGGGCAAGTTGCAGTCAGGCATGGGCGGCAGGCCTCGTTCAGGTCACTGATCAATGGACAGCGGCCGTGCGAGCGATGCTCAGCCCAATAGCGCTACCGACTTTATTTGCGCAAACAAAGCCTGCCCCGGGTGCAGGCCGAGCTGGTCCGCCGAGAAGCGGGTGATGCGCGCCAGCAGGGCATTGCCGCCGGCATCCAGGCTTACCAGCACATGCGCCGGGTTATCCGCCGGGTGCACTTCGCGTACGCGCACCGCCAGCCGGTTGAGGATACTGGAGGTACCATCTGCCGTTAGCGTGAGGCTGACGTCGCGGGCCTGAACCTTCACGCGCAAGGCGCTGCCCATGCTGTGTGCCGGGTGGGCAATGCGTAGTAAAGGCGCTTCGTGGCCAGCCAGGCGCAGGTCCAGCAGGCCGTACTGCGGGTCGTGGCCAACCACAAGGCCCTCGAACACCACGCCGGCATCGTCGCCCTGAGCCAGCGACAGGTCCAGGCGGGCGAGCGTCTGGCCAATCGGGCCACTGGCCGTGGCCTTGCCTTGCTCCAGCAGCACCAGGTGATCGGCCAACCGCGCCACTTCATCCTGGGCATGGCTGACGTACACCAGCGGGATGTCCAGTTCCTCGTGCAGGCGCTCCAGGTAGGGCAGGATCTCACGCTTGCGCGGCCCGTCCAGTGCGGCCAGGGGCTCATCCATCAATAACAGGCGCGGGCTGCTGAGCAGCGCCCGGGCGATACCCACACGCTGGGCCTCGCCACCGGACAGGGTTGCGGGCCTGCGCTCGAGCAGGTGGCCGATGCCCAGCAGCTGGCAGGCCTGGTCGAGGCTGACCTTGCGCTGGCCTGGTGCAATTCGCCGCCAGCCGAACTCCAGGTTGCCGCGCACCGACAAGTGCGGGAACAGGCTGGCCTCCTGGAACACGTAGCCGACCGGGCGCAGGTGTGGCGCCAGGAAGTGGCCACGTGTGCTGTCTTCCCAGACTTCACCGTTGACCTCGATGTAAGCGCTCGCAGCCCGCTCCAGCCCGGCCAGGCAGCGCAGGCACGAGGTTTTGCCCGATCCGGAATGGCCGAACAGCGCGCTGATGCCGCGCCCTGGCAGTTGCAGGTCGACATCCAGGGTGAAGTCGTCACGCGCAAGCTTGAGGCGCGCCACAATCGATCCGGTCATTTCAGCTCCAGCCAGGCTTGCCACGGCGCCCCGCGTACAGCAGGAGCAGCACCAGGAACGAAAACACCAGCATGGCACCTGCCAGCCAGTGGGCTTGCGTATACTCCATGGCTTCGACGTGATCGAAGATCTGCACCGAGACCACGCGGGTCTTGTCGGGGATGTTGCCGCCAATCATCAGCACCACGCCAAACTCGCCTACGGTGTGGGCAAAACCAAGGATGCTGGCGGTGATGAAACCAGGCCACGCCAGTGGCAGTACCACATGCACGAAGGTGTCCCACGGGCTGGCGCGCAAGGTGGCGGCAACTTCCAGCGGGCGCTGGCCGATTGCTGCGAAGGCGTTCTGCAGCGGTTGCACCACGAACGGCAGGGAGTACACCGTCGAGCCGATCACCAGCCCAGTGAAACTGAACACCACGCTTCCCAGGCCCAGCGCCTCGGTGGCTTGGCCTATCCAACCCTGCGGGCCGAGGGCGATCAGCAGGTAAAAACCGATCACCGTCGGCGGCAGCACCAGTGGTAGCGCCACCACCGCACCCAGCGGCCCGCGCAGCCAAGAGCGCGTGCGCGCCAGCCACCAGGCAATAGGCGTGCCGATGAGCAGCAAGATCAGGGTGGTCAGGCTGGCCAGTTTCACCGTCAGCCAGATGGCACCCAGGTCACTGGCGTCCAGGGGCATCAGCGTTCATAACCATAGGATTTGATCAGCGCAGCAGCTTTTGGGCCTTTGAGGTATTCAACCAGTGCCTTGGCCGCCGGGTTGTCTTTGCCCTTGTTGAGAATGACGGCGTCCTGGCGGATAGGGTCGTGCAGTTCGGGCGGTACGACCCAGGCCGAACCACTGGTGACTTTGCCGTCTTTGTAGATCTGCGACAGGGCGACGAAGCCCAGCTCGGCATTGCCGGTGGAGACGAACTGGAAGGCCTGGGTGATGTTCTGGCCTTCGACGATCTTGCCCTGGGTGGCTTCGGCCAGGCCAAGCTTGGCCAGCACCTGAGTGGCGGCCAGGCCGTAGGGTGCCGTCTTCGGGTTGGCGATGGACAGGTGCTTGTACTGGTTTTTCTTCAGTACCTCACCTTGGGCGTCAACATAGCCTTCCTTGGCCGACCACAGCGCAAGGGTGCCGATGGCGTAGGTGAAGCGCGAGCCGGGGACGATGTCCTTTTCCTGCTCCAGCTTGGCCGGGGTGCTGTCATCGGCGGCGAGGAACACCTCGAACGGTGCGCCGTTCTTGATCTGTGCGTAGAACTGCCCCGTGGCGCCATAGGCGGCGATCAGCTTGTGGCCGGTGTCTTTCTCGAAGTCCTTGGCGATGGCCTGGATCGGCGCGGTGAAGTTTGCCGCGACCGCAACCTGCACCTCGTCGGCCCAGGCGCTGTTGAGTGATAGCAGGCAGGCGAGGGCAGTGGCGGTGAGGTGGGGCAGGCGGATACGCATGAAAACAGCTCCCTAGGAGTGCAGGTTATCGTTATAGCGGTAACTATATAGCGATAGGCCCCAAGCCGGAAGGTGCTGTCTGGCTTGCAATCCTTGCAGGAGCCGGCTTGCCGGTTATCACCGGCACAGCCGGCGCCATGCCCCGCAGCCCCTGCAAGCCGGCACCCCAGATAAATTCCTAACGCCCAACCAGCGGCAACGCCCTCTCTGCAATCTCCCGGGTCAACTGTTCAGCCGGCATTGCCTTGCCCAGCCGCAACGCTTGCCCTGCCCACAAGTTGCTGAAGTCGCTGTTGCCTTGCGGGTCGGTGATTGCCCGCAACGGCATCAGCGCGCCGCCTGCCAGGGGGAAGCGTGGCGCCAGTTCACTCATTGGCCCCAGCTCGCGCATGACGCGGTTGTTGATGCCGCGTGCCGGGCGCCCGGTGAACAGGTTGGTCAGGGCCGTGTCGCTGGCCGGTGCACTGTCCAGCGCGCGTCGGTGGGCCGCAGACACCTTGGCTTGGGGGCAGAACAGGTAGGCCGTGCCGATTTGCACGGCGCTGGCACCCAGGGCCAGTGCTGCAACCAGGCCACGGTGGTCAGCGATGCCGCCAGCGGCGATCACCGGCACGCCCACTGCATCGGCAACCTGCGGCACCAGGGCGAAGGTGCCGATCTGGCTGTTGATGTCTTCGCTGAGGAACATGCCGCGATGGCCACCGGCTTCACTGCCCATGGCAATGATCGCGTCGCAACCCTTGGCCTCCAGCCACAGCGCTTCTTCCACCGTGGTGGCACTGGACAGCACCTTGGCCCCGGCTGCTTTTACCCGCTGCAGCAATGCAGCCTCAGGCAGGCCGAAGTGGAAACTCACCACCTCAGGGCGCAATTGTTCGACCAGCCGGCAGCTGTGCTCGTCGAACGGTGCACGGTTGGAAACCGGAGTGGGAGCCTCGAAGTCGGCGCCAACTTCTGTGTAATACGGTTTGAGTGCCAGCTTCCAGCGCGTTTCGCGGTCGATGTCTGGGGTGGGCGGCTGGTGGCAGAAAAAATTCAGGTTAAGCGGGGCGCCCGGGCAAGCGCTGCGAAAGGCTGCAATCTCGCCGCGCACCTGCTCGCCCGTGAGCATGGCGCAGGGCAGGGCGCCCAGGCCACCGGCTTTGGCCACGGCGATTGCCAGGGGCGAGCCGCTGGCGCCGGCCATGGGCGCCTGGAGGATGGGCAACTCGATGCCCAGCAGATCGAGAATACGATGGTCGGGCCAGTTGCTCATGCAGTCCTCCCTGCGGTTTTACAGTGCCTTGCTGACCTGGATGTCGCTGATCTTGTCGGCGTCGTCGCCGTGGATCTTGCGCAGGGCATCGAGTGCCTGCTCGTGCGAGGCATCGGGCATGACGGCGAAATCCCAGCGGCGTTCGCCGTCGAGCTTGTATTTGATGACGTACTTGATGTTCTGGGTCATGGCGGTCTTATCTGAGTTTGGACGACGAACGACGGATGATCTTGATCTTGTGGGTCAAGGTCGGCTTGCGCGTTACCGAGATGGGACGGGTGGTCACGGTGTCGATGGTGATGTTCCAGAAACCGGTGCTGGGTACCGTGATCTTGGCCGGGAACCGCTCGAAGTGGCCGCCGTGGTAAGTGTGTCGGCCGCCATTTTTGAAGCTGCGGAAGTTGGCGTCGTTCATCAGGCGGATGTTGCAGCGTTGAGAGCACTCGACGACAACGATGTCGTCCTCGTTGAGATGCTCGCGCTGGTGTACGAATTTCATGGGGTGCTCCGCAAAGTCGGGTTCTGCAAACGCGAACGATACCACGATGTCGGGATTGGCTGGCGCGCCTGATGGCATGGGGCTAGATAAATCTGCCAAAGCACGGAGCAAAAGTGCCTGGCCGTGGTCTGATGCATTCCTGATAGGTGAGGTGTGCCAAATGAAGTGGATGGTGGCGGCGTTGTCCCTGACGCTGGGTGGTTGTGTCAGCGTTTCCGAGCTGGAGCAGTCGCACGAAACGATGGATGTGATCTCTGGCAAGACGCCCCGCGAGTATGCCGACTGTGTCAAGGCGGAGCTGGCGAACACCCGTGATCCCTTGGTCGAAGAGCAGCGCGACGATGGCCTGCGGTTGATCGTGCCGCAAAAGTTGACTGCCGGCGCCGGGCCAGCGGCGCTGGTGGACATCGAGGAACGTGGCAGCGGCAGCAGCATCAAGCTGCATGAACGCTTGAACAACTTCCCGCTGCGCCTGGGTGATGTGCGTACGGCGGCGACCAAGTGCATCTCTGGCGGTTGATCTGGCTCAAGTAAAACGCGCTTAACAGGCCAATTGCCATCGGTTGGTCGGGTTGGCGTTGTTGGCAACTCTCTGGCGGGGCTAGTATCCATTTGCTTATGTGTTTTAAGCCTAAGCTTATAACAAAAGAAATGGAGATTCGTGATGACCCCGTTGAGTCGAGTCCTGATCGGCAGCCTGCTGATCCTGGCCTGGCCCATGGCGCACGCCGCCGATGGCCAGAAAATCTTCACCCAGGGTGGCGCCAACCCTGCCGCCATGGCATGCCTGGGCTGCCATGGCCCGGACGGCAAGGGTATAGCCGCCGCTGGGTTCCCCCGCCTGGCCGGCCTGCCGGCCGGCTACCTGAGCAAGCAGTTGCATGACTGGCGTGCCGGCAGCCGCAAACAGGCGGTGATGGAGCCGCTGGCCAAAGCCTTGACCGAGGATGAGATCACGGCCGTCAGCGACTACCTGGCCAGCCTGCCTGGCGAGCCGGCCCCCGGCTTGCGCCGCCAGCAAATCGCAGACGACCCCACCACCCGGCTGGCCCTTTACGGCGACTGGAGCCGCAACATCCCCGGTTGTGTGCAATGCCATGGCCCCGGTGGCAGTGGTGTCGGCGAGCACTTTCCGCCCCTGGCAGGGCAGCCTGCCAGCTACCTGGTGGCGCAACTCAACGGCTGGCGCGACGGCAGCCGCAGCAACGACCCCAATCAGCTGATGGTCGGTGTGGCCAAGGCCATGACCGACCAAGAGGTCCAGGCAATCGCAGAATTCTTTGCCAACCCTGCCAGCCAGGAGGTCAAGCCATGAAAGCCATGAAAGCCATGAAAGCCATGAAAGCATTGATGCCAGCGTTGCTGCTGTCGGCCATGGGGCACGCCGTTGCGGCGCCCATCGCCATGGAAGACCAGTCGCAGTTGAACGTTCCTGCTGCCCAGGCCTCAGCGCAGTTCGCGCCTCCCGCTGAGCGTGAGCTGCCGGACAACGCCTTCGGCAAAATGGTACGCGAGGGCCATGCGCTGTTCGTCGACACCCGCCGACTGATGCCCGAGGCGGTGGGTAATGGCATGAACTGCAGTAACTGCCACCTCGACCAGGGCCGCCTGGCAAACTCCGCGCCGATGTGGGGTGCGTACCCTATGTACCCGGCCTATCGCAAGAAGAACGACAAGGTCAACACCTACGCCGAACGTATCCAGGGCTGCTTCCAGTTCAGCATGAACGGCAAGCCCCCGGCCGCCGACAGCCCGCAGATGACTGCGCTGTCGGCCTATGCCTACTGGCTGTCCACCAAAGCGCCTACCGGTGTGGAGATCGCCGGGCGTGGCTACCCTGAAGTACCACAACCCCAGGGTGGCTACGACTTCAAGCGCGGCCAGCAGGTCTACCGCGAGCAGTGCGCCATCTGTCACGGGGACAATGGTGAAGGGCAGAAAGTGGCCGGCGAATACGTGATGCCGCCCTTGTGGGGCAAGGATTCCTACAACTGGGGTGCCGGCATGCACAGGATCAACACCGCGGCCTCCTTCATCAAGCACAACATGCCGCTGGGCCGGCCAGGCAGCCTGAGTGATCAGCAGGCGTGGGATGTGGCAGCCTGGGTCAATCGCCACGAACGGCCGCAGGACCCTCGGCTGGTGGAGGGCTCTGTCGAGAAGACCCGGCTGAAGTTCCATGCCAACGACGGGGTCAACCTGTATGGGCAGAAGGTCGAGGGGGTGCTGATCGGGCAGGGAACCGGTAGCTGACGCGCTCACCGTTGGCCTCACGGTTCTGTCATCCGGCCGTCACCGCTTTGCAACCCCTGCGGGGTAGCAATGTCCGCTATCTCACTCAAGGAGCGCGGCCATGGACCTCTGTGTGATCGGGGCAGGGTATGTAGGGTTGGTGACGGCAGCCTGTTTCGCCGGGATGGGCAACCGGGTGGTGTGCCTGGAGCGCGACCCGCACCGCTTGGCACAACTGCGTCAGGGCCAGTGTCCGATCCATGAACCGGGGCTGCAGGCACTGTTGCAATCTGGGATCGGCCAAGGGCTGCTGAGCTTCAGCGACCAGTGGCAGCCTTCGCTGGCCAAGGCTCAGGTGGTGTTCATCGCGGTCGGCACGCCCAGCCTGGAAGACGGCTCGGCCGACCTGCAGCACGTGCTGGCCGTGGCCGACAGCCTTGGCCGCCATTTGCCGCGCAGTTGCCTGGTGGTCAACAAGTCGACCGTGCCGGTTGGCACCGCAGAGCGCGTGGCCCGGCACGTGATGCAGGGCCTGCGCGACCGCAGCGCCGGTTTTACCGTCGAGGTGGCGAGCAACCCGGAGTTTCTCAAGGAAGGCAGCGCCATCGACGATTTCATGCGCCCGGACCGCATCATCATCGGCACGGACAACGAGGCAGCACGGCAGTGCTTGCAACGCCTCTACGCGCCTTTTGTGCGCAATCGCGAACGTATCCTGGTGATGTCCCCGCGTGCGGCCGAATTCAGCAAGTACGCAGCCAATGCCTTCCTGGCGACCAAGATATCGTTCATCAATGAATTGGCCGGGCTGTGCGCACACTTGGGGGTGGACATCGAACAGGTGCGCCACGGTATCGGTAGCGACCGACGCATCGGCAGCCATTTCATCTATGCCGGCTGTGGTTATGGGGGGTCATGCTTCCCGAAGGATATCCGCGCGTTGGTCCGCACCGCCGAGCAGCAAGGTTATCAGCCTGCCATCCTGCGGGCAGTGCAAGCCCGCAACGATCAGCAGAAGACCCTGTTGTTCACTGCGTTGCAGCAGCATTTCGGTGGGTTCATGCGCGGGCGTACCGTGGCGGTATGGGGGCTGGCTTTCAAACCGGGCACCGATGACCTGCGCGAGGCCCCCAGCCTGGTGCTGCTCGATGCCTTGCTGGCCGCAGGGACGCGCGTGCAGGCCTGTGACCCGGTGGCGCTGGCCGGGGTTGCCGAGCGCTATGCGCAGGCGCTGGCCAGTGGCCAACTGAAACTCACCGATGACCCCTACGCCTGCGTGGAGGGTGCCGATGCACTGGCCCTGGTGACTGAATGGAAGCAGTTCCGCCAACCGGATTTCAGCCGTGTGCGCGGGTTGATGCGCATGCCGGTGATATTTGATGGCCGTAATATTTACGATCCCTTGGAACTATCTACACTGGGTTATCTCTATCATGGCATCGGTCGGCCGCAGGCGGGGCATTGTAAGGTGACAGCCGCCTGATTAGACTGCGCCGAATTCCACAGGCTCTGCCTTTGTTTAAGGACGTTTATGATCAAGAAATGCTTGTTCCCGGCAGCCGGTTACGGCACTCGCTTCCTGCCTGCTACCAAAGCCATGCCCAAGGAAATGCTGCCAGTGGTCAACAAGCCACTGATCCAGTATGGCGTTGAAGAGGCCCTGGACGCTGGCCTGAACGAGATTTCCATCGTCACCGGCCGCGGCAAGCGCGCCCTGGAAGACCACTTCGACATCAGCTACGAGCTGGAAAACCAGATCAAGGGCACCGACAAGGAAAAATACCTGGTCGGCATCCGCCGCCTGCTCAACGAGTGCTCGTTCTCCTACACCCGCCAGACCGAAATGAAAGGCCTGGGCCACGCCATCCTGACCGGCCAGCCGCTGATCGGTGACGAGCCGTTTGCCGTGGTGCTGGCGGATGACCTGTGTGTAAACCCGGAAGGTGACGGCGTACTGACCCAGATGGTCAAGCTGTACAACCAGTTCCGCTGCTCGATCATCGCCATCCAGGAAGTCGACCCGCAGGAAACCAACAAGTACGGCGTAATTGCCGGCGACATGATCCGCGACGACATCTTCCGTGTGACCAACATGGTCGAAAAGCCTGCGCCGGAAGACGCGCCATCGAACCTGGCGATCATCGGCCGCTACATCCTGACCCCGGATATCTTCGATATCATCCGCAACACCCCACCGGGCAAAGGCGGCGAGATCCAGATCACCGACGCACTGATGCAGCAGGCACAGAACGGCTGCGTGATTGCCTACAAGTTCAAGGGCCAGCGTTTCGACTGCGGCGGCGCCGAAGGCTACATCGACGCCACCAACTTCTGCTTCGAGAACTACTACAAGACCGGCAAGGCTTACTGATAAGCCCCTGCAGGTCGACGAGCCACCCTTCGGGGTGGCTTTTTTGTTTGTGGCGGCCAACGGCGGTATGCTGAGCGCCAGCCAAGGAGACTGAATACATGGCCTACGATTTTGATCTGTTCGTGATTGGTGCCGGGTCCGGTGGTGTGCGAGCGGCACGCTTCGCAGCGGGCTTTGGTGCAAAAGTGGCGGTGGCCGAGAGCCGCTACCTGGGTGGTACCTGCGTCAACGTCGGTTGCGTGCCCAAGAAGTTGCTGGTGTATGGCGCCCACGTCGCTGATGAGCTGGAGCAGGCTGCCGGCTACGGCTGGTCCCTGGAAGAGGGCCACTTCGACTGGGGTACCCTGATCGCCAACAAGAACCGCGAAATCGAGCGCCTCAACGGCATCTATCGCAACCTGCTGGTCAACAGCGGCGTGACCTTGCTGGAAGGCCATGCACGCATCACCGGCGCCAACGAAGTGGAAGTGCAAGGCCAGCGCTACAGCGCCGGGCACATCCTCATCGCCACCGGTGGCTGGCCACAGGTGCCGGACATCCCGGGCAAGGAACTGGCCATCACCTCCAACGAGGCGTTCTACCTCAAAGAACTGCCACGCCGGGTGCTGGTGGTGGGGGGCGGCTACATCGCGGTCGAGTTCGCCGGCATTTTCCAGGGCCTGGGCGCCGCCACCACGTTGCTTTACCGCGGCGAGATGTTCCTGCGCGGCTTCGACGGCTCGGTGCGTACCCACCTGAAGGAAGAACTGGAAAAACGCGGCATGGACTTGCAGTTCAATGCCGATATCCAGCGCATCGAGCAGCTTGAGGACGGCAGCCTGAAGGCCACGCTCAAGGATGGCCGCGAGATGCTCACCGATTGTGTGTTCTACGCCACCGGCCGACGCCCGATGCTCGACAACCTGGGCCTGGAGAACACCGGTGTGGAGTTGGACGCCCGCGGTTATATCCGCGTCGACGAGCAGTACCAGACCACCGCCCCGTCGATCCTGGCCATTGGCGATGTGATTGGCCGCGTGCAGCTCACCCCGGTCGCCCTGGCCGAAGGCATGGCCGTGGCGCGGCGCCTGTTCAAACCCGAGCAGTACCGCCCGGTGGATTACCAGAACATCCCCACCGCGGTGTTCAGCCAGCCACCGATCGGTACCGTGGGCCTGACTGAAGAGCAGGCGCTGGAAGCCGGGCACAAGGTGCAGGTCTTCGAGAGCCGCTTCCGCGCCATGAAGCTGACCCTCACCGACATCCAGGAAAAGACCCTGATGAAGCTGGTGGTGGACGCCGAGACCGACAAGGTGCTGGGCTGCCACATGGTCGGCCCTGATGCCGGCGAGATCATCCAGGGGTTGGGTGTTGCCCTGAAGGCAGGCGCTACCAAGCAGCAGTTCGACGAGACCATTGGCGTGCACCCGACGGCGGCGGAAGAGTTCGTCACCATGCGGACCGTTACGCGCTAAACCTCACGGACCCCATCGCCGGCAAGCCGGCTCTCACAGGTACGGCCCAGCTCTCAAGCTCGGCGCCGTACCTGTGTGTGCTGGTTTGCCAGCGATAAGGCTGTTGAATGCTTGCGCAATCCTTTGCTCAGCCCAATCCCTTCTATTAATAAACCTCGCTTATAGCCAAAACCAATCGCAAGCATGAGGTTTGCCAATGAGCCTTCGTGGCGACCAGCGGTTAGGATTCTCTCCGTCAACTGATTTCAACCCCATGAAGGAGCGTCTCTCATGCCTATCATCAACAGCCAGGTCAAACCGTTCAACGCCACCGCCTTCCACAACGGCGAATTCGTTCAGGTAAGCGAAGCCGACCTGAAGGGCAAGTGGTCTGTCGTGTTCTTCTACCCGGCCGACTTCACTTTCGTCTGCCCGACCGAGCTGGGTGACCTTGCTGACAACTACGCCGAGTTCCAGAAGCTGGGCGTGGAAATCTACGGTGTGTCCACCGACACCCACTTCACCCACAAAGCGTGGCACGACACTTCCGACACCATCAGCAAGATCAAGTACCCGCTGATCGGTGACCCGACCCATGTCATCTCGCGCAACTTCGACGTGCTGATCGAAGAAGCCGGTATGGCCGACCGCGGTACCTTCGTGATCAACCCGGAAGGCCAGATCAAGATCGTCGAAATCAACGACGGTGGTGTAGGCCGCGACGCCAGCGAGCTGCTGCGCAAGGTCAAGGCTGCCCAGTACATCGCCGCTCACCCAGGCGAAGTCTGCCCGGCCAAGTGGAAAGAAGGCGAAGCTACCCTCGCGCCATCCCTGGACCTGGTCGGCAAAATCTAAGACCGTGCGCCAGTCGTGGGCGGTGAGCAGCCGCCAAAGCTGAAGTACTCACTGCCCCGCCAAACGCCCGGGCGCTATTGCCTGGGCGTTTTTGTATCCGAAGATTGAAAAAGGAATCGCCCGTATGTTGGACGCCACGCTTAAATCGCAACTGAAAACCTACCTGGAGCGGGTCACCCAGCCGATCGAGATCGTTGCTTCCCTCGACGACGGCGCGAAGTCCCGCGAATTGCACGACCTGCTGGTGGAAATTGCCAGCCTGTCGAACCTCATTACCTTGAGCGCGGACGGTACTGACGCCCGTCGGCCGTCGTTCTCGCTCAACCGCCCGGGCGCTGACATCAGCCTGCGTTTTGCCGGCATCCCCATGGGCCACGAATTCACCTCCCTGGTGCTGGCGCTGCTGCAAGTCGGCGGCCACCCCTCCAAGGCCAGCGCCGAAGTGATCGAGCAGATCCAGGCCTTGGAAGGCGAGTTCACCTTCGAGACCTATTTCTCGCTGTCGTGCCAGAACTGCCCGGACGTGGTCCAGGCGCTGAACCTGATGGCGGTGCTCAACCCGAACGTACGCCACGTGGCCATCGACGGTGCGCTGTTCCAGGACGAAGTCGAGTCGCGCAAGATCATGGCCGTGCCCAGCATCTACCTGAACGGCGAAGTGTTCGGCCAGGGGCGCATGGGCCTTGAAGAAATCCTCGGCAAGATCGACACCAACGCCGGCGCCCGCCAGGCCGAGAAGATCAATGCCAAGGACGCCTTTGACGTGCTGGTGGTCGGCGGCGGCCCCGCCGGTGCTGCGGCTGCCATCTACGCAGCACGCAAAGGCATCCGTACCGGTGTCGCTGCCGAGCGTTTCGGCGGCCAGGTGCTCGATACCATGGCCATCGAGAACTTCATCTCGGTGCAGGAAACCGAAGGGCCGAAACTGGCAACTGCACTGGAAGAGCACGTCAAGCAGTACGACGTCGACATCATGAACCTGCAGCGCGGCGAAGCACTGATTCCGGCCACCGACGGCGGCCTGCACGAAGTACGCCTGGCCGGCGGCGCCTCGCTCAAAGCCAAGACCGTGATCCTCGCCACTGGCGCCCGCTGGCGCGAAATGAACGTGCCGGGTGAACAGGAATACCGCGCCCGTGGCGTGGCCTACTGCCCGCACTGCGATGGCCCGCTGTTCAAGGGCAAGCGTGTGGCGGTGATCGGTGGCGGCAACTCCGGCGTGGAAGCAGCCATTGACCTGGCTGGCATCGTCGCGCAGGTGACGTTGATCGAGTTCGACAGCCAGCTGCGTGCCGATGCCGTGCTGCAGCGCAAGCTTCACAGCATGCCGAACGTCAAGGTGATCACCAGCGCGCTGACCACCGAGGTGGTGGGCAATGGTGAGAAGGTGACCGGCTTGCGCTACAAGGTCCGCACCACCGACGAGCAGCATGAGCTGGCGCTGGAAGGTATCTTCGTGCAGATCGGCCTGTTGCCCAACACCGACTGGCTCAAGGGGACGATCGAGCTGTCGCCGCGTGGCGAGATCATCGTCGATGCCAAAGGTGCGACCAGCATCCCGGGCGTGTTCGCAGCCGGTGATGTGACCACCGTGCCGTACAAGCAGATCGTCATTGCGGTGGGTGAGGGTGCCAAGGCATCGCTGGCGGCCTTCGATCACCTGATCCGCACCTCGGCGCCGGCGTAAACCTGAAACCCGGGGGTGTCTATGCTTACTGCCGACACCCTCGGGAATTCAAGCCATGACCCTGATCAGCCGCGAACCCTGGTGGCTAGTGCCACCCCAGCCCGGGCAGCAGGAGCAGGACCTGCACTGGGGTTACCTGGAAATCTACGCAGACGGTCGTACCGTGTTCGTCGACCAGCGCCCCAGTGAGCGGGAAATGGCCGAGCGCAAAAGCTGCCGCAACTTCCCTGAACCGGAACACTGAGTGGCTTAGCCTTCAAGCTCGGCCAGGCGCGCCTCCAGCGCGGCAATCCGGGCCTCCAGGGCTTCGATCCTTTCTTCCGACACATTGCCGCCACTGTTGCGCGTCCCACCTTCCTGCTGGCGAGCGGCAAGAATCGCCTCGATTTCTGCCGGATCCCCCAGTGCATGGGTGTAGCGGTCTTCGCGCTGCCCGGCCTGGCGTGGCAGATGCAGTGCCAAACCACGCGAGATCAGGCGCTCCAGCTGGTGCTGGATCTGTTCGGTGTCATCGAAGTCGTGCAGGCGGTTGCTGCGCGTCAGCAGTTCGTTGAGGGTTTGCGGCCCGCGCAGGAACATCAGGCCCATCAGTATCAGCTGGGCCGGTACCAGCTCCAGGGCCTTGTCCACCCGGTGTTCCCAGCGGTCTGCGCGGCTGCCCATCTGCAGCCGGGTCATGCTCTGGCTTTCCAGGGCACGCAGCGCCTGGCCGACCTGGCCCTGGGACAGGTTCATCACCGGCTCACGGCTGGTCTTCTGGTTGCAGGCCAGCACCAGGGCATTGAGGGTCAGTGGGTAACTTTCAGGGCTGGTGGCCTGTTTTTCGATCAGCGCGCCGAGAATGCGGATCTCGGTACTGCTGAAGCGGCCTTCGTCTGCGGTTTGATTTTCTGACATGGCCAAGTCTCATTGCGAGGAAAAGGCCACTAGCGTAGGTAAAGCGCCTGGCTTAAGCAATCACTGCCCCATCGCCGGCAAGCCGGCGCCCACGATATGGATGGCGTCAAGGTTTGAAATCAAGCAACACAACCGCTTTCACGGGCACTGCACATGCCTTGAGTTCATGGCCAGTCTGTGGGCGCCGGCTTGCCGGCGAATGGGCCGCTACGCGGCCCTGGCTATCTCAAACACTACGGCGCTCTTGCGCCTGGCAGGCCGCCGCCGTGAACAGCACATCGGTCGAAGAATTCAGCGCAGTCTCTGCCGAATCCTGCAGCACGCCAATGATGAAGCCCACAGCAACCACCTGCATGGCAATCTCGCTTGGAATGCCGAACAGGCTGCATGCCAGCGGGATCAGCAGCAGCGAACCGCCAGCCACGCCCGACGCACCACAGGCGCAGACCGCCGCCACCATGCTCAGCAGCACCGCAGTAGGCAGGTCTACCGGGATGCCCAGCGTGTGCACGGCTGCCAGGGTCAGCACGGTGATTGTGATGGCCGCGCCCGCCATATTGATGGTCGCACCCAGCGGGATCGACACCGAGTAGGTGTCCTCATGCAGGCCCAGGCGCTCGGACAGTGCCAGGTTGACCGGAATGTTGGCCGCCGAGCTGCGGGTGAAGAAGGCCGTGATGCCACTTTCGCGCAGGCACAGCAGCGTCAATGGGTAAGGGTTGCGGCGGATCTTGCAGAACACGATCAGCGGGTTCATCACCAGCGCCACGAACAGCATGCAGCCGATCAGCACCCCCAGCAGGTGCAGGTAGCCAAGCAGGGCATCGAGGCCAGACTGGGCGAGTGTCGAACTGACCAGGCCGAAAATGCCCAGCGGGGCGAAGCGGATGACTACCCGCACGATCAGAGTTACGCCATTGGACAGGTCCTCGACCACGGTTCGGGTGGTTTCGCCGGCATGGCGCAGCGCCACGCCCAAACCAATGGCCCAGGTCAGCACACCAATGAAATTGGCGTTGAGCAGGGCGTTGATCGGGTTGTCGACGGCGCTCAGCACCAGGTTTTGCAGCACTTCACCAATGCCGCCAGGCGCGCTCAGGGTGACATCGCTGGCGCTCAGGGCAAGTTGCGAAGGGAACAGCATGCTGGCGACAACGGCCACCACCGCAGCCGAGAAGGTGCCCAGCAGGTACAGCCAGAGAATCGGGCGGATGTGGGTTTCCTGGCCATGGCGATGGTTGGCGATCGAGGCCATGACCAGAATGAACACCAGCACCGGCGCGACTGCTTTCAGGGCGCTGACGAACACCTTGCCGAGAAAGCCCAGGTCGAGGGCGATGGCTGGCGCAAGCAAGGCCAGGACAATACCGGCGATCAGGCCGATGACGATCTGGGTCACCAGGCTGGTGCGGTTGAGGACGCGAAGGAGGGGGGACATGTGCTGCGCTATCTCGGTATCTTGAAAGGGCGTGACTTTACCATAGACCTTGGTAGGGTCGTCCCGGCCTGTTTGCGCTCACCAATGGAACAGCTCCCGACGCGCCCCCTCGGTAATGGCCACGATCCCGGGGTGCTTGACCTTGCGCTCAACCGAAATGGCATAGAACGACTCGTGCACCGCCTCGGTCTGCCCGATCAGCTCCACCCCGTACTGGCGGCACACTTCCTCGGCAATCACACTGGGAGCCACGAAGATACCGCTGCCCGACTGGCCGAATGCCTGCATCAAGGCGCTGTCGTCGAATTCGCCGATTATCCGCGGTTGCACCTGCTGCTCGCCAAGCCAGCGCAGCAGCCGGCTGCGCACTACCGTTTCCTGGCCCGGGATCAGCAATGGTGCATCGTGCAGGCAGCCAGGAAAGACGCCAGCGTGGCGTTGGGCCAAGGCTTTTGTAGCAAAGAAGCTCAAGCCGCATTCCCCGAGCTTCTGGCTGTAACCCTTGATATCCAGGTGGTTGGGCATCGGGCTGTCGGATATCACCAGGTCCAGGCGCTGGATCGCCAGGTCTGCCAGCAGGCGTTCGAGTTTGTCCTCACGGCAGTTGATGCGCAGCACATCGTCCAGCTCCATGGTGGGCGCGAGCAGGCGATAGACGATCGATTTGGGCACCACGTCGGCAACCCCCACGCGAAACAGGATCTGCTCCTGCGGGCCGGCGCGCAGCATGGCCTCCAGTTCACCGCCGATCTGGAACATCTGCTCGGCGTAGATCAAGGTCTGGCGACCGGTTTCGGTCAGCTCCAGCTGCCGCCCGACCCGTTGGAACAGCTCAAGGCCGTAGGTCTGCTCGAACAGGCTGATCTGACCGCTGATGGTCTGCGGGGTCAGGTTCAGTTGCTCACTGGCGCGGGCGATGCTGCCGGTCTTGGCCACGGCCCAGAAATAGTGAAGCTGTCGATAGTTGAGCATCACCGCGTTCCCGATTCGTAAAAACCGAAGTATAACCGCTGAAAATACGAATTTTCCTGATGTATCGGCATCTTTAGAATTCGACGCCATCAGGCGCATTGCGCGCCGTCGGGATATCGACAAGCGAGGACCCCATGCTGCAATTCAAATCCATTGGCACACCCTTGGTGCTAGCCTTGGCACTGATGAGCCTGGCAGGCTGCGACCAGGCCGAGAAATCTGCCCAGCAGATGCTCGACCAGGCCGCCAAATCGGCCAAGCAGGCCATCGATGACACCAACGAAGCGGCGCAGCAGGCGCTGAGCGACGCTATCGGCACCGAAGGGCAGAAGCCCAAGGACGCCGACCAGCAAGACAAAACCCAGGACATCTGATCCAGAAACGTTGCAGGACTGAAAAATGGAATATTTGCTGGAACTCGCCGCAAGCCCCACCGCCTGGGTAGCCCTTGCCACACTGGTGGCCATGGAAGTCGTACTGGGCATCGATAACCTGATCTTCATCTCGATCCTGACCAACAAATTACCGGTCGAATACCGTTCCAAGGCACGCCGTATCGGTATCAGCATGGCCTTGATCATGCGTTTGGCGCTGCTCAGCACGGTGGCGTGGATCGTTCAGCTGACCGACCCGGTATTCGAAGTGTTCGGTAATGCCTTCTCCTGGAAGGACGTGATCCTGATTGCCGGTGGCCTGTTCCTGCTGTGGAAAGCGACCAAGGAAATCCACGAAAACGTCGACCCGCACGGCGCCAAGGAAGAAGCCAAGGTGTCCTCCACGGTTACCCTGGGCTTCGCGGCCGCGATCTTCCAGATCCTGCTGCTGGACATCGTGTTCTCGGTTGACAGCATCATCACCGCTGTGGGCATGACCGAGCACCTGCCGATCATGATCATTGCCGTGATCACTGCCGTGATCGTCATGATGGTGGCCGCTGACCCGTTGGCGAACTTCATCAACGACAACCCGACCGTGGTCATGTTGGCCCTGGGCTTCCTGATCATGATCGGCATGACCCTGATCGCCGAAGGTTTCGGTGCCCATGTGCCAAAAGGTTATGTGTATGCAGCGATGGCCTTCTCTACGGCGATCGAAGTGCTCAACATCCTGGCCCGCCGGGCACGGATGAAGCGCGAAGCGACCGAAGGCTGATTCATGGCGGGGGCGCTTTGCGCCCCATTCGCCGGCGGGCCCCTTCCAGGAAGGGGGCAACTGACGCTTACTGCGCTTCGACCTTGCGCGGCGCCATGAAGTACAACCACACCAGTGCAATGAAATACATCGCCGGGATCATGGTGAACAGCACTGCGTAGTTGTTATTGGTAACCGTCAGCACGGTGCCGACGATCTGCGTCATGAACATGCCGCCAATGGCCGCACACATGCTGCCAAAGCCGAACACCGTGCTTATCAGGTGCTTGGGCGTGTAATCCATCAGCAGGCTCCATATGTTCGCCGTCCAGGCCTGGTGCGCGCCGACCGCCACGGCAATGGCAAGCACCGCTACCCACAGGCCACTGGCGTTGGCGGCGAAGGTCACGCTGATCATGGTGCAGGCGAAGATCAGCATCGATATCAGGCGTGCCCGTATGGCGCGTACGCCACGGCCTATCAGCCAGGACGAAAGGATGCCGCCGCCAATGCTGCCGAAGTCGGCCGTGAGCCAGATCAGGATCAGCGGGATGCCCATCTGGGTCACGCTGATGCCCAGGTTGTACTGCTGGTTGAGAAAAGGTGGCAGCCAGTACAGGTAGAACCAGAACACCGGTGCGGTGATCGCGAATGCCACGGCGAAGGCCCAGGTGCCGCGCATGCGCAGGATGCGGCTGAAGGGCACACGTACCGCCTCAGGCTCGGCTTCGCGCTGGATGTACTCCAGTTCGCTCTGGCGCACAGTCGGGTGCTCTTCAGGGTTGAAGTATTTCAAGCCCCAGAACACCACCCAGACCAGGCCCAGGCAACCCATGGCGATAAAGGCGGCCTGCCAGCCCCAGGCCGCCAGGATCACTGGCAGCAGCGCCGGGGTGATCATCGCGCCAACGTTGGTACCGGCGTTGAACAGCCCCGTGGCAATGGCCCTTTCACCCGCGGGGAACCACAGTCGTGTGGTCTTCACACAAGCCGGATAATTGGCGGCTTCGGTCAGGCCGAGGATGAAGCGGCAGACCATGAAGCCTGCGGCCGATGTGGCCAGGCCATGGGCTCCGGTGGCCAGGCTCCAGAGCAGTACCGCCATGAAAAATGCACGTTTTACGCCGATTTTGTCGATCAACCGGCCCTGCAACAGGAAGCCGATGGCGTAACCCACCTGGAACCAGAAGTTGATGTTGGCGTAGTCCATCGCCGTCCAGCTCATGTCCTTGGCCAGCATGGGCTGCATGATGCCGAGGGCGGCGCGGTCGATGTAGTTCAGTGTGGTGGCGAAGAACACCAGGGCGAGCATGCCCCAGCGCGTCTTGCCGACAGCAAAGGCGTCGCGAATCTTGCTGCCCATGGAAGCATGGGGAATAGGAGGCATGGCCGATGTACCTGTTTCTTGAAATTGTAATGAGCTGCTGGATGCTTCTGGCCCGCGGGTTTGGCTCAAGGCAGTGAGCACCCGCAAGGCCGTGGCATGGTGAGCAGTGAAGCAAGGACGGTCAATGCCAGAAAACGCGCTACCGTTCGATAACCGAACGATTGCCGTCCGTCATTATTTTGCGTGAAAGACTCGATATCTCTACATAAAGTTGTACATGAAAATATACTTGTACAATATTTGAGTATTCCGGTCTCCAGAGTATGGCCATGCGAAGCACTGTCACAGCCCTCAACCTGTTCGTGCTTGCCGTTGCGCTTGCCGTCATGCCACCCGCCGTGGCGGACTGGCGGCCAGCGGTGCCCGAGGCGCGCAGCGTCGGCAGCGGTGAGTTCACCTGGTTTGGCCTGCGTGTCTACACCGCCCGTTTGTGGAGCGCAGGCTCGCCGCAGGGCTGGAGTGAGCCTTTTGCCCTGGACCTTCTCTACCACCGGAGGTTGTCACGCGAGGCGCTGGTGCAGGCCAGTCTGGATGAAATGCGTCGTCTGAGCGACCGCCCTTTGCCCGAGGCCACGCTTGAGCGTTGGGAGCAAGCGATGAACGAGGCGTTCGTCGATGTGCGCCCGGGCATGCGCATCACCGGGGTGTACCTGCCGGGGCAGGGCTCCCGGTTCTATGTTGATGGTCAACTGCGTCGCGAAATCGCCGACCCGGCGTTTGCCAGGGCATTTTTTGCCATCTGGCTGGACCCGCGGGCCCGGGACCCCGAATTGCGCCAGCGCCTGCTCGGCCTGGCCGGTAATGATCAAGGAGATTGAACATGCGAAGAGTGTTGCTATTGGTCGGCTGCCTGCTGCTGGGCAGTTGCGGCAATGTCGAGGTCGACCATTACGCCCGTGAAAAGCCGGCGCTGGACCTGGTCACGTTCTTCTCCGTGCCGGTGCAGGCCTGGGGCATGTTCCAGAATCGCTCGGGGGAAGTGGTCAAACGCTTTGATGTGCGCATCGACAGCCGCCGCGAAGGTGACCGGCTGATTCTTGACGAGCACTTCGTGTACAGCGACGGTACGCGCCAGCGGCGCATCTGGACTCTGACCCCGGACGGCCCCGGGCGCTGGCGTGGTCGTGCGGGCGATGTGATCGGCGAAGCCCGCGGCGAGGTGGCGGGCAACGCCCTGCACTGGCGCTACCGCCTGGACCTGCCGGTCGACGGCCGGCATTGGGAAATGGACATCGATGACTGGATGTACCTGATGGATGAGGACACCCTGATCAACCGTTCGAGCATGCGCAAACTGGGTGTGGAGGTCGGGCAGATCACCCTGTTTTTCCGCCGCCTGCCAAAGGCCTTGCCGTGACTCAGGCCGCTCTCGCGAGCCGTAGCATCAACGGAAATGCCACCGCCCAGATCGGTGCCAGCAGCAGCGCGGTAGGCAGGGGACCCATTGGTAGTTCCACCCCGGCCAGCCGCGCCCCCGCCAGGTAGGCCAACGGCCCACCGAACAGTCCAAGCAGCCCTCCTAGCCACAGCGGGTGGGCAGCCCAGGCCAGGCTGTGGCGCAACCCGCTTGCCAGCACCAGCCACATCAGGGCCAGCCAGCCGGGCAGCGGCCATTGGGCAAAAGCAAATACCCCCAGTGCCCCCAGCAGGCTGTCCAGCAGACAACCTGCAAGCCCTATCGCCAGCAGCGCACGCAGTTCTGCGCGCCGCTCATGGCAATAACCCAGGTGCAGCGCCAAGCCTATCGGCACCAGGGCAAGCAGCCAGGGCGTGTGGGCGCCGAGTACACACACCCACCAGCCAGCCTGCAACCACACTGCATTGGCGATAAGCCAGGTACGTGACATGTTCAGGCACCTGGCAAAGGCGCCCGACGGGCTTGCGGCGCGGCCCACAGCAGTTGCGCCACGCCAATGGCACGTTCCTCGAAGCCGCCCTGGCAGTAACACAGGTAGAACTCCCACAGGCGCTGGAAGGTTTCGTCGTAACCCAGTTCCTTGAGTGCCGTGCGCGCCTGGCGCAGGTTATCGCGCCAATGGCGCAAGGTGCGCGCATAGTCCTGGCCAAAGTCCTCCATATGCACCAGGTTCAACCCGGTCTTGCGGCTGGCGGTGTCCAGCAGCACGCTCAGTGATGGCAGCGCACCGCCTGGGAATATGTAGCGCTGGATGAAATCCACCGAGCGCCGCGCCTGGGCGTAACGTTGATCGCGAATGGTGATGGCCTGCAGCAGCATCAGGCCATCCTCCTTGAGCAGTGCGGCACACTGGCGGAAGTAAGTGGGCAGGTAACGGTGGCCGACGGCCTCGATCATCTCGATCGAAACCAGCTTGTCGAAGCGCCCGCTCAGGTCGCGGTAGTCCTCGCGCAGCACCGTGATGCGTTGCGTAAGGCCCAGCGCTTGCACCCGTTGCAGGGTGTGGGCGTACTGCGCCTCGGACAGCGTCGTGGTGGTGACGCGGCAGCCATACCGGGTGGCAGCATGGATGGCCAGGCTGCCCCAGCCGGTGCCGATTTCCAGCAGGTGTTCGTGGGGTTTGAGCTCGAGCTTCTGGCAGATGCGTTCAAGCTTGTTCAGTTGCGCCTGCTCCAGGGTTTGCTCGGCGCTCTCGAACTGCGCCGCCGAGTACATCATGGTTGGGTCGAGCAGGCGTTCGAACAAGGCGTTGCCCAGGTCGTAATGGGCCAGGATGTTGCGCCGTGAACCGCGTCGGCTATTGCGGTTGAGCCGGTGCAGCAGGTGCAGGGCCGGGCGTGCCAGGCGTGCCAGCCCGCCCTCCATGGCATCGAGCACCTCAAGGTTGGCGACGAACACACGGGTGACTGCGGCCAGGTCGGGTGTGCGCCAGTAGCCATGGATATAGCCTTCCCCGGCGCCGATCGAGCCGTTACTGGCGACCAGGCTCCAGGCGGCCTCGTCAACGATTTCGACCTGGGCGTGCAGAGCACTGCCGGCTTCACCGAAGGTCCACTGACGATCGTTGCAGATCACCCGCAAACTGCCGCGGGCCAAGCGGCGCAACTGGGCCAGCACGGCCGTCCTGGCCAGGTTGCCAAGCAGTGGTGTCAGGCCGGTGGACTTGCTAACGCTCAGGGTGGGCTCGGTCATCATCTAACTCCTTGGAGGCGGCTTGGCCCAGGCTCAGGTTACCCAGGCTGGCGCTATGGTCGTGGATGGGCGTGCGCTTGAGCAGCAGCTGCAAGGCCTGCCAGTAGATGGCTGCTACGGTGCGCAGGCTCATCCAGGGGAAACTCAGGATATGGCGGTGCAGAGCGGCGCGATCCAGCGGCCCGCGTTGCAGCGCGAGGTCGGCATCGAACACCTTTTGCCCCTCGCGCCAGTTCTCCATGTGCACGTGTACGCGCCGCGCATCGAGCAGAAAACGCAGGCGGTACTCCATGTCCAGGGGCATGAACGGCGACACATGGAACGCCTTGGCCACGCAAAACCCGGTAGACAGGCCGTCTTGCACCGGCAACACGTAGTGAAAGCGCTCGCGCCATGGCGTGTTGCGCACCTCCAGCAGGATCGCCTGCAACTGGCCGGCGGGGTCGTGGCAGAAGTAGACACTCACCGGGTTGAACGAAAGGCCCCAGCAGCGCGGCTGGGTTAGCAGGTGCACGGCGCCTTCAGGCGTTTGCCCGGTGGCCTGGCCGACCAATTGCCGAGCGGCCTGGGCCAATGGCATGCCATTGCGGGTCAGCGCTGGCAGGTAATCGCTTTCGCGCCAGCTCAGCGGCGCCAGTCGCGACCGCCCCAGCCAGCGGCTGAGGCTGAGCAGGCGGGGTTGCTCGTCCAGGTCCAGGTAGAACATGCCGATCCGATAGCGGAAGGCATGCTGGCGCGGGGTCAGGCGCCTATGGCTGACCCAGCCGTGGCACAGGCTGCTGATCACAAGCTTTCCCCAAAAAACTCAGCCACTTTCAAGGCGCTGACCACGCCGTCCTCGTGGAAGCCGTTGGCCCAGTAGGCGCCGCAGAAGTAGCTGTGCTGTCGGCCCTGCAATTCAGCTTGTCTGGCCTGGGCTGCGAGGGCGACGAGGCTGTACTGCGGGTGCGCGTAGTTGAAGCGGGCGAGGATCTGCGTCGGGTCCACCAGTGCGGTCTGGTTCAGGCTCACGCAGAAGGTCACCGGCGCTTCGATACCTTGCAGGATGTTCATCGCGTAGGTCAGCGCGGCCGGTGCCTGCTGCGGGCCGCCGAGGCGGTAGTTCCAACTGGCCCAGGCTTTGCGCCGGGTTGGCAGCAGGCGGGTGTCGGTGTGCAGCACCACGTCGTTGCTGGCGTAGGTGATGGCGCCGAGTATTGCGCGCTCATCGGCACTGGGCGCCTCCAGCAAGGCCAAAGCCTGGTCGCTGTGGCAGGCGAACACCACATTATCGAAGCGCTCGCTGCCGGCCGCGCTGAACACGGTCACGCCGCCTTCGTCACGGCTGACACGGTCAACCGGGCAGTTGAGGCGGATGCGCTCGGCGAATGGCTTGCACAACGGCGCCAGGTAACTGCGTGAACCACCCTCGATCACCCGCCATTGCGGGCGGTTGCTCACCGAGAGAAGGCCGTGGTTACGGCAAAAGCGCACGAAGAACTGCAGCGGAAAACCGAGCATGTCGGCGCGTGACATCGACCAGATAGCCGAGCCCATCGGCACGATGTAGTGGTCGATGAAGCGCTGGCCATAGCCCTGCGTCTGCAGGTAGCCACCCAGGGTGGTGGCTTCGTCGATACGCTGGCTGTCCAGGTCGGCAAGGACCTTGCGGTTGAAGCGCAGGATATCGCGCAGCATGCCCCAGAAGCCTGGCGATAACAGGTTGCTGCGCTGGGCGAACAGCGTGTTGAGGTCATGGCCGTTGTATTCGAAACCGCTACGCGGGTCATGCACCGAAAAGCTCATTTCGGTGGGCCTGGAGGCCACCTTGAGCTGGTCGAGCAGGCGGATGAAGTGCGGGTAGGTCCAGTCGTTGAATACGATAAAACCGGTATCCACTGCGTACTGCCGGCCACCCCATTGGACATCGACGGTATGGGTGTGGCCACCGACCCAGTCGGCGGCCTCGAACACAGTGACTTCATGCCGCCGAGAGAGCAGATAGGCACAGGTGAGGCCGGCAATACCGCTGCCGATGATTGCGATGCGCATGTCTGTTTCAGTCCTGTTGCTTGCGTGCCAGGCGCTGGCCTAGCTTCAGTCGCCAGCGCACCGGCATTGCGCCCAGCAGGCGCAGTACCAGAGTGAATACGCCGGGGAAGTTGATTTCTAGCGGGCGCTTGGGCAAACGCACGGCAATGTGCCTGGCGGCGCGTTCTGCACTCCAGATCTGGGGCATGGGAAAGTCATTGCGGCGGGTCAATGGCGTATCGACAAAGCCAGGGCTGATTAGCGTGACATCGATGCCCTCGTTGACCAGATCGATGCGCAGCGACTCGATCAGGTAGCGCACGGCCGCTTTGGAGGCACCGTAGGCCCCGGCACGGGGCAGCGCCAGCCAGGACACCGAGCTGCCGATCACCACCAGGTGCGGGCGTTGGCCACGGCGCAGCAAGGGCAGGGCAGCGTGCAGGCAGTGACTGACGCCGATCAGGTTGGTGCGCACCACGCGCTCGACCAGCTCTGGGTCGAAATGACCCGGCTCCAGGTATTCACAGGTGCCTGCATTGAGAATCACCAGGTCGAGCGCGCCCCAGCTGCGTTCGATGTGCGCGGCAACATCAGCGACCTGCCGAGGGTCACTGATATCGCCGATGGCCAGCAACGTCTGCTGGGGAAACTGCGCAGTCAGCGGCGCCAGGTTTTCGGCCTGCCGGCCACCCAGCGCAACCTGATGCCCCTGTTCAAGCAGCTGTTGCGCCAGCGCGGCGCCGATGCCGCTGCTGGCACCGGTCAGCCAGCAGCGGCTCATGCCAGCCGCCCCTTGAGCCAACGCACAGCGCTGCCTACTACTGGCACATGCTCGTAAAGCAGTGCACCGACGTCGAAGTAGTCTTGATGAAAGTGCACGCGTTCGTGCCAGCGAAGGTGGCTGCAACCCTGCAGGCTGATCAGGCGCCCGTTGGCCAGGCGTGGGTGGCGAAAATGCAGGGTCCAGCGAATGTAACCGTGGCCCGGTTGGACCTCGTCGGTACCCTCGAAGGCGTAACGCACCTCCTGGGTGTTGGCGTAGAGCTCAGCGAAGTAGGCACGCAGGTCGCTCAGCCCGTCGATCTTGTGCAGTGGGTCGCGGAAGGTGACATCCTCGCTGTACAAGTCACCCAAGCGGTCGAGGTTGTCCGCATCGAGGCTGGCAAAGCGTTCGGCGAAAGTTTGCAGGTAGCTGGACATGCGCGGCCCTGTACAAAAATGGTTTCTTGTACAGGTATAGTCGATCCCGCTGCATAAAGCTATACAGGGTCATAATTTTGTACAGTTTTGCGCGGGGGTGTCAGCTGTCCCTGTCATCCAGTTGTCGCCGCAATTGGGCGACCTCCGCTTCCAGCTCTCGTACTCTCTCCTCGGCGAACACCTGGGCCGTGACATCACGCTGTATGCCAATGTAATACGTCAATTGATCGGCCTCGTTTCGTATCGGCGAAATCGACAGTTCATTCCAGAACAGGCTGCCGTCCTTGCGGTAATTGCGCAGCACCTGGCAGCACGGGCGCCCGTCCAGGATGGCCTGGCGAATGGCATCAAGCGCTTCCTGGTCATGGTCCTGGCCCTGCAGGAAGCGGCAATCCTGATAGAGGATGTCATCGGCCGCGTAGCCGGTCAGGCGCTCGAAGGCGGGGTTGACGTAGATGAGGATGCTGTCGTTTCCTTCCTGCTCGGCAATGACGATGCCGTCGTTGGACGCCTCGACCATCAATTGCAGGAGTTTTGCGTCGATCATGGGGCCTCCTCGAAGTGGTTGCGTATGCTTATGCGCAGCTTAGCCTGCATGCAGCTATAGGTTTAGTATGTGTAACCGTCCTGATGACCCGCCGCAATGAACGAAGCGACCTTCACCGACCTGTTGCCAATGCGTGACGTTGTCAGCCTGACCGGGGTCAACCCGGTGACCTTGCGTGCCTGGGAGCGTCGTCATGGCCTGATCCGCCCGCAGCGCACCGAGGGCGGCCATCGCCTGTACACCGCACAGGATGTCCAGCACATCCGCGACATACTGCGCTGGACCGCCAGTGGCCTGCCGATCGGCAAAGTCAGCGAAATGCTGGCCAGACGGCGAGACGCATACGAGCAAACGGTTGAACCGGCTGCTGATGGCTTTGCCGCGTGGCGTGCTGCCGTGCTACGTGCAACCCAGACGTTCGATGGCCAGGCGCTCGAGGGTATTCACGGGCAGCTGTTCACCCTGTTCCCCAAAACCACGGTGTTGCTCGACGTACTGATGCCTGTGTGGCGCACATTACAGTCGGGCAGCTCTTACGGCCAGCGTAGCCAGTGGCTGTTTCTCGATGCCTTTCTGCGCGCCCGGTTGCTGTTGCGCCTGCAGTTGAACCAGGCCAGCGCCCCGCGCGTGCTGTTGGCCGGTACCGGGGGCAGTGCTGAGCTTGAACTGCTGTGCCACGGCTTGCTGCTGAGCGGTGAGCAGCAGCGTATCGACGTGCTGAGCAGCGAACAACCACTTGAGGAGTTGCCACTGCTGTGTGCAGCCATTGCGCCTGCCGCGCTGGTGGTTCTGGTGCAGCCCCCAGTGAGCAGTGGCCTGGCAGATCGTCTGCGCGCCTTGCAGATGGATATCGCCTGCCCATTGGCGCTGCTGGGTGATGGCCTGGCCGAGTCGGCCACTGCACTGAAGGGAATTCCGCTGAGGCTGTTGGAGGGGCGGGGTGGCGAGGCAGGCGCGATGCTCAATGCCTTGCTCAGGGGGGCGCTGGAGCTCTCGACCACCCAGCCTGCAGAAGGGGAGCAAAGCGCTGAGCAACCCCTCTAGCCGGCTTTGGCTGCTTGCTGGCTCAGCCTGGCGCAGATCACATCGACCAATGCGGCTACTTTAGGAAGCGACTGCCGGCTTTTCAGCCATGCAACGTTGATAGGCAGGCCGATGGTGCTCAGCTCAGGCAGGATCTGGACCAGCGTGCCAGCGTCAAGATGTTCCTGCACCAGCCAGGAGGGCAATTGGGCCACCCCCAGCCCGGCCAGCACCATGGCAAGCTGGCCTTCTGCGTTGCCGATTGCAATACGGCCCGAGACCACGCGCTGCTCGCTGTCACTGGCATGAGCGCCCGGGAAGTGCAGCGGATACACACCGCCGTCGGTCCTGCCGTAAAGCACGCACCCGTGCTCATGAAGGTCCCGTTCGGTTTCAGGCACGCCCCGTCTTTGCAGATAACCTGGTGCTGCGCAAAAGATGTGCTGCTGGATGCCAATCAGCCGCCGCTCTACACCCTGGGGCCAGGTCTGCGGCCCGCCAATGCGCACCAGGATGTCGATGTCATGCTCGATGGGATCGACGAAGCGGTCCGTGAGCGTGATGTGTGGCATCAGCAGTTCATGCTCGGCAATGAACTCGATGAGTAGCGGTAGTACCCGCAGTTTGCCGTATGACGCCGGCAGGTCAATGCGCACCCGGCCGCAGGGCTCGGTCTGGGCACTGTGCATTTGCATTTCGGCCTCTTCCAGGCTGGCCAGGATCTGCTTGCAGGTCTGGTAGTAATTGGCCCCCGTATCGGTCAGTGCCAGGCGCCGTGTGGTGCGTGCGAAGAGCTTCATGTTCAGGCGCTGCTCCAGCCGCGCCACGCTTTTGCTGACTGCGGAGGTGGTCAGGCTCATGCGTTCGGCCGCAGCAGTGAAGCTTCCGGCCTCTGCCACGCAAATGAAAACCGCAATGCCCTTCAAGCGTTGTTCACTGAGCAATGGCGCCTCCAACTGTTGAATAAATTTCTTAAGTATCCTTGCTTAAATACCCAAGATGATAATTTTATTCCAGTATAACCTCCTGCTCCATTTTCCTGTTCTGGAGTATTCGCTCATGCATGCCAACCCTGCGTCCCTGTCGGGGGCAGCAGATGCCCGTGCAGGCACCAGCATTCTGATCCTCACGATGGCGGCGTTCGCGGTGCTGACCACCGAATTCATCATTCTCGGCATCTTGCCCGGGCTCGCCCGGGATCTGGGTATTACTGTGCCCAAAGCGGGTCAGTTGGTCACCGTGTTCGCCTTTACCGTGATGCTTGTCGGGCCGTTTCTCACCGCTGCGATATCCCACTGGGATCGCAAAAAGGTGTTTCTCGGGGTCCTGCTGATCTTCGCCGCATCCAATGCGCTGTCGGCGGTCGCTACTGACTTCTGGACCATGGCATTGTCGCGCATCCTGGCTGCTGCGACGCTTCCCGTGTTCTGGGGTACCGCCAGTGAATCGGCAGCCCAGCTGGCGGGTAAAGGCAATGAAGGCAAGGCGGTCGCCCGGGTCTATCTGGGCATCACGGCGGCGTTCGTGTTCGGCATTCCCTTGGGCACACTGGCAGCCGATGCGCTCGGCTGGCGGGGCACCTTCTGGTTGATCTCGGGCCTTTGCCTGGTCATTGCGCTGCTGATGTGGGTGTTCCTGCCACAGTTGCCAGAGGCCCCCACAAGGGCGGGCGGCGAACGCCAGACGGTCATCCTGCGGGATCCGAAGTTCGTCTTCCACGTCGCGCTCTCGGTGGTGGTGTTCACTGCCATGTTCAGCGCATACACCTACCTGGCTGACATGCTCGAGCGCCTTGCCCATGTGCCCAGCGCGCAGGTCGGCTGGTGGCTGATGGGCTTCGGTGCGGTGGGCATGATTGGCAATGCCATCGGCGGGCGGCTGGTCGACCGCAGCCCGCTTGGCGCGACCATCGTGTTGTTGACGGTGCTGGGCGCCGGCATGGCGGGTGCACCACCCGCGGTCGATACGCTGTGGTTGCTGGTTGTGGCCCTGGCCGCGTGGGGTATTGCGTATACCGCGTTGTTCCCTGTTTGCCAGGTGCGCGTGATGATCGCAGGCGCCAAAGCGCAGGCCCTCGCCGGCACGCTGAACGTCTCTGCGGCGAACGCGGGCATCGGGTTGGGCGCTGTGATTGGCGGCGTCACCATTGAGCAGTTGGGGCTGGCGGCGCTGGGCTGGGTGGGTGCGCTGATTGCAGTGCTGGCGGTGGGCTTGTCACTGCTGTTGTGGATGGCAAGCGATCGGTCCGGTAATGCTGCTAAACGCGCTCGCGCAACGGCACCCGCGCCAGTGAAAGAAAGCTGAGGTTGAACACGGTCTACTCAAGAGCATATCGATATACCCTTTAATTCTTTGTTTACTGAGCCCGCCTGCTTTCAACTAGCGCCTTTTTGAGCGAGCGATACTCAGTGGAGCACTGCGAAGTAGTCGTCATCGGGCTTGGTGCCATGGGGGCCGCCACCGTTTATCAATTGGCCAAGGCGGGCGTGGATGTGGTGGGGGTCGATCGCTACCACCCACCGCATACCTTTGGCTCGAGCCACGGTGATACGCGCATTACCCGGCTTTCCGTAGGCGAGGGTGCCCAGTATGTTCCCATCGTGAAGAGGGCTCAGCAAATCTGGCGTGAACTTGAGGCGCTGTCTGGCGAATCGTTGTTCGAGCAGTCCGGTTTGCTGGCACTGACCTCCAGTCCCGACTTCGATCTGGACGATATAAGCGATTTCACCCTGCGCACCATAGGCCTGGCCCAAGCCTACGGAATCGAGCACGAAGTGCTTGGCGCTGCACAGATCCGTCAGCGCTTCCCGCAATTTGCCAACGTGCGCGACGATGCGATCGGCTACTTCGAGCCCGGTGGCGGTTTCGTGCGCCCCGAACGGTGCATCGACGCGCAGTTGCGCCTGGCAGTGCAACACGGGGCAACGCTGCACACAGGTGAAACGGTTACTCAGATCAGCTCGGATGAAAGCGGCGTCACGGTCTGCACCAACCTGCGTACGTTAAAGGCCCGCAAACTGGTGTTCAGTGCCGGCAACTGGGCGGGTGGTTTGTTGGGCGAGCCGTTCGACCGTTTGCTGCGTGTCTACCGGCAGAAGCTTTTCTGGTTCGAGCTCGAAGCCGAGGCGGGCCTTGAGGGTGCATCGCCAACGTTCATCCTGACCCATGGGCGCGGGGACGACAAAATCAATTACGGTTTCCCTGCGCTGCCGGGTGAGGGCAGCCTGAAAATCGCCACGGCCCAATACCACACGGCATCGCTGCCCGACCTGCTGGACCGGACCGTGAGCGCGGCAGAAGAGCGCGAGATGTACGAGTTGCAAGTACAAGGCCGTATCGCCGGGGTGACCGACAAGGTCGTCAAGTCTGCCGTTTGTGCCTACACCGTCACTGCAGATCGCCACTTCATTATCGACGAACACCCTGCGCTGAAGCACACCTTGGTGGTGTCAGCGTGCTCTGGCCATGGTTTCAAACACTCCGCCGCCTTGGGCGAGGCATTCGCCCAGTGGTGCATCCGGGGCTCGACCGACCTCGATCTTTCATCGTTCACCCTCCAACGATTCCAAGGAAAACTCTCGTGAAGCGCATTGCACTTTCGCTGGCTCTGCTGGCTGCCACGCTCGGTACTGCACAGGCTGAAACGCTCAAGATCGCTGTGGTGCCTGTGCCTCACGCCGAGATTCTGGAGTTCCTCAAACCTGAGCTGGCCAAGCAGGGGGTCGAGCTGGATATAAAGGTCTTCACTGACTATATCCAGCCTGACCGCCAGGTAGACGAGGGCCGGCTGGATGCCAACTACTTCCAGAGCAAGCCCTACTACGAGGCGTACAAGAAAGACCGGCCCAATAGCGACCAGGTACCGGTTGTTGCTGTACACATCGAACCGTTCGGGGCCTACTCAAGCAAGGTCAAATCTGTGGCCGAGTTGCAGGACGGCGCCATCGTTGCAATTCCCAACGACCCCACCAACTCCGGGCGCGCACTGCTACTGATTGCCAAGCAGGGGCTGATCACGCTCAAGGACCCTGGCAATATCATGGCGACCGCCGCTGACATCACCAGCAATCCGAAGCATCTGAAGTTCAAGGAACTTGAAGCCGCCATGCTGCCGCGCGTCCTTGGTCAGGTGGACCTGGCGCTGATCAATGCCAACTACGCGCTGGAGGCCAAGCTTGAGCCGCACAAGGATGCGTTGTTCATCGAAAGCTCGGAATCGCCGTACGCCAACTACCTGTATGTACGCAGGGACAAGGCTAACGACCCGGCTGTACAGAAGCTTGGGGCATTGTTGAATTCGCCTCAGGTGAAGCAGTTCATCCTGGATCGCTACCACGGCGATGTTGTGCCGGCGTTCTGATTTTTGGCCTTTGGGGATTGCTGTGGCGTCCACCTCCCGATATCCCGCCCCCGGACAATCCGTTAAAAACCTGACTCTTGAGTAACCCCAACCGATCAACGGTTCGGCCACTTCTCCAGCAAAATGGAAACAAACTTCTCTGCCGCTGGTGAAAGCGAGGCCCCACGTCGATACACCAGCCCGAGCGTGCGTGTCACCTCGGGCTCCATCAGCGGAATGCTCACCAGCGTTGGATGGTCGGCAGCCGGCATGGCCAGGCTTGGCATGGCCGACACCCCCAGCCCGGCTTCGACCATGCCCAGCGAGGTGGAAAGGTGCTGCACCTCATAGAACCACTTCGGCCGCCAGCTAAGCCCGGACAGCGCATGGTCCAGCAACATGCGGTTGCCACTGAGGCGGCCGACGCCGATGAGCCGGTAATCGGCAAGCTCTGTCCAGGTGACCGAAGCGCGATCGGCCAGCTCGTGGTCGCGCCGGCAGGCCAGCACGAAACGCTCCTGCACCAGCGACACGAACTCGATATCCGGATGCTGGCCGCTCATCATGTTGATGCCGAAATCGGCTTCGCCGCGCAGCACCGCCTCCAGCCCCTCGTTGGCACTGAGGTCCAGCAGCCGAATACGGATTTTCGGGTACTGCTCGTTGTAGTCACGAATCACCGAGGGCAAGAAGTAGAACGCGGCGGTTGGGATGCAGGCCAGGGTCACCTGGCCGGTCTGGCGCTCTGCAAGTTCGCGAATGCTCAGGATCGAATCTTCAAAATCATCCAGCAGGCGCCTGGCCTTGGGCAGAAAATCGCGGCCGACGGTGGTCAGGCTCACGCGACGGGTGGTCCGCTCGAGCAGGGGCGTTCCCAGACCCTCCTCGAGCTTTTTTATCCGCCGGCTCAACGCAGGTTGCGAGAGGTGCAGCACCTCAGCCGCCTCGTGAAAGCTGCCAAGTTCGGCGATTTTCACGAAAGATCTTATGTCTTGCAGCTCATATTCCATGATGCGTTCCTAAGGGGATTCACCGCTTTATTGTTTTGTTAAACGCAATAATAGCTACGATATTTGCATTGGATCGATTTATCAATCTTTGTCACTCTTGTGTCCAGAACATCAATTTCCCCAATTGATCAACAAGAGTCAGTAGTCATGCAACGAATTCCTTGTGTGCTCATGCGCGGCGGTACCTCCAAAGGCCCGTTCTTTCATGCGTGGGATCTGCCAGCCAATGTGGTCGAGCGCGACGAGCTGCTGATCAACCTGATGGGCTCCGGTCACGAGCTTGAGATCGACGGCATCGGCGGTGGCAGCCCGCAGACGAGCAAGGTGGCCATCATCAGCCCTTCGCTGCATGCCGACGCCGACGTCGACTACCTGTTCGTGCAAGTGATGGTTGCCCAGCGCCGCGTCGATACCGCCCCCAACTGCGGCAACATGCTGTGTGCCGTCGGCCCTTTCGCCATCGAGCAAGGGCTGGTCAAGGGCAATGACGGCAAGACCCTGGTGCGTATCCGCAACCTCAACACCAACACTTTCGTCAATTCGCTGGTGGAGACACCCGGCGGCATCGTGCGCTACGAAGGGCGTACGGCGATCGACGGCGTGCCGGGCACTGCCGCCCCGGTTCACCTGACTTTCCTCGATGCCGTGGGTAGCAAGACCGGCAAGCTGTTCCCGACGGGGCAGGCCAAGGATGTGATCGACGGTATTCCCGTGACCTGCATCGACATGGCCATGCCCATGATGATCGTCGATGCCGCGCAACTGGGCGTAACGGGGTCGGAAACCCCAGCGCAACTGGATGCGAACACGGCCCTGCTGCAGCGCCTGGAAGCCCTGCGCCTGAAAGCGGGCAAGGCCATGGGCCTGGGCGACGTCAGCGGCATGGTGATCCCAAAGCCCGTGCTGATATCGGCACCACGCTTTGACGGTACGCTGCAGGTCCGGTATTTCATGCCGCACAACTGCCACCGGGCGCTGGCCATCACAGGGTCCATCGGGCTGGCAACTGCCTGCGTCAGCCCAGGCACTGTCGTGATGGACATGCTCGGTGATGCTGCCGAAGCACTCACCCAAGTACGCCTGGAACATCCCAGCGGCGGTATCGATGTCGCGCTTTCGCGCGGCGGCCCTGATGGCCAGACCATTCAGGCCTCGGTGGTACGAACTGCCCGCAGGCTGTTCTCCGGTTTTGTATACGCCCCTGGTTTTCAGCGTATGGCCGGTTGAAACCCGGCCTGGCGTCAAACCGTGGTAACCCAGGCAACAAAGCGCATCCGCACAATTTCAACAATGGGTGATGCCTCATGAAGATCGCAAAATCACTGTACTTCCAGATTCTCTGCGCCGTCGTGCTGGGCGTAGTGGTCGGACATTTCTGGGCGCAACAGGCCGTTGCGCTCAAACCGCTGGGCGATGCCTTCATCAAGCTGATCAAGATGATGATCGCGCCTGTCGTGTTCTGCACCATTGTCACCGGGATTGCCGGCATGACCGACAAGCGTTCGCTGGGGCGCTTGATGAGCAAGACCTTGCTCCTGTTCCTGGGGTTGACCGTTGTCAGCCTGATCATCGGCCTTGCGGCGGTCTACCTTTTCCGTCCCGGCGAGGGCATGAACATCGACCCCGCCACCCTCAGCACCGAGGGGCTCAGCCAGTATGCGGCGTCGGCGGCGAAACTGAGCGTGGTCGACTTTTTCATGCACATCATTCCCGATACCTTTATCGGCGCATTCAACAAAGGCGAAGTGCTGCCGGTGCTGTTCATCGCGGTACTCAGCGGTTTTGCCCTGTCCTCGATGGGTGAGAAGAGCAAGCCAGTGCTGGATGTGCTCGAATCCGCGTCGGCCATGGTGTTTCGCATTTTTGGCTACCTGATGCGCTTCGCGCCGATCGGTGCGTTCGGTGCCCTGGCCTTTACCGTAGGCCAGTACGGCATCAGCTCGCTTGGCGCCCTGGCGAAGCTGGTAGGCACCTTGTACATCGCCTGCGCCTTCTTCGTCATCGTCGTGCTCGGTGGCATCTGCCGCGCGCATGGTTTCAGCCTGTGGAAACTGCTGCGTTATTTCCGTGAGGAGTTTCTGGTGGTGCTCGGTACTTCTTCTACCGAGCCGGTGTTGCCGCGCATGCTGGAGAAACTGGAAAAACTGGGCTGCAAAAAAGGGGTGGTGGGGCTGGTGCTGCCCACCGGTTACTCCTTCAACCTGGACGGCACGGCGATCTACCTGTCACTGGCGGCCATCTTCATCGCCCAGGCGTGCAACATCGACCTGACCTTGGGGCAGACCATCACCATGCTCGCCATCATGCTGCTGTCTTCCAAGGGCGCTGCCGGTGTGACCGGGAGTGGCTTCGTAGCCCTTGCCTCGACCCTGACCGTCATCCACGACATCCCGTTGGCAGGCTTGGCGCTGCTGATCGGCGTCGATCGTTTCATGTCCGAGGCGCGCGCCCTGACCAGCCTGGCCAGCAATGCAGTTGCCACCGTGGTGGTCTCGCTTTCGGAAAATGCCTGTGAGCGGGATACCTTGATGCGCACCCTGAACGGAGAGCGTGAGCCGCTCGCCGGGCAGGCCGCGCCAACAGCGCCCAGTTGGCCTGCAGAGCCCCGTCATCACGGCTGATCATCACCCGTAACACCCTTCGTTGACTTGAACCCCGCTCAGCATCACTGTGATGCCGAGTGGGGCAGGGGGCCGCCTGCGCGCCAGATGGCCACGCCGTAGAATAAAAACAAGAGAACCCAATCATGCTCGCATTGCTTGGCCTGATCATGGTGGTGACCTTCACCTACCTCATCATGAGTAAACGGCTGTCGCCGATCGTTGCGCTCACCGTAGTCCCCATCGTGTTCGCCGTGATCGGCGGGTTTGCGCCGACAACCGGCAAGATGATGCTCGACGGCCTGAAGATGGTTGCCCCGTCGGCTGCACTGCTGTTGTTCGCCATTCTGTTCTTTGGCCTGATGATCGACGCAGGGCTGTTCGATCCGCTGATCCGCAAGATTCTCAAACGCGTCAATGGCGACCCGATCAAGATCGCCATCGGCACTGCACTGCTTTCGCTGCTGGTGGCGCTCGATGGTGATGGCACTACCACCTACATGATCACCTGTGCGGCCATGTTGCCGCTGTACAAGCGCATCGGCATGAACCCGATGATCCTGGCAACGGTGGCGATGCTTTCGCTGAGCATCATGAGTGGCCTGAGCCCATGGGGCGGGCCGGCGACACGGGCCATCGCCGCGCTGGGGCTCGATGCGACCGAGTACTTCATCCCGATGTTGCCGACCATGATCGGTGGGGCTGCCTGGGTAGTCTTCACCGCGTTCCTGCTGGGCCGTGCCGAACGCAAACGCATCGGCAACATCAAGCTCGAATCCGGTGGCGGCAATTGCTACATCAAGGCGATTCTCGAGGACACGCCGCACAAGCGTCCGCGGCTTGCCTACGTCAACCTGTTGCTGGTGGTGGCGGTGATGATCGCGCTGGTCCTGGGCGTGATGCACGCAGCGATCCTGTTCATGATCGGTTTTGTCGCTGCCTTGATGATCAACTACCCGCAACTCGAGGTGCAGAAAGAGCGCATCCTGGCCCACTCCGGCAACGCCATGACGGTCGTGCTGCTGGTGTTTGCCGCAGGGATTTTCGCCGGCATCTTCTCCGGCACGAAGATGGTCGATGCGCTGGCGCAGACACTGGTGGACTGGATTCCGCAGTCCTGGGGCCACTGGTTCCCGTTGGTGGTGGCGATCACCAGCATGCCGCTGACGTTCGTCCTGTCCAATGATGCCTACTACTTTGGCGTAGTCCCGATCCTGGCCAACGCGGCTGCCGCCTACGGCATCGACCCGGTCGAGATCGCCCGCGCTTCGGTGCTCGGCCAGCCGGTGCACCTGATGAGCCCTCTGGTGGCCTCGACCCTGTTGCTGGTGGGCATGGTCGACCGCGATATCGGCGACTTTCAGAAGGCCACCGTCAAATGGGCGGTGCTCACCTCGCTGGTGATCACCGCGCTGGCCCTGCTCACCGGTGCCTTGTCCTTCTTCGTCTGATTGGCCCTGGGCGCCGCCTGGCGCCCGCTTTCTACTCATTCAAAAACAACAACAGAGTACCGAACATGTCCCCAACTGCTCTGCGTGTGGCGGCCGCCTGTGGCCTGCTCTGCGGCTGCCTGCCTGTTGCCGGCGCTGCCGGTTTTGTCGATGACGGCAAGCTCAAACTGCAACTGCGCAACGTTTATTTCAACGAGAATTTCCGCGACGAGCAGGGTATGAGCGCCCGCGCCGCCGCCACCGCCAAAAGCGAGCGAACCGAGTGGGCGCAAGGCTTCCTGCTCGACTATCAGTCGGGCTTTACCCAAGGCACGCTGGGCCTGGGGCTCGATGCGATGGGGCTCTTGGGGGTCAGGCTGGACTCCGGCCGTGGCCGCAGCGGTACGGGCCTGTTGCCGGTGCATGACGACGGTCGCGCCGCCCAAGAGTTCGCCAGTGCCGGGGTAACGGCCAAGGCCCGCCTGGGTAGTACGGTAGTCAAGCACGGTACCTTGCTGCCCAAGACCCCCGTACTGGTCTACAACGATGCCCGAGTACTGCCGCAGACCTACCAGGGTACGCAGCTGACGAGTACCGATATCGAGGGGCTGACGCTCACTGCCGGGCATCTGGACCGGTTCAAGCAACGCGACTCGTCCAACAGTTCCGGCTTGTACCTGGACGGTTATGGCGGCGCCGAGTCTGGCGACTTCAGCTTCGCCGGCGCCGACTACGCGTTCAGCAAGCACTTGCGCTTGAGCTACTTCCACGGTCAGCTCGAGCATTTCTACCGCCAGGACTTTGCCGGCCTGGTACATGACCTTGCGCTGGCCGGCGGGGTGCTGACCACCGACCTGCGGTATTTCACCAGCCGTGACAGCGGCGCGGCGTACGGCGGCAGCATCGACAACGACATGTTCAGCGCACAGGTGTCCTACGCCCATTCAGGGCACACCTTCGGCGCCGGGTATCAGGTGCTGGACGGTGAAGCCGGCCTGCCGTACATCAGTGGTGCCACGGTGTATTCGTTCAGCAACGTTGGCATCGGCAAGTTCATCGAGGAAGAAGAAAAGACCTGGATGGCAAGCTATGCCTACAACTTTGCCGCCGCAGGCGTGCCTGGGCTGACCTTCATGACACGCTACCTGAGCGGCGACAACGGTCGCTCCGGGGCGCAGGGGTTGAGTGAATGGGAGCGTGACGCCGAGCTTGCGTATGTGGTGCAGGGCGGGGCACTCAAAGGGCTGGGGGTACGGCTGCGCAACTATGTCTACAGGTCTGACTATTCCCGCGGTCGGGACAGCAACCGCCTCTACCTGACCTATGACATTGCCATCTGGTGAAACTGGCCTGTAAACGCCAGTGCCTGGGGCAATGCACAAACGGTTTCCGGCGTTTGTCCGATGCCAGCCAAATTCGTTATGGCCGGCATCGGAAACTGGTATTACATCCGCCCGCGCCTGGCTGTTTAGCATCGTCGATGTCTTCCTGTCGACGAGAACAACAACGTGAACCTTGGAAAGATCATTACCCGCAGTGCCCGCTACTGGCCGGACCACACTGCCGTGGCAGACGGCCAGACGCGCCTGACCTATGCCCAGCTGGAACGGCGCAGCAACCGCCTGGCCTCGGGGCTGGGCGCACTGGGCGTTGCCAGCGGTGAACATGTGGCGATCCTGGCTGCCAACCGCGTGGAGCTGGTAGAGGCAGAGGTGGCGCTGTACAAGGCGGCGATGGTCAAGGTGCCGATCAACGCGCGGTTGTCGCTGGATGAAGTGGTACGGGTGCTGGAAGACTCCTGCAGCGTTGCGCTGATCACCGATGCCACCTTCGCCCAGGCGCTGGCTGAACGACGCGCGGCCTTGCCGATGTTGCGCCAGGTGATCGCGCTGGAAGGCGAGGGCGGTGACCTGGGTTATGCCGCGCTGCTTGAGCGCGGCAGCGAGGCACCGTGTAGCCTGGACCCTGCCGACGACGCCTTGGCAGTGCTGCATTACACCTCCGGCAGCTCCGGTGTACTCAAGGCGGCCATGTTGTCGTTTGGCAACCGCAAGGCGCTGGTCCGCAAGAGCATCGCCAGCCCCACGCGGCGTTCAGGCCCTGACGATGTGATGGCCCATGTGGGGCCGATCACCCATGCCAGCGGCATGCAGATCATGCCGCTGCTGGCGGTGGGCGCCTGCAACCTGCTGCTCGACCGCTACGACGATCGCCTGTTGCTGGAGGCCATCGAACGTGAGCGGGTGACGCGGCTGTTCCTGGTACCGGCCATGATCAACCGGCTGGTCAATTATCCCGACGTCGAGCGCTTCGACCTGTCCAGCCTCAAACTGGTCATGTATGGCGCCGCGCCCATGGCCCCGGCCCTGGTGAAAAAGGCCATCGAACTGTTCGGGCCGATTCTCGTGCAAGGTTATGGTGCCGGCGAAACCTGTTCGCTGGTCACGGTACTGACCGAGCAGGACCACCTGATCGAAGACGGCAACTACCAGCGCCTGGCCTCTTGCGGGCGCTGCTATTTCGAAACCGACCTGCGGGTGGTGAACGAGGCATTCGAGGATGTGGCACCGGGCGAGATCGGCGAAATCGTGGTCAAGGGGCCGGACATCATGCAGGGCTACTGGCGCGCGCCGGCGCTCACCGCCGAAGTCATGCGCGACGGCTACTACCTGACCGGCGACCTGGCCACGGTCGATGCGCAGGGTTACGTGTTCATCGTCGACCGCAAGAAGGAAATGATCATTTCCGGGGGCTTCAACGTGTACCCCAGCGAAGTGGAGCAGGTGATCTACGGCTTCCCTGAAGTGTTCGAGGTGGCAGTGGTCGGCGTGCCTGACGAGCAGTGGGGTGAAGCGGTGCGCGCTGTGGTGGTGCTCAAGCCCGGCGCACAGCTTGACGCCGCCGAGCTCATCGAGCGCTGCGGCCGCGCACTGGCCGGTTTCAAGAAGCCGCGCGGCGTGGATTTTGTCACCGAACTGCCGAAAAACCCCAATGGCAAGGTGGTCCGCCGCCTGGTCCGGGAAGCCTACTGGCAACACAGCGATCGTCGTATCTGATCAGGGAGCATGACCATGTATCAACCGAGTGCAAAAGCTGCGCAGATCATCGAAGCCATCGAAGGGTTCGTCCGCGACCAGGTTCGCCCGCTGGAGCAGGAAATGCAGCTGGACTGGGCGCGCCCACACCCTCAGGCGGTCTTGCGGCAAGTATGGAAACGCTCCAGCGAGCAGGGCCTTTACACCCTCATGCTGCCTGAGGCCATGGGTGGTGCAGGTTTGAGCGTGGCTGACCTGTGCGCCGTGAAGGAAGCCACGGTACTGACCGGCTCGATGCTGGCCCCGCATGTATTGGGTGAGCTGTCCGGGCCGCCGCGGGTGGGCCACCTGCTCAAAGTGGCCAGCCCCTATCAGGTGGAGCATTTCCTGCAGCCGGTGTGCCGCGCCGAGAAAGCCGTGTGCTTCGCCCTGACCGAGGCCGAGGCAGGTTCGGACGCCACTGCCATCCGCACCCAGGCGCGCCGCGACGGTGATCACTACGTGCTGAGCGGCAGCAAACGCTACATCTCTGGTGCCACTTACGCCGACCTGGCGGTGTTGCTGGCCGTGACCGGGCCCGGGCAGGGCGCGCAGGGCATTTCGGCGTTCTTCGTCGACCTCAAGGCGCCGGGCGTGCGTGTCGAAAGCGACTATGCGGTGATGTCCGGTGGTGGGGCTCATGGCGACATCGTGCTGGATGAGGTGCGCGTGCCAGCGGCCAACCTGATTGGCGAGGAGGGCCAAGGGTTCAAGCTGGCCATGGGGCGCATTACCCTCAACCGGCTGCTGCATTGCCCGACCTTGCTGGGCATGGCCGGCCTGGCCCTGAACCTGTCGATCGAGCATGCCCGTAGCCGCAAGCAGTTCGGCCAGCCGATCGCCATGTTCCAGGCGGTCAACCATATGATCGCCGACATGGCCACCGAGCTGCATGCAGCACGCAGTATGGTCTACGCCACGGCGCAGGTGAACGATGCTGGCGGCGATATCCGTACCCAGGCGCCGATGTGCAAGCTGTTCGTCTCCGAGGCCGCATTCCGCATTGCCGACAAGGCCGTGCAGGTGCATGGCGGTGCCGGGTTGATGCAGGGCCACCCGGTGGAATGGATTTTCCGTGCCACCCGAATGATGCGCATCCTGACCGGTACCAGTGAAATCCAGCGCAACACCATCGCCAAAGGCGTGCTGATGCCCGCGTGACCCTCGGGCCGCCGCTGCGGCGGCCTTTTGTTACATTCCACAACAATAACAAGAGTAATCGCCATGACTGTGGATGCTTCCCTGCCCAACCCCCGTACGGCCTGGATGGTGGCCGTGCTGCTGGCCTTGCTGATGCTGGTCAATTTTCTCGATAAGGTGGTGATCGGCCTGGTCGCGGTGCCGATGAGTGCCGAACTGGGCCTGACGGCGACCGAGTTCGGGCTCATTGGCGGTGCTTTGCACTGGTTTTTCGCCCTGTCCGCCGTGGTCGGAGGCTTCATGGCCAACCGGCGCCCCACTCGCACACTGCTATTGGGCATGGGCCTGTTCTGGGCGGTGATCCAGTTGCCGATGCTGTTCGCCACTTCACTGTGGGCCATCGTTGCCTGCCGCGTGCTGCTGGGCATCGGTGAGGGGCCGGCATCGCCGGTCGCCACCCATGCGCTGTACAAGTGGTTCCCCAATGACCGTCGCAACCTGCCTGTGGCGCTGCTGCATGCCGGTAGCGCCATGGGGCTGCTGGTGGCTGGCGCGATGATCCCCTGGGTCAGCCTGCACTACGGCTGGCGCACCAACTTCATCATCCTTTCGCTGATCGGCCTGGTGTGGTGCCTGTTGTGGTGGCGGCTGGGGCAGGAGGGCACCCTTGAGCGCCTGCGCGCCAGCCAGCTCAAGAGCGATGAGCAGGCCATACCGTATCGCAAGCTGCTGAGTGACCCCAGCGTGATGGGCAACTACCTCTGCCACTTCGCCGCCAACTGGTCGCTGGCCCTGACGCTGACCTGGGTGCCCAGTTATCTGCAGGTCGGCCTGGGCATCGACCCCCTGCAGACGGGGCGGATCTTCGTGATGTTCGTGGTGGTGACCACGCCGTTGAGCCTGTTGATGGCCTGGTTGTCACAACGCCTGATGCGCCGTGGCGTATCGTCGCGCGTGGCGCGCGGCGTATTCGTCTCGCTGTGCCTGATACTTGCCGGGCTGCTGTCTGCGTCGCTGGTGTTGCCAGGCCTGAGCACCGCCGTGCGGGTTGGCGCACTGACTTTAAGTGGCGGGCTGGCACTGGTCATGTACTCCGTGGGGCCGGCCATGCTCGCCGAGTTCACCCCGACGGCCCAGCGGGGCGGGGTGCTTGCGATCGGTAACGGTATCGCTTCGCTGGCCGGCCTGGCTGCGCCAGTGATAACCGGGGTGCTGGTGCAAGGCGCAGGCGCCGAGCACCCTGCAGGGTATGCCCAGGGCTTTCTGGTCTGTGGCGCCGTACTGGTCGTGGCCGGGCTGGCGGGCCTGGTGACCTTGAACCCGCAGCGCACCCTGAAGCGCCTGGGTGAACCGGTTGCGGTCGAGCATGGCGTGCCGGCGCGCTCTCAGACAGCCAGCTGAACCCCCGGCACCGACCCGAGCGGCGCGTCATCGCCGCCGATCAGCTCACCACGCCAACGGCCGCCGAGTACCAGTTCGATCAGCAGCCCGCGCACCAGGTCGTGCAAGCAGCCTGCGGCAAACGACAGGGGCTTGTGCCGTGAGTGCGCCAGGGCAATGGTGCGGCTGATGCGTGGCTCGACGATGAGCCGTGCCTGCGTAGGTTCCAGCAGCTCGCACAGCGGCGGCCAGTTGCTGATGGTCGCCGCTAGCCCTGCGCGCACCAGGCTGGCGATGCCGGGTGCCGACTGCTGCTCGTAGGCGGCCGCCAACGGCACGCCGGCTTCCATGGCCGCCTGTTCGATGCGCCGGCGCAGGTGCAGTGCCTTTGGTGGCAGCACCAGCCCCGTGGCGGCGGCTTCAGCCAGGGTAATGGTGTCGGCGGCGCCTGCTGCTGAAGGGCCGACCCAGTACAGCGCCTCGGTAAAGATCGCCTCGGCTTCGACATGTTCAAGCTCCTCGGCGTTGGGCACCACGCCGAAGTCAACCTTGCCCAGTTCGATGGCCTGGCCACCGTTGCGGCTCAGGCCATCCCACACGGTCAAGGTCACACCGGGGAAGCGCTGTTCGGCACGCTTGAGGATTTCCGGCAGCAGCAGGTCTGCGGCAGTGGCCGGAATGGAAATGGCGACATGCCCCTTGGGGTCACCGCGGCTTGATTTGAGCTCGTCCTTCACCGAATCGAGTTTCTGCACCACCTGGCGGGCCACCTCGTAAAGCTGCCGCCCGGCGTCGGTCAGAACGATGCCGTCGTGCTGGCGGTCGAGCAACTGCATTTCCAGTTCACTCTCCAGCAGGCCGATCTGCCTGCTTAGCGCCGGCTGGGCGATGTAGGCGCGACGCGCGGCCGAGGAGAAACTGCCGGCTTCGACGATTGCGATCAGGTAGCGGAGCTGTTTGAGGGTCATCGCAGCGGTTCCAAGGGTATGCCGAACTGATATGGCACGTATCCGAACACGTTATTTGTGGGGTTCGAAGCGTGGCTCCTAGTATCACCCGGAAAGGGCGTGCCAAGGCAAGCCCGCCCGGCCAGGTCAGCCAACAACAACAAGAGGCCAAACCCATGAAACCTGTCGCCCTGCTGCGAAGCATTCTGTTCGTCAATGCCAGCCTGCTGGCCCTTCACCTTGGCGCCACGCCACTCACGCCACTGCCCCCGCAGCTGACACCCGTGGGTGCCGAGCGTGCACCCAGCAGTGATGGCCGCATACCGGCCTGGAGCGGGGGGCTGCAACCGGGGCAGGTCTCGCTGGCGGTCAACGGCACGCCACTGGACCCCTACGCCGATGAGCAGCCGCTGTACACCATCACTGCGCAGAACTACCCGCACTATCGCGAGCAGCTCACGGCAGGCCAGGTGGCGCTGTTCGAGCGTTACCCCAGCTCTTTTCGCCTGCCGGTCTACCCGTCGCACCGCAGTGTCGCGGTGCCCGCTCGGGTGAGCGAGTGGGCCAGGCACAACGCCGCCAGCGCCCATCTGGTCAATGACGGCAACGGCGTGCAGGGTTTTGCCGGGGTACTGGCGTTTCCGCTGCCACGCAATGGCCTGCAGGTACTGTGGAACCACCTGACGCGGCCACGCAACGGCAGTTACAGCTTGGCGTCGGACAGCATCACCCCGCGTCGTGATGGTCGCTTCGTCATGTTCAGCGCGCAGCAAACCTTCGCCCGGCCCGATGTGCTGCCCGGCGGCCAGGCAAGCAACGTACTGTATTACCTGAGCTACCGCATGACCGCGCCATCGCGCCTGGCAGGTGATGCCTTGGTGTTGCACGAAACCCTCGACCAGGTCGCCCAGCCGCGCCTGTCGTGGTTGTACAGCAGCAGCCAGCGGCGCGTCAGGCGCGCGCCTGCAGTGGCCTATGACAACATCAGCCCGGGCACTGCCGGGCTGCGCACCGCCGACAGCCGCGACATGTTCAACGGTGCCCCCGACCTTTACCACTGGACCCTGGTCGGCAAAAAAAACCTGCACGTACCCTACAACAGTTATCGCCTGGCTTCGCCACAGCTCAGCTACACCGCGCTGATCGGCCAAGGCCACGTCAACCCGCAGCCAACACGCTACGAATTGCACCGGGTATGGGAGCTGGTCGGTACCCTCAAACCTGGGGCCGAGCACATCTATGCCAGCCGCCGCTATTACCTGGACGAGGACAGCTGGGCCATCGTCGAGGCAGACTTCTTCGACCACCAAGGGCGGCTGTGGCGCACGGCCCAGGCGCACAGTTACTACCATGTCACCGGGCAGGCACTGGTCAACGCCATGGAGGTGATCTACGACCTGCGCAGCGGGCGTTACCAACTGTCGGGCCTGACCAACGAGCAACCCAAGCCGTTCACCTTCGATCTGCGCACCAGCGCTTCGTACTTCTCACCTGGGGCGCTGCGCAGCCAAGGGCTGCGTTGAGCACCCAGGGCCACACACAGGACAGCCGATGAGTTCCGATCACCATTACAGCGCCTGGGAGCGCTGGTTGCTGGGGCCTGGCAAGCCACCTGACCCGCGCTTCACCCTGGCCAATGAACGCACCTTTCTGGCATGGCTACGCACCGCCCTGGCACTGCTGGGTGGTGCCATTGCCCTTGAAACCTTTGCCGCGCATGCCTGGCCACAGTCCGGGCGCCTGGCCATGGAGTTCGCGTTGCTGCTGGCGAGCCTGCTGGTAAGCCTGGGGGCTGGGTGGCGCTGGCTGGTGGTGGAACGCGCACTGCGTCGCGATGCGCCATTGCCGCTGCCACGGCTGGTACCGCTGCTGAGCGTGGCCTGCGCGCTGGCCTGCGCGGCACTGGTGCCGCTGTTATGGGGGCGTTGGCATGGCTGACGGCACTGTCGACACCGGTTTGCAGGCCGAGCGTACGGTGTTGGCCTGGCGACGAACACAGTTGTCTTTACTGGTGCTGGCTTGCCTGGCATGGCGCGGCGGCATGGAGGCTGTGGCGGGCGCGGCAGTGTTGTTGGCGCTGCTGGGCAGGGTACGCGAACGCGCCATCTACCGCCGCGGCCTGGCCATGTTGCGCAGCGAGCGCGGCTGGGCAGCTGCGCGCACCGTACCGCTGACTGCATTACTGGTGGCCGGGTTGGTGCTAGGGGTGTGGTTGCGCCGCACTGCTTAGCGCGGCGCTATTGCGTGCTCAGGGCGTGACGATATTGAAGCGCCCGTCAGGCTCATCCAGCCCAGCCATGAAGCGCATGAACTTCATGCGCTCACCGCTGATGTCGATACCTCCCGCTTTGGCTTCCTTGAGAAAACCGGTCTGCTTCAGGGCGATGCGGTCCAGGGTGGCCTTGCTCATGTTGATCTGCACATCCGCTTTGGCGTGTTGCGCGTGATCGCGGTGGGTGAGCACGCCGTTGCGCAGGGTAAGGGCGTAGGTTTCGTTCAGGTCGGTGAAGCGCCAGTTGATGGTCAGGTCCTGCTCTGCCGCCTTGGCTGCATCGACGCGCACACCCAGGTAGTCGAAGAACAGCGTCGGGGTCAGTGCGCGTACCAGGTCGTCGGCGCTGCCGCCTTTGCTGGCACCGGCCGCTACGCCGTTGCGCAGTTCCTGCGCACCGGTCAGGTAAGCGTTGCGCCAGGTGGCGTTCTCGCTCTGGTAGCCCAGTTGCTCCAGGGCATCGGCTTGCAGGTCACGTGCAGCGCTGTTGTCCGGCTGGGCGAACACCAGGTGCCGGGTGAGCTCCGCCACCCAGCGGTAGTCACCCTTGCCGTACGCCTCGCGCGCCAGTGTCAGCACCCGCTCGCTGCCGCCCAGCGCCGCCACGTAGCGCTGGCCTGCCTCGCTTGGCGGCAAGGGGTTTAGGGTCGCCGGGTTGCCGTCGTAGAAGCCCATGTAGCGCTGATACACCGCCCGCACGTTGTGACTGAGCGAGCCGTAGTAGTCGCGGCTGTACCATTTGCTGGCCAGCCGGGGTGGCAGCGAGGTCAGTTCGGCCGCAATCTCGGTAGGGGTCAGGCCGCGGTTGAGCAGGCGCAGCGTCTGGCTGTCGAGGAAGGCGTACATGTCGCGCTGATCGGCCAGGTACTCACGGATCGCCGCGCCGCCCCAGGTTGGCCAATGGTGCTGGGCGAACACCACCTCGGCCTGATCGCCGTAGCGCAGCAGCGACTGGTCCAGGTAGTGCGCCCAGACCTTGGCATCGCGCACCTGTGCGCCACGCAGGGTCAGTATGTTGTGCTGCACATGGGAGGCGTTTTCGGCCATGCACAGGGCTTTGAACGCAGGGAACCACAGGTTCATCTCGGCGGGTGCTTCAGTGCCGGGCGTGAGCTGGAACTCGATATCGACGCCGTCGATACGCAGGGTTTCGAACGGTTTTTCGATCAGCCGAGTCGGGGCGATAAGGCTGACTGTGGCATTGGCCGGCACACCCTTGCCCAGCCCCGCGTCAACCTGGCCGCGTGGCCCGCGTGGCAGCGGCGCACCATACATGTACTGCGCCCGGCGCTTCATCGCCGGCCCGGCCAGTACGTTCTCGCTGATGGCATGTTCGAAGAAACCTTGAGGGGCAATGACCTGGACCTTGCCGGCCTTTACGTCGGCCTCGTCGACCACCCCGCGCACGCCGCCGAAATGATCGACGTGTGGGTGGGTGTAGATCACCGCCACCACCGGGCGTTGCGGGCGATGCCTGAAGTACATGGCCAGCCCGGCCCGGGCGGTCTCGACCGACAGCAGCGGGTCCATCACGATCAGCCCGTGCTCGCCTTCGATCAAGGTCATGTTGGCCAGGTCCAGGCCGCGTACCTGGTAGATGCGGTCGGTGACCTTGAACAACCCGGCGATGGTATTGAGTTGGGCGATGCGCCACAGGCTGGGGTTGACCGTTGCCGGTGCCTCGCCCTTGAGGAAGGCGTAGCGCTGCAGGTCCCAGACCGTTTTGCCATCGGCATTGAGCACCGCCTGGTCGACGCTTTCCAGCAGGCCGCGGCGGGCGTTGTCGAAGTCAGCCCGGTCGTCGAAGGGCAGGCGCTGCAGCCATTGCTGGTTGCTTTGGCGCGTCAGGTCGGTGGCATCGTTGGCCGGCGCCTGGGCAAGCACCGCGGAGGGCAGGGCGAGGGCCAGCAGGGTGGGCAGGTAGCGTAGGCGCATGGGGTGGTCCTTGTTGTTATGGGGGCAACCACTCTAAGGACAGAGGTTGCCGGCAAACCAATACCACTCTTGCATGGGTGGCCATACCTGAATGCGATGGCTCAGCCGCTGCGAATGTCCATGATGCGCGCTACCAGCCAGGCCAGTGCCGGGTCGTGCTGACGGTGGGCAAGGTACACCAGTTCAAGCTCGAAGGGCTCCAGGGCGAAAGGCAGGTCAAAGACCTGCAAGGGCAGTAGCTGGGCGAAATGGCGGGCCAGTGCGGTGGGCAAGACCACGCACAGGTCGGAGCTGGCGGCCAGGTGCGCGGCCTGCAGGTAATTGGGCGTGGTGTAGGCAATGCGCCGCGCCAGGCCCTGTTCGGCCAGCCACTGGTCGACCATGCCCCGGGTCTGGCCGCCGTGTACCCATAAGTGACGCAAGCCCAGGAAGGCTTGCAGATCGAGCGCGCCATCGACCTCTGGGTGCCCCTGGCGCACCGCCACGTGCAGGGTTTCGCTGCGCCAGTGGCGGCGCTCGTAGCGCGCCGGCACATCGTCGAAGCGCCCCAGCACCAGGTCGAGTTCACCACGGTCGAGGGCATCGGCCGGCAGGTTGGGTGCCAGGTGCAGCACATCCACGCGCAAGTGCGGCGCCTGGGTTTGCAGGGTGGCGAGCAACCTGGGCATGCACAATTGTTCGGCAAAGTCGGTCAGGGCAATGCGCAGTTGCCTGTGGCTGCGGCCCGGGTCGAAGCTGTCGCCGGCGCCGAGCGTCTGCTCGATCTGTTGCAGCGCCGCGCGAATCGGCCCTTCCAGGGCCAGGGCGCGTGGGGTAGGGCGCATGCGTCGGCCAACCCGCACCAGCAGCGGATCACCGAGCACGTCGCGCAGGCGCGCCAAGGCGTTGCTCACTGTAGGCTGGGTCAGGGCCAGACGCTCGGCAGCGCGTGACACGTTCTGTTCACGCAGCAGCATGTCCAGCACGCGCAGCAAGTTGAGATCGAAGTTGGATATATTCATGTGAAAAATACATGGGATGGAAAATTAGAATTTCAAAAATAGTAGGCGCCTGACTAGGGTGAGGGCAATGCCTTCACCTACCGAATCAGGAGTGTCACGCGTGAGTACTTCCTACAACGTTCAGCAGACGGCCGTGATCGGGGCCGGGACCATGGGCCGCGGCATCGTCATCAGCCTGGCCCGTGCCGGGCTGCCTGTGCTGTGGCTGGACAACGACCCCAGCGCCACCGAGGCAGGCCTTGCCATGCTCGCGCAGACTTGGGCCCAGCAGGTCGGCAAAGGCCGTATCGACCAGGCCCAGGCCGATGCCTGCCTGGCGCGGGTGCGGCAGGTAACGGCCTACACCGAGCTGGCCGAGGCCGACCTGGTGATTGAAGCGGTGTACGAAAACCTGGCGCTCAAGCAAGAGATCTTCCGCGCCCTGGACAGCACGCTCAAGCCTGAAGCGATCCTGGCCAGCAATACCTCGGCGCTGGACATCGATGCCATCGCCGCCGTCACCGGGCGGCCTGAACAGGTGTTGGGGCTGCACTTTTTCAGCCCGGCGCATGTGATGAAGCTGCTGGAGGTGGTGCGCGGGCAGCTTACCGCGCCCGCAGTGCTGGACGCGGCTGTGGCGCTGGGCCAGCGCATGGGCAAGGAGGTGGTGGTGGCAGGCAACTGCCCCGGTTTCATCGGCAACCGCATGCTGCGTACCTATGTCGCCGAGGCCCGGCAGTTGCTGCTCGAGGGCGCCACACCGCGGCAGGTGGACGAGGCGCTTCAGGGGTTCGGCTTTGCCATGGGCCCGTTCCGCATGTATGACGTGGTCGGCATCGACCTGGAGTGGCGCGCACGTCAACTGGCCGGGGAGGGGATGGATGCCCCGTTGGTCCAGGTCGACAATGCTTTGTGCGCGCTCGGCCGTTTCGGGCAGAAGGTTGGCCAGGGCTATTACCGTTACGCACCCGGCAGCCGCGAAGCCTTGCATGACCCCGAGGTCGATGCCTTGGTGCTCAAGATCGCTCAGGACCTGGGTGTGCGTCGGCGTGCGATCGACGACGAAGAGATCCGTGAGCGCTGCCTGCTGGCGCTGGTCAATGAAGGGGCGAAGATTCTCGAACAGGGCATAGCCGGTGGTAGCCAGGACATCGATCGGGTTTACCTGCATGGCTACGGCTTCCCGGCAGAGACGGGCGGGCCGATGTGCTGGGCCGATCGACAAGGGCTGGGGATGCTGCTGGCAAGGTTGGAGCGGCTGCAAGGCCTGTTTGGCGAACATTGGCGCCCGGCTGGTCTTTTGATGCGGCTGGCGGCGGCTGGCAAACAGCTGGCTGACGTGAGCGAGGGCCGCGCATGAACTACCGAGCCCCCCTGCGTGACATGCAGTTCGTCCTGCATGAAGTCTTCGATGTGACGCAACATTGCGCCCGCCTGGGCAACGGCCTGGACCGTGAAACCATCGATGGCATCCTTGAACAAGGCGCCCGCTTTGCCAGCGAGGTGGTGGCCCCGCTCAATCGCCAGGGCGACGAGCAGGGCTGCCGCCTGGAGCAGGGGCAGGTGCTGACCCCCGAAGGCTTCCGCCAGGCCTACCGGCTGTATGTCGAGCAGGGCTGGGGCGGCATGACCGGCCCGGCCGAGCACGATGGCCAGGGCCTGCCGCAGATGGTTGCAGCCTGCTTTCACGAAATGCTGATGAGCGCCTCGCTGGCGTTTCGTATCTATTCGGGCCTCACCGAGGGTGCTGTGCTTGCCCTGCACCGGCATGGCAGCCCGGCGCTCAAGCGCGACTACCTGGGCAAACTGGTCAGCGGCGAGTGGGCCGGCACCATGTGCCTGACCGAGCCGCAGGCTGGCACCGACCTGGCGCTGCTGCGTACCCGTGCCGAGCCGCAAGGCGATGGCAGCTATCGCATCAGTGGCAGCAAGATCTTCATCAGCGGCGGCGACCAGGACCTGACCGACAACATCATCCACCTGGTGCTGGCCCGCCTGCCCGATGCGCCGGCCGGAGTGCGCGGCATCAGCCTGTTCCTGGTGCCCAAGTTCGAGTGCGCGGCTGACGGTGGACCGGGCGTGCCCAACGCGCTGGGCTGCGGTGCCCTCGAGCACAAGATGGGCATCAAGGGGGCTGCCACCTGCGTGATGAACTTCGACGGCGCCCGCGGCTGGCTGGTGGGTGAGGCCAACCAGGGCCTGGCCTGCATGTTCACCATGATGAACGATGCGCGCTTTCAGGTGGGGCTGCAGGGGCTGGGCATTGCCGAAGCCGCGTTCCAGGGCGGCCTGACCTATGCCCGCGAGCGCTTGCAGTCGCGCAGCCTGGCCGGCCCGGTGGCGCCCGAGCGCAGCGCCGACCCGATCATCTGCCACCCTGATGTGCGGCGCATGCTGCTCACCCAGAAGACCCTCAGCGAGGGCTGCCGGATGCTGGCGGCCTACGCTGCCCAGGCGCTCGACCTGGAGCAGGGTGCGGCGCAGCCTGAAGTGCAGGCCGCCGCCGGGCGTCGGGCAGCGCTGCTGATTCCGGTGGTCAAGGCCTTCCTCACCGATGTCGGCCAGGAGGTCGCCAGCCTGGGCGTGCAGCTGTATGGCGGCCATGGCTACATTCGCGAGTGGGGCATGGAGCAGTTGATGCGCGACAGCCGGATCACCCAGCTGTATGAGGGTACCAATGGCATCCAGGCCTTGGACCTTGTGCGCCGCAAGGTACTGGCCGACGGCGGCGAGCAGCTGCGCCTGTTGATCGATGAACTGCTGGAGGCGGCGCACGAGTGCCGCGCAGATGACCTGACAGGGATGGCCGAGGCAGTGACCCTGCGCTTGCAGGAGTGGCGCAACCTGAGCGCCGAGGTGCTCGACGCATGCCGCTGCGACCCCCAGGAAATTGGAGCGGTGTCGGTCGATTTTCTTGCCTATTCAGGCTATGTGCTGCTGGCTGCGTTGTGGCTGCGGGCGGCCGAGCGGGCCAGTGCGGCACTGGCCGTCGGCAGCGGCGACAGCGCGTTCTACCAGGCCAAGTTGCACGCAGCGGACTTTTACTGGCGGCGCATCCTGCCGCGCGCAAGTGCCCACTGTGAGGCGTTGCGTGGCGGCGCCCAATGCCTGATGAGCCTGGATGAAGCGCACTTCGCCTTCTGATCGCTGTGCCGTTCACCCACAAGAACAAAAGGAACATGAACATGCAGCCATTCAGTTTTGCCACCACCGCCCAGCTGCTCTGTGAACCGGGCGCCGCTGGCCGCCTGGCCCAGCTGTGCCAGCAACGCGGCGTGCGCCGTGTGCTGATCGTCACCGACCCCGGTATCGTCAGCCTGGGGATGCTTGACGATGTACTGCCTGGCTTCACCCAGGCGAACCTGAGCGCGGCGATTTTCAGTGACGTCAGCGCCGACCCCAGCCATGCCTGCGTGCTGGCTGCCGTCTGCCGGGCCCGGCATATCGGTGCCGAGCTGATTGTCGGTTTCGGTGGCGGCAGCTCCATGGACGTCGCCAAACTGGTGGCGCTGCTGGCCCACCCAGGGTGCGACCAGACCCTGGAGGCGGTGTATGGCATTGACCAGGCCAAGGGCCAGCGCCTACCCCTGATCCAGGTGCCCACCACCGCCGGCACCGGTTCGGAGGTCACGCCCATTGCCGTGATCACCACCGGCGAGTGCGCCAAGATGGCGGTGATTTCACCGCTGCTGCTGCCTGACCTTGCGCTGCTCGATGCCGAGCGCACCCTGGGCCTGCCACCGGCGATCACCGCCGCCACGGGCATCGACGCGATGGTCCATGCCATCGAAGCCAGCACCAGCAAGTTCAAACGCAACCCACTGTCCAGCTTGCTGGCTCGCGAGGCCTTGACACTGCTGGCAGGCAACCTCGACCAGGCGGTGCACAACGGCGGTAATCTGCAGGCCCGTCAGGCCATGCTGCTGGGGGCCTGCCTGGCCGGCCAGGCGTTCGCCAACGCACCGGTGGCTGCGGTGCACGCCTTGGCCTACCCGCTGGGGGCGCGTTTTCACGTACCGCACGGGCTGGCCAATGCCTTGGTGCTGCCGCATGTTATGCGCTTCAACCGTAGCGAGGCATTCGCCGACTACGCGGCGCTGGCGCCGGCGCTGTTGGGCGAGCGGCTGGTGCCTGGCGGCCCCCATGAGTTGTGCAGCCAGTTCATTGCCGAGCTGGAGCAATTGGCACCACGCTGCGGCTTGCCGAGCCGGTTGCGTGATGTCGGCGTGCCCCGCCACAGCTTGCAACAGCTTGCTGAAGAGGCCCTGCAGCAGCAGCGCCTGCTGGTGAACAACCCGCGCAAGGTCACCCTCGCCGATGCCGTCGAACTTTACCAGGCGGCGTTCTGATCATGGCCAGGGAACGCCCGCTACGCGGCGCCTATCGCCACTTCCAGCCGATCACCACGCGCTGGCACGACAACGACCTGTATGGGCATGTGAACAATGTCGTCTACTACGGGTTTTTTGACAGCGCCGTGAACACCTGGCTGATCGAGCATGCCGGTCTGGATATCCACCGCGACCCGGTCGTGGCCTATGTGGCCGGGTCTGCTTGTGACTACTTCGCCGCGGTCGCCTTTCCGCAACGCATCGAAGTGGGTATCGCGGTCACGGGCACAGGTAACAGCTCGGTGCACTACGCGCTGGCCGTGTTCGTCGAGGGCGAGCCTGAAGCGTGCGCAGCCGGTCGCTTTACCCATGTGTTCGTTGACCGTCGTGAGCAGCGCGCGGTTGCCATACCAGGCAAGGTGCGCAGGGCCTTGGAACTGTTGGCTGTTTGAGGTCATCTGGGGGCGCTCGATTGACGCCCCCCCACCCCAGTCAGGCCCCCGAACGCCTCGCCCAACTTCCGCCCAGGCCATAACAATCCGGCATGGCACTGATCCGAAGACGCTATTTGTGAGCCCGCTTTCACTGCCCCGATAATCCACATTACCGATACCGCCAGCCTGGGCGGCCGGTACCTCATCTGTGGTACCCCACCTTTCACTCTCGAATAAAACAACAAGAGGTTAAGAGTGAGCGTATACATCCATTTCTGCCGGCGCCAAGCGCCGCTGGCGGCTCTATGCTGCCTGCTCGCCACCCCGGCGGCTGCCCTGCAATTCCAGGCCGGCCCGCTCGAAGGCCGCTTCGATACGGCGCTTTCGTTCGGCACCGCCGTCAGTACAGCCAACCCCGACAAGCAACTGTTGCAGGCCGCCAACAGTAATGACGGCCGGCGGAACTACCGCTCGGGTGATGTGTTCTCGGCCATTTTCAAAGCAACCCATGACCTGGAACTGCAGCGGGACAACGTTGGGGTGTTTCTGCGCGGCACCTACTGGTATGACACGGTGCAACGCGACCACAGCCAGCGTGCTGTCGACATCGACGACCACAACCGCCAGGCATCGGCCAAAACCGCCGCAGCGGAACTGCTCGATGCGTTTGCCTATGCCCTCTACGACATCGACGGTGAGCCCGGCTCAGTGCGCCTTGGCAATCAGGTGGTGAACTGGGGCGAAAGCCTCTTCATTCAGGGTGGCCTGAACGTGATCAGCCCGTTCAATCAGGCCGCACTGCGCCGGCCAGGCTCGGAAGTCAAAGACGCGCTGGCGCCGGTCAACCTGTTGTATGTCACGCAAAACATCAACCAGGCCCTGTCATTCGACGCCTTCTACCAACTGGACTGGGAGCAGACCCGGCTGGACAACTGTGCGACCTTCTTCTCCGGCAATGACTTCATGCCCGAGGGCTGCCAAGGCCTGGATGTCGGTGGGCAGATGGTCACCAACCCGGGGGTTTCCCAAGCGCTGGCGTCCATGGGCGTGACGCTTGCCGATGAGGGCGTGCGCGTGCCGCGCGGGGCCGACCAGGATGCGCGCAATGGAGGCCAATGGGGTTTTGCCTTGCACTGGTATGTCCAGTCGCTGGATACCGAGTTTGGCCTGTTCGCGGCCAACTACCACAGCCGCTCTCCCTACCTGGGTACCGTCAGCAGCCGCTACTTCGCCAATACCGGTTTTGCCAGGGACTTGTGCGGCAACATTGGCGTGCCCCTGTCCGGCTGCGGTGCCTTCCTGGCTTCGAGCGCGGGGCAGACCTTGGCCGGCGCCCTGCGCATGGGAACCTCGCAGTACCTGGCGCAGTACCCTGAGGATATCCGGCTCTACGGCATCACCTTCGCCACCACCCTGCACAACGGTACCGCTGTGCAGGGGGAGTTGAGTCACCGCCCCAACCAGCCGGTGCAGCTCAACGGCAACGATGTACTGCAGTCGCTGCTCAACGCCCCGGGCCGCAGCCCGCTCAACGCCGAAGGCCTGCGCCCTTCGACCGACGATACGTTGTTCGACGGTTATCGACGCAAAGAGGTGACCCAGGCCCAAGTGTCGGCAGTGCAAGCGTTCAGCCAGGTCATGGGGGCCAACCAGCTGCTGTTGATGGGGGAGGTGGGCGCAACCTATGTGGGTGGGCTCGAGGGGCGTTTCGGGCCGCGCTATGGCCGCTCCGGGGCCTACGGCAACGGCGAGCTGGCCGACAACAGCCTTTGCCAGGCAATTTCGAAAAGCCCTGGCGACTGCAACGGCGAAGGGTTCGTCACGCCGTTTTCCTGGGGCTACCGCCTGCGCGCGACCTGGAGCTATCAGAACCTGGTCCCGGGCGTGGACATCCGTCCCAACCTGGCCTGGTCCCACGATGTGAAAGGCTATTCGCCTGCCGACGGCTCGGGCTTCAATGAAGGCTCGCGCTCGATCAGCCTGGGCGTCGACGTGGCGCTGGCCAGCAAGTACTGGGCAAGCCTTGCCTACACCGATTATCTCGATGGCGATTACGGCACCCGCGGCGACCGCGACTATGTGGCATTCAGCGTGGGCGCCAACTTCTAGACCAACCCAGGAGCAAGACAATGTCCAAACGCAGCATGCACGCTTCACCCGCCAACCTGCCGGCCATCGCTCTGATGCTGGCCAGTACACTTGCCCCGGGCATGGCCAGCAGCGCACCGGCAGAGCAGGGCGTGATGCAAGGGTTTCCACCCGCACCGCAGTTGCGCGTGAACCAGGCCAACGCGTTCCAGCCACCTTACCTGCGCTGGTCCATGCGCCACGCCCGCGAGGTTTCGCCGACCCGGGGCATCGGCCGCGCTTCCACACCGTTAGCCTTGCCAGCAGGCACCGAGCTGCCACTGGACCAGGTGGCGTTCAATGCCGGCGAGCAGCCCCTGACGTTGGCGAGCTACCTGCAACAGACCAGCACTGACGGGCTTATCGTGCTGCACCGTGGCCAGGTGGTGTACGAGCGTTATCTGGAGGGCTTCCAACCCGGCCAGCCGCATATCTGGGCCTCGATGACCAAGTCGGTGACTGGCCTGATCGCCGCCCAACTGATCGCCGAAGGCACGCTGGACCCGCAACGTACACTGGCGCATTACGTGCCGGAACTCAGCGGCACGCCGTTTGGCGAGGCGACGGTGCAAGCCAACCTCGACATGCAGGTGGCTGTGGAGTACCCGCCGCAAGTGCCGCCGGACCTTGGGCTGTTTGCCGCTACCGGGTTGATACCTCGGGCCGAGGGCATGCCGGGGGATATCTACAGTTTCCTCCAGCACGCACGAAAGGCGTCCGGCTCAGGCGCCAAACCGTTGTTCTTCTACCAGAACGGCTCACCCGAAGCGTTGGCCTGGGCGCTGCGGCGCATCACCGGGCTGAACTGGGCCCAACTGGTTGAACAACGTATCTGGTCACGCTTTGCCCAGGACGATGCCTATGTTCAAGTCGACCCGCTCGGTACCGAGATGGCCAGCGGCGGTATCAGCTGCAACCTGCGCGACAGCGCGCGCTTCGCCGAACGGGTGCGTCGTGAGCTGGCCCGTGACGTCAAGGATGACAGTTTCAATCAAGCGGTGCGCAGCACTTTCCAGCCCGCCGACCCGGCGTTGTTTGCCCAAGGCAACCTTGCCCCCGGCCGCCCGGGCTACGCTTATCGCAACTACTGGTTCCAGAAAAACGATGGCGACGGCTCAGTCGAGGCCAGCGGGCGCTTCGGCCAGAAAATCTATATCAACCCGCGCCGCGAAGTGGTGATCGTCAAGCTCTCGGCCACTGCCGACCAGGCCCGGCGCGCCACCCGTGCCGACGGTGAGGCGAAAGTCACTGCGCGCGTGGTGGACTCGCCGGCGACGTTCAACGGCATGGTCACTGCGGTGTTGGCGGCGCTGCCGGGTTGAGCGGTGTGGGGCGCCTGGCAAACCGTTATCATGCCTGCCATGTTGATGTGCTGTTCAACGCCCTATACCAGCTTCACTGCGCCGGAGATGCGACATGAACATTGATTGGATCAACTTCACACCTTGGAGTGCTTTGGGGGGAGGGGCCTTGATCGGGCTGGCCGCCAGCCTGTTCATTCTGGCCAATGGTCGCATCGCCGGCATCAGCGGCCTGCTTGCAGGTGTGATGCAATGGGGCAGTGAGGGCTGGGGCGAGAAGGCGCTGTTTCTTCTCGGCCTGCTGATCGCGCCATTGGTGTGGGGGCTGTTCGCCGTGCTGCCGGAAATCGAGATCGACACCTCGTGGCCGGCGTTGGTGATTGCCGGGCTGCTGGTTGGCCTTGGGACACGGTACGGCTCAGGCTGTACCAGTGGCCACGGTGTGTGTGGAGTCTCGCGCTTGTCACCCCGTTCAATCGTGGCCACGGTGTGCTTCATGGCCAGCGGTTTTGCGACCGTGTACGTCATCCGCCATGCGCTGGGGGCCTGAGAATGAGCAAGTTGACAGCTTTTTTCGCCGGCTTGATCTTTGGTCTTGGCCTGTTGTTGGCAGGCATGGCGAACCCCGCCAAGGTGTTGGCTTTTCTCGATGTGGCCGGGGCCTGGGATCCGTCACTCGCACTGGTGATGGCAGGGGCCATCGCGGTGGCGGCTGCTCCGCTGAACTGGGCACGCAAACACAAGCGGTCGTTGCTTGGCGCCCCCATGCAGATACCTGTGAAAAGGGAGCTGGACGCCCGCCTGATCGGTGGCAGCCTGGTGTTTGGCGTAGGCTGGGGCATTGCCGGCATCTGCCCGGGGCCTGCGGTCGCCATCTCGCTTACCGGGCACTGGCAGGTACTGGTATTCGTAGTGGCAATGCTGGCGGGGATGTATGCGTTCACTGTGCTGCAGGGGCGGCGTACGTCCTGATGGCAGGCTCGCCACCTGTTTGAATCGACTGAGTCATGAAAAGGAAGACAGGCAAATGGATATCCGTTGCACTTCACTGGGCGAAGTCCGCCAGTACATCGATGAAATAGACCGCTCTCTCGTTTCGCTTCTCGCCAAACGGGGAATGCTCGTGGCTCAGGCCGCGAGCTTCAAAAAAACCACCGACGACGTGCGTGCGCCTGCGCGGGTCGAAGAAGTCATCGACAAGGTCCGTGCAATGGCGGACGAAACCGGTGCCTCGGCAGAGGTTGTGGAACAGGTTTACCGTGCCATGATTTCTGCGTTCATTGCCCAGGAACTGGATACCCACGCCAAGCTTGTCGCCCAAGGATCGGACTGTTAGTCAGGATCAAGGCAAGCAGCCTGATCTACCTCATCATGGTCTGAGTCACGTGGGTCAACTGGGCGATGTGTTCGTCATCGTTAAGCAGCGTGCCCAGTCGTTGATAATTTTGCGCGCGGGAACCTTTCTTGAGGCGCTCAGTCTGAGCCGAGCCCTTCAATTGGCATTACTGCCGACATCCCTCCTGAGCCGTTCGCCCATGCGCCACGCTGCCCGCTGCTCCGCCATTTTTTCGCTTTGCCTCATCCCCTTGCTCTCCCTGTTCGTCAGCCCCGTCCATGCCAGCGGGGAAAGGCAACTGGTAGAGGCCATCAACGACTACCGCGCCCAACCGCAGCGCTGCCAGAGACGTTTGGTTCAGGTGTCGACGCCGCTGGTCCTAAAGTCGACGCTGGCGTTGCCTGCCGGCTATAGCGGTGGTTTGCGGGAAGGGTTGAAGGCTGTCGGCTACCAGGCGGTGAAGGTGCGGGCCATCCGCCTGGTCGGCGCCCGGGATGCCGAGGAGGCCTTTGACATGCTGCGCAGCGACTACTGCGCTGCCTTGCTCGATAGCCAGTTTGCCGATATTGGTATCAGTCGCGACCGGAACGTGTGGCGGGTAGTGTTGGCGCGCCCCTTGCTCGATGCCCAGCTCGGCAATGGTCAATCCGTTGGCAAAGCGTTGCTGGCACAGGTCAACGCAGCACGGTCGAAGCCGCGTCTGTGTGGCCGCCAGCGCTTCGCCGCTGCACGTCCGGTGGCCTGGAATACCGCCCTGGGCGCGGCGGCGCAGCGACACAGTCGGGCGATGGCGAACGCCAATTTCTTCGCGCACCGCGACCCCAACGGCGATCTACCGGCAGACCGGGCGCGCGATGCCGGGTACCGTGGGCGCCAGATCGGCGAGAATATTGCTGCCGGGCAGGGGGCTGCAAGCAAGGCGATGGCAGGCTGGCTGGCCAGTCCCGGGCATTGTGCCAATCTGATGAACCCGATGTTTACCCAGGTAGGTGCTGCTTTTGCCGCGAACTCGCGTAGCGATGAGGGTGTGTACTGGACGATGCTGTTCGGCGCGCCTTGAAAGAGCGCGCGCCCTGGGGGCAAATTCACCTACGGTAGGTGCTGGGGCCAGGATGATGGCTTAGCTCGCCATCACTTCGTCGATCGCCTGCTCAAGGGTGCTGACCGTGCGCTCGATATTGTGCAGTTTTTCGAGCCCGAACAGACCGATGCGGAAGGTCTGGAAATCGGCGGGTTCGTCGCATTGCAACGGCACTCCGGCGGCGATCTGTAGGCCGTGGTCGGCAAATTTCTTACCGGTCTTGATACCCGCATCGTCGGTGTAGCTCACCACTACGCCAGGGGCCTGAAAACCGGCAGCAGCCACGCTTTTGATGCCTTTGCGGGTCAACATGGTGCGCACCCGATCGCCCAGAGCCTGTTGTTCGCCGCGGACCTTATCGAAACCGTAGGCCTGCATCTCGTTCATCACGTCGTTGAATCGCGCGAGCGAGTCGCTGGGCATGGTCGCATGGTAGGCATGCCCGCCCTGTTCGTAGGCCTGCATGATCTGAAGCCACTTTTTCAGGTCGCAGGCAAAGCTGCTGCTACGCGTCTGCTCCACGCGCTCCAGGGCCAACGCGCTGAACATCACCAAGGCACAGCAAGGGGAGGCGCTCCAGCCTTTCTGCGGTGCGCTGATCAGCAAGTCCACTGCACATTTCTGCATATCAACCCAAAGCGTGCCGGAGGCGATGCAGTCCAGCACGAACAAGCCACCCACTTCATGCACGGCGTCGCCGACTGCCCGGACGTATTCGTCGGGCAGGATAATCCCTGATGAGGTTTCAACGTGGGGGGCGAAGACCATCTGCGGCTTCTGCGCCTTGATGGCTGCCAGGACTTCGTCAAGAGGTGGTGGGGCGTAAGCCGCTTGGCGACCCGTGTCTATCGGCCGGGCTTTCAGCACCGTTGTGGCTGCCGGAATGTTGCCCATCTCAAGGATCTGGCTCCAGCGATAACTGAACCAGCCGTTGCGTATCACCAAGCATTTCTGGCCGGTGGCAAACTGCCGTGCCACCGCTTCCATGCCGAAAGTGCCGCTCCCTGGTACCACCGCAACAGCCTGGGCGTTGTAGACCTGTTTCAGGGTCTTGGAAATGTTTTTCATCACGCCTTGAAATGCCTGTGACATGTGATTGAGCGAGCGGTCGGTGTAGACCACCGAGTACTCGACCAGCCCCTCAGGATCAATACTGGGATAAAGCGTTGACATAGGTGACTCCTTTGGCATGGATGTCAGTGGTATCGACCCCGCCCCAAGCTTTGGCAAATGACAGGACGGGGCGGGACTGATGTGGCGTCAGTTAAACGGCAGTTACCACCATAGCTTGGGGAAGGCACATTGCGATGCGCCAAGCTGTAATTCTTCAGGATTGAGGTCTCAGCATGGAATGTTACTTCGTGCCGCCACGAGCAGAGATGCAGCAGCGATTAGCCGCGTAGTTCTAGCCGCCCTGCGTGAGTCAAATTCACAGGACTACCCGCCTGATGTGATCGTTAAGGATTAGCCCAGACTATCTATGCTCATCGCCTCGATCTGGGGCTGCAACTGCAACGCTTGCGCTCTTGGCGTGATGAAAGCTGGCAGCGTTGCCGCCGGCTGCTCCTGTTAGAGCGGTAGGCATTTACGGATGACGTTGGTATTGATGCCGTGGCTGGTGGCGAGACTGGAGTTCGCCGTACGCCTACCCGGTTACAGATGTCTGTTACGGGCCGACAGCAGTCGGTCGCGACTGACCGCTGTCGACCCAAAGCGGACGGTCACAACAGACAGCAATCGGCGAGGAGCGGTCGGTCTGGCCTTAAGTAAATGCGTCCCTTTTTTTACGAACTCAAAGATCCCTCAGCATTAACCACTGCTCCTGGCCCCAGGCCTCAAAACACTCCTGCACATGCCATCCACGCTTGGCGTAGTAGTCGCTGCGATCATGGGTGTGCAAGTACAGCCGTGTCGTGCCTTTAGCCTTTGCTGCGGCGCAGATGCCTTCTATCAGTTGTTCCGCCAGGCCTCGCTTTCTTGCCTGCGGGGCGATAAAGACACAGGCGAGCCAGGGGCCCAGTTCCGGGCGTTCGGCGAAATCGTTGGCGGCAAGTGTGGCACCGCCGAGTAGCTGATCATTCTCCAGGGCGATCAAGCATTGCCAGTTGCCGTTGCCCTGGCCTTCGGCAAACTCGCACTGCCATTCTGTCAATGGCTGTTCAATGAATTCGTAAGCAAACTGTCGATGCAGCCACTGAGCCAGGGTGTTGCTGTGTTGCATATGATCGCGCAGCCAAACCAGGCGAGGCATGTGGGGTTCTCCTTATCCATTTGTGATCAGTACGCACATGTGGCCGCAGGCAAGGAATACGGTCAAGTGAAACGCGCGATTCCGATCAGCTCGGAAAGGGTGCGGATTTATTTATAGGACGAACTGGCAGCTTCTGGGCGGTTTTCTGCCATTCGCCACCGGCAGCTATGGGGCGACAGCAGCCGGTCGCAGACTGACTGCTATCGACGCGCTATACCTGTGCGAGCCGCGCTTGCCGGCGATGGGCCGCGAAGCGGCCCCGGTTACAGATGTCCGCCATAGTCGGGCTGTTCAGCCCTTAGTGCATCATGCCCAGCTCGGCATCATCCATCAGTGCTTTGGCCAACGCACTCAGGTAGTGCGAAGCCCAGATCAGCTGTGGTTTATCTTCCATCAAGCCTTCGATGGTCAGGTCCCGCACATAGCCCATCAGCTCTGAAGCCTGTTCGCGGGCATTCTGGCAAGGGATGCCCGCTTCGATGCGAAACAGTGGGTGGGTCTGGTTTTCACCCTGGTAGAACGTGGTCTTGCCGACAGTGACTTTGGTGTCGTCTGGGGTCATTGCGTATTCTCCCTGAAGGTTTAGGGCCTGGGCGAACGTCATGACGGGCAACCCGCCTTTAGCTCAGCACCGGTCTCACGCAGCGCGCTGTGCGTATGGGCTTGCCGGCGATAGCGCCCACCCAGGCAAAACAGGCTTAACGGCCTAGTGCAGGGTGCGCGGCTCGGGCGGCATCTGTAGCTGGATCAGGGCTGATTCGAGCAGTACGCGTAGCGACTCGAGCTCATGCATCGAGGCCATCATCAGAACCGAGGCGGGCGTTCTGGGCTGTAGCGAAACAGCCTGCTGCGCCACGCTTTGCGCGCACAGGGCGAACTCCGCAGCCTGGATGATCGTGTCTTCGAGGGAGTGGTGGTTGTGGGGTGGATCGGGGACCATTTTGAGCATTGCATAGTACCTTCAATTAGGCGGTCACCTATCCGCTGTCAAACAGAAGGGTGGCAGCTGTACATGGGTTGACAGACCGGCGGACTATGCAAGTTCCGGCGCACGCAAGCGTGCCCGCACGTACAGCCGCCATTGAAGGCAAGCCGTATGCATAATACCGTCGCGGCCTGTCAAAGCCGATCGCTGAACAACAGCGACCCGCCGAGACTAGAATGCAGCCCAAGCGACCGCAACGGAAAAAGTGCGGCGAGAGTATGTTTGGGAAATGGACTACAAGGAAGAGGGAAAATCTGATTTCTTGGTGTTTCCAGCGCTCAACATGCGGGGTATTGATCGGTCTATGTCAACCGATCTCGTGATGAATCGATGTTACTGAAACGACGGCCATCCGGCGCTGCTGGCGCTGGACGTCACCACCCTGGCAGGCGGTCAGCCGATCGTGGTCGACGGGAAGGTGATCGGTGCGGTGGGCGTGAGCACCCCGGTATGGGCCCACGATGATCCGATCTCGCAAGCTGTTGTGGTGTCTCACTCAGCGCAACGCAGCCGGTCGAGCCGTTAACGCTACGCTGTAGTGGATCACCGAAAGATCGATAGCGGTCACCCCTGACTGCTATCGATAGCTGCCCATGGTAGTGGGCTGCTGGCGAACGCCGAAGTACTCCATTTCGTCAGACGTGATGCCGTGTTTTTAGAATTTCACTGTGTAATCTACATTGACTCTCGTTTCGTTGTCGTCTCTGAAGGTTGCCGCTGAGCTCAGATCGTTTCGGTAAAATGCATGCCGGACGCGAAACGCTAAATCTCTGGCTGGTCCAGACTGTACGACGTAAGAAAGCTCCAGGTCTTTCGAAGACTCTGTAAGGTCGCTGCCTCCGAGATGGGGCAAATCAATATTCGTTCCCCTTAGATAGCGGATCATGCCCGTGAGCCCCGGAATACCCATCGCCACAAAGTTGTAATCGTATCGCAGAAGCATTGTGCGTTCTTTGGGGTTCACGAAATCCGCGCTCATGGTCCCATCACTCAGAACGACAGGCTCGCCTCCAGCGAGATAGGCGAAGGCCGTATCTCCGGTTTGATACATGTAGCCCACTCCAAACGTATGCCCACCCGTTTGGTAGCTCAGGGTCAGGCCGGCATTAAGGTTGTCTACTTTGCCAGCCTCTGCACGCCCGTTCTCTCGGCTGTCGAACACTCGCAACTCCGTTTTCAACTTACCCCGCCCAGCTGCAATAGAATGAATACCTCCAATGAAGTCCTGCTCATAGATATTTTCAAGATTTGCGTGGTAATAACGCGCTGTGAAATTTTCTGAAACGCGGTATTCGCCACCCAGGTAGTCGAAGCGATCAGAGAATACGCCAGGCTTGAACCGTCCGTTCGGTGAAGCCATTGCGATGAGCTGGTTGTTTGTCGAGTCCCGAAGGTTGACTCGATCCATCCGCCCGGCCTGTAACGTGAGGTGCTCAATCTCTGAGCTCGTTATTGACGCGCCCCTGAAAGTTTGAGGCAGGAGGCGTGCAGGGCTAGCAGTGATCACGGGAAGTGCGGGAAGTTGCGTGCCTACTGAAAGGTTCGTTTGTGAGAATCGAGCTTTCACCGCAACGCCGAGTTCAGAGTACGCGTCTTGTGCTCTGCGCGTCTGTGGATCTATAGGCAGCAGTTGGGTGCCCGATCGTTCAGGTGACGAATCAAGTTTCACCCCAAGCATCCCTGTGAGATCCAGGCCCAAGCCTACGGGGCCATCGGTGTAGCCAGAGTTCGCTTTGATAATGAAGCCTTGAGCCCATTCACGAACTGCCGAAACGGATGAGTCCCCTTTGTAATCTCGATCGAGATAGTAATTCCGGGTGGTCAGGGCAACCGTACTGTCTTCAAAAAAAGCTGCTGAAACAACAGTGCTCATGCAAAGCGATGGCACGCCTAGCGCAAACAGCGGCAAGCAATCGGCAAAACGTCGCATCGGATTTACCTTCTTGTTTTGGTTTTTTGGTATTTCAGAGGCTTGTGGCAGCGTGTAGTGCTTTGGGTGGAGTTATTCTCAGCAGGGCGACAGCTATAGCGGCGAGAACGAACGTCATTGCGAACACCATGTACAAATCAGAAGGGGTCCATTGCGCGTCGATCAGACGTCCAGCTACAAGAGGGGAGGCAATTGCTCCCGCACGACCGATGCCGATACCCCAACCCAAGCCAGTCACACGCTGGCTAGCGTCGTATATGGAAGGTGTCACCGCGTAAAGCCCCGCCACATGTTGCCGCTGACCGAAAACTGACCCAGTAGAGGCTGTTCTGCCGACTGAAAACTGACCCAG
>NZ_JBHFCS010000022.1:0-96990 GCF_044143025.1 Pseudomonas sp. TR47 | reverse complement strand
AGTCGATTGGTAAATATACGTGGCACCATTTGGATGACTTTGATCCTGCAACAGGCAAGGGAACTATGCAGTTGATCGCAAACTCAGCGCATGAAGCGACCCTACCGCATACAGGGTCTGTAGCTCAATTTGAGAAGCACTTTGGCTTATCTTCAGGCGCATATGGAACACCCGAAGCAGTGGCCATATCGCAAGATCAGGGCTGGCTTAAAGGTCGCCACAAAAAAATAGTATCTTCAACTTGCTGAGCAGTGAAAATGAAAGACTTTAAGCTATTGAACCCAGGCTTGCCGATTTCGGAGGCAGACATTGAAGGACTGGAGGCGCAAGTTTTATGCAAACTTCCACTAGACTTTAAATTACTGTATCTCACTTATAACGGGGGCCTACCCGCTCGAGAATTTTGGATTTCTGATGACAACTTTGAGCCAATCAGAGTGGATGACTTTAAAAGTATATCAAGCATCGGAGCAACGGATGCCAATGAAACAAAATATATTGGCGGGTGTTATAAATTAATGCAGGAGAAAAACGTCCTTCCTTGTCAGCTAGTCCCTTTCGCGAGCGATGAGGCTGGTAATTTCATCTGCATGGAAGCAGGGACGGGCAGAATTATCTATTTTGCAGTTGATACCTTTCAGGCAGATATTGACATGCACCTTAATCACATTAATGCCCAGAGAATCATGTCGGATTCTTTTGGTGAATTCATTAAATCTCTAGTCGATGAGGATGACGTTGGATATTGATAGCACATCTAAAATCTTAATTTTGCGCGACGGGTGAGGTGGGTTTATTAAGCCATCAGGTGGAACCACTACCAAGCTAAAAATTGATCCGAAAAGCGCGCGCGGTAAGCTGCTTGGAGGTAAAGATGCTGTTCATGATGCAGTGTTCAATATTCTAAAGCATAGGTAGCGCATGGGTAATGATAATCGCTTTCTTTTTGAATCAGAGCTGCTAAAAACACTCAAATTAGTGGCGGCTAAATTTGACGGCGCTGCGGCCTCAAAAAACAAACTAAAATTCATGTACAACAAAAAAAATGTTGCCGAGCTTTTTTTTGAGCATCTGTCTCGGGTCGACTCTTACGTCTTAGGCGGAATGGTATATGGAGGTGAGATATTTGAATGCTCGTCTAAATTCACACCGCCGTATAGAAGTAATTTGTTTAATGAGTCGTGTTTCTCTTTTATTTCCTCGGGTATGCAAGATAAAACATTTAGTGGCAATCTAGGTGGGGCGATAAAAACACCGGCCCCAAATGCAGTCGGCGAAGTGTGTGCGCACATTCAAACGGTGCTGGAAGGTTTTTACATTCCAAGAATCCTAGCTTGCATTTTTCCCACGAACCGGACGATCATGAATGTTTTGTCGTCACCCGATGATTACGCCTTCCCTGCGGTATTTATACATTGCGCCGCAAAATTAAGTCAGGGCGAAAAATCACTGGATTTAAGCGAGGCGCTAAAGTCTAAAAAAATTGTAAAAAACAAAGATTATGATATTCCGCTTTTAACTAGCTTCATTTGAAGGTGCATGGAGGCGCTCCATGAGTGGAAAATTTTTCACGAAATAAGCATGTTTGATCTTTAACATTCCAAATGAATAAGGTGAGGCTTTTCACGCCCCACCTAGCTAGGTTCTGTACGAAAAGAGATGTCGCAAACACTGCATGGAACAAGCCAGCGTGACCATAGCGACATAGCTTTTCGCGAGCTTGTCGAAGCGTGTCACGATCCGGCGGTTTTCCTTCAGCCAGCCAAACATGCGCTCGATGATGTTGTGCTGTCGATACTTGGGCCGATCAAACAGTCTTGGTAAGCCATGCTTGGGTTTGCGCTTCATCGAGCGCAGCGGGATGACGGGTTGCATTCGATATTGGTCGCAGTCGGCAACCACAGCCCAGACCTCATCCGAGAGTTCGTAACGCTTTGCCATCACAGGATTCCTTTCCGTCGATGGCGAAGGACTCTACAAAATCTCAGCGCTTGAGGAGCGGCGATTGGGTTTTTCGGGATTTCGTACAGAGCCTAACAAGTGGTGGAACCTTATGCCTACGAGAGGAAAACTGCCCAATCACTCACTTCCTGGAATTCTTGGACCGCACACTGCAGGTGGTGTTTTGAGAACCACAATTCAGCAAAGCAGAAAAGCCTTGCCCCCGGGCACGATAACAGATTTGAGAATTTGACATGCAAGATATAGAGAGCTTGATCAAAAGAATAGCCACTACCGATTTTTACTCAAGAATGGGGTGCGATCCAGACCCGGTAGATGGTGTGATATATATAAGAGACGTATTGAAGGTCTTCATTGAGCCTGAAGACTCCTATTTTCAGGGGTGTTATAAAAATCTTGAGTGGTTGCCTACGTCTCCTAGTCAAGATGATCCGTTCAATTCATTCCCTAAGCCACCTAAAGAGCTAGTGGATTGGCGTATTAGCGTAAGTAAATCTGTCATGCAGTCGATTAAAGGGAGTTCTAAGGATAAATTTATCACCGGCGCCCATGATTTTAGTCTGGCTGCTCGAAATGGTGCTTGTTTTGCATTTCGGCAATACGTTTCGGAGTCTTACTATGGACCCCCTGGGACTTGGTCGAAAGTGGTTGAACTTTATTTATCAGGCAGGTGGCCTGTAGGCTATTCAGGTAGGAAGCTGATTGCCATTTAAATTGCAGATTATAATTGCATTGAGCAGACTAAGTATTTGTAAGAACTGGGTTGCAAGCTGAGCGATTAAATTTGCATACCATAGTTTAATATTGACTTTCACGATCTTTAAAAAATAAATTTCTTCATGTATTGGGCGTCATGCTTGGTTGATTCGAATTATGGATGTTTTTAAGTAGGTGTAGGTAATCGCGGTCATGTCTGTGCGGTAACCATTGCGTACAATTTTATTTCAAGCTGCATTCTTTATCAGCCTACTACCGTTGTATGTTGGCCGGCATACGATAGAGGTCACCGATGTGGTGACCGAGACAAATCATTGGAACGCGGGATTCGTTACAAGTATGACAAAGCGTTTCGCCTGACTGCGTTGGTCAACGAAAACAGCTCAGCCTGCTGGTGGAGCATGCCTACAACCCGATTCACCGCCGCTACCAGTACGATCCGGCGGGGGAACTGGTACGCACGCTGGACAAGCTGCGCGGTGAGACCAAGTACGAGTACGAAGCCAACGGCCAGTTGCACAGCCGCGATACCGGGTCGTTGGTAGGCAGTGAAGAATTCCGCTATGACCCGGCGGCAAACCGGCTGCACTTCAACGCGCGGCAGTTTGAGAATGTCAAGGACAACCGCACCAAGCGCTGGCAAAACCAAGAGTACCGCTACGACCCATGGGGCAACCTGATCGAGAAAAGCTCGGGGCACAGCAAGCTGCAGAGCTTTAGCTATGACTGCGAGAACCGGCTGGTGCGTGCTGAGACAGTGGTCGACGGCAAGCTGGAAAGTACGGGCGCTTATCGCTATGACAGCCTGGGCCGACGAGTGGCCAAAACCGCTGAAATCCAAGGCGCGACGGAGCAGAAGCATTTCCTCTGGCAAGGGTTGAGGATGCTGCGTGAGGAGACGCCGGGGCAGAGCATTTTGTACCTGTATGAACCGGGGAGCTATGCGCCGTTGGCGCGGGTTGATCAGGTGGAGGGTGAGGCCCACAAGGTCTACTACTTCCATACCGATCAGATTGGTACACCGCTGGAGCTGACTGATAGCGAAGGCCAAATTGTCTGGCAGGCGACGTATCGCTCATGGGGTGCGATCGAGCATTTGGCCGTCAATGACGTCGAACAGCATTTGCGGTTTCAAGGGCAGTACTCTGATTCAGAGACGGGCCTACACTACAATACGTTCCGATTCTATGCTCCTGAATTGGGCCGTTTCATTTCTCAGGATCCAATAGGACTGGATGGAGGTTTCAACCTCTACCGCTATGCTCCAAATCCAACTGGCTGGACTGATCCCAGGGGCTGGGAGTGCTGGAGCACTGCGCGAAAAAATTATTGGAAAGCAGAAGCAAAAGCACCAACACAAACATACTCTCCTGCCAACCTTGCTCGAATGGCGGAAGGTAAGGCTCCCCGGATAACGGTTGAAGTGATTTCTCGCAAGACTGATAAGATCTCCATCAAGGAATATAGTCTAGAGCTTCATCACAATGCCATTCCTCAGAGGGTAGGTGGTGATGGCGTTCATGAGTCACCGAATATATTGGCGCTTACGCCATGGGAGCATGAGACCGTAGATCAGTTTAGACACGTCGGCGCAGACTTGATTAAAGTTATCAAAGGAGTAGATGTATGGTGACCATAGACAAAAGCGCCGCTGAGCAGGTTGTGTGCTCGGTTGAGTATCAGAAAACTCTTGAAGAGCTGGTTCAGGCCAGCAATATTAAAGTTGAGTCTGGCTACACTGAAGTTTTTGCGAAGTTAGATTCTTCGAAAATGGCCAGGGCAAATCTAGGGGCGCAAGAGATTTTAAGCTTTCTCAGCGCCAGTTGCTTAGAGATTGTCCAGTACTCCATTGATAAGCTTTCTGCGCTTTCGGGGGAGGAGGACGAGGAATATCCTGGAGGGGCGGAGCCGCCAAGTGACGAGAAAGCCAAAACTCTGTCGGCCGGCAACTACTCTCAAGGCTTCCTATTGACCAATCTTATTGAATACATGCTTGCTAACAAAGGGCAAGAGCAATTACTGGATTACTTGAAAGTATCTAGAGTGCCCAAGGCGAAGCAGTATGCGAGACTGATAACTGACCTTATGCGTCTTAAAAGCTAGATGATTTGGGCGAGTGTCGGGTAGGTATTGATGCGTAGCTAATATACAATCCAGGATTTCTGGAGCGTGTGAATATTGCAAAATATGGTGTGTTAGCCTGACATTCGATCTAAAGCTTTTTGATCCTTAAAAGTCCGGTTCAGCACACGAGGTATTTAAACGCCTCGCCTCAAAATCTGGATGCGCTGACACCATGGGAACACGAAGTAGGGGACCCGTTCAGGCATGCTGAAAGTGATTTGGTCCGGATCATAAGAGGGCTTGATGTATGGTAAGTGCCGATAACGTTCGTAATTGGGTGGATGCTGATGTCTACGTAAATTTGCTGGCGGGTGTATCTAAAACTTTACGCCTACCAATAAATACAGACGTAATTCCTGATGTAATTCTCCAACACGATGCCAATAAATTCAATGCCGCAAATTTAGAACCTGCGGATTTGGATGTTATTGCGTCCGACACTGAGATGACTTGGAAATATGTAAGTGCAAAAACTTCAGGCTCTAGGGGGCAGTGCGGATGAGCAAGAGGGTAGAAATCCAGAGGATGAGGATGATGTAGTTATAAAGGTGCATCCATTCTACCCGAACTTTCTAAATATTTATCTGATTGAGCTGCACTTTTTGAGCTTCAACCCTACCGGGCTTGAAAGCTATCTTAAGGCTGTCAGAATTCCTGGAGCAAAAAAATATGCCGCGCAACTAAGCAGAATGTATGCCGCAATCGCACGGTAATGTATATTGACTGAATTGCTGCCTCATACAGCTGCTTTAGGTAGTGATAGTGCTGCTGGCTGCTTTAGCGCTTCTAAGAGAAATGTGGAAAGGCCATGTCTTTTTCAGAGTTGAGATATTCTGCTTAAACTAAATGATAAGTGGTGAGCCAGTCTGCCCGCAGATGAAATAGTTTGGTGGTGGTCGACTCGTTCCTCAAGCATTGAAGGGCTGTAACGTTGCTTATCATCTTTAAGAATTGAGGCTTGAGGACCTGGAACGCTCCGCAACATTTTTTGCAGCGTGTGAACTCTTCCCATCAACTTGGCGCTAAGCGTGGGAATCCAACTCGCGCTAAGCCGGCTTTGGCCCTCCAGGCTGCACATTCAGCGCCACCCGACGGGTGCCGGCAAGCAGCTTGGGGTCACAGTGGAAGCGCTGGAATATGCCTGCGGCATGCTGGGCTACGAGTACGACCCGCCGACATGGAGCGCGACGACCTGCACCGCGAGGTGTACCGCACCCAGGGCAAGCTCACCAGCTGCTTTTACTACGACGCCATAGAGCAAAGAGTGACAGCTCGTACCATAGCTAGCTGCAGATTCCACTCAAAAAAGGCAATTGATCCGGTAACTCTGGAAGTGCCATTGATCAACGCCAGCTCTCTTTCACCGCCTTGCGCCGCCCACCGAGAATGACCCAGGCAATTCCCAGCAACAGGCTTTCGACGACAAACGCCAGCACAAACCCCGCACCGACGCCCCAGCCAATCGCCTCCGGCACCAGCAGAATCTGATAGCTGTACCCCTTGAGCGTCTCTTCACGCATTTGCGGATCGGGCTGCACCAGCACATGCCAGGTGCGGCTGACCCACGAGCCTTGCAGCGCCTGCCACTCGTTCTCGAGCAGCTGGTTGCGGATCAGCAGGCTTTCTATGCTGTTGGCATCGCTGTTGAAAACCACATCGTCACTGCTGCGGTAATGCCGCACCAGCGCCTGCAAATCGCCCTTGAAGAAGCGTTCGGCGGTCTGTTTGAAGCCATCGAGTGCCTGGCGCGATTCGAACAGGTGCGCCTCGACCCGCTGGCTGTAGTCCTTGACCAGCCCAGGCACCTGGATACCGGCCAGCAGGCCGAAGGTGAACAGCAGCAACCGCAGGTAACTTCTGAACATGCAGCGTCCTTAGCTCTGGCCTTGCGAAACGCACTCTCCGTGCCGCCACAGGCCCCATTGGCCGGGTTCGTAGCGCCGCCAGGTCTCGTTCTCGGTCAAGGCCTCGGTGGCAATCACCGTGACCACGTCATTGGGGGTGGTTTGGGTGTGAAAGTCGACGATCAGGTCGACATCCTTCAAACGCGCCGCGCCAAAGGGGGCGCGACGGGTAATGTGTACCAGCTTGGTCGAACAGAAGCAGAACAGCCAGTCACCATTGCTGAGCAGGCAGTTGAACACGCCCTTGCCGCGATACTCGGCACAGGCTTCGACCAGCACCGGCAGCAGCTGTTCCACTGCGACCGGCTCAGGGAAAGCCGCGCGGATGCGGTTGAGCAAGTCGCAGAAAGCGGCTTCGCTGTCGGTGTCCCCCACCGGCCGGTAAAAGGTCGCCTCGCCCTTGAACGCACCCAGCTGGCCGTTGTGGGCGAAGCACCAGTTACGGCCCCACATCTCGCGCACGAACGGGTGCGTATTGGACAGGCACACCTGGCCGACATTGGCCTGGCGGATGTGGCCAATGACCACTTCGCTCTTGATCGGATAACGCTGCACCAAGTTGGCGACTTCCGACTCGCTGCTCGCTGCCGGGTCCTGGAAAAGCCGCAGGCCGCGGCCCTCGTAGAAACCGATGCCCCAGCCGTCACGGTGCGGGCCGGTACGGCCGCCGCGCTGCATCAGGCCGGTGAAGCTGAAGACGATGTCGGTGGGGACGTTGGCGCTCATGCCCAGCAGTTCGCACATGGTGATGCCTCCGCTTACAGACGTGGCTCGACCCGGCCACCAGAAGGTGCGGCAGGCGGTGGGTCATTGCGGTAACGGTCACCGCGTTCGGCGGCCAGCGGCGCCCCGACGCCCACTTGGTCATCCTCGGCAGCCAGGCGTTTGGCGGCGGCCTCCTGCTGCTCGCGACGCTCGCGGGCACGCTTTTCCAGCGGCCAGCGCAGCAGCACGAAGGCCAGGTACAGGCCAAAGGCGATCAGGCCGTACATGGCAAAGTCCGATACCGCGCGCCAGGCGTTGTTGCCCACCTTGAAGGCAACGTCCAGGGCAGTGATGGCGATGGCCGGGGCCATGGCATCCTTGCCCGGGTCGACGACGGTCGGCGTCAACAACAGGACCGCGAGGATCACCCGCAGCGGCTCACGCAGCCAGCGCCACATCCAGCCAGTGAGTTTGAAACCCACCCAGAGACAACCCAGGGCAGCAACAGCGTAAAGGCCCCAGGCGAGGGTATAGTCGTTCTCGGTCATGGTGATCGTGCAAGCCAGGCAAAGAGTTGCCTATGATAAACACTTTTCCGGGCGCAGGCGCCCCCCAGCCAAGAGATCCCCGATGCCCAACGCGCTCCAGCCCCCCATCGCCCGCCAAGACCAGGCCACCGACCCTTACGCCTGGTTGCAACAGCGCGACACCCCTGAGGTGCTCGAGTACCTGCAGGCCGAAAACGCCTACCAGCAAGCCTGCCTGGCCGACCAGGCGCCCCTGCGCGAACAGCTGTTCGAAGAGATCAAGGGCCGTATCCTGGAAACCGACCTGTCGCTGCCCTCCCCCTGGGGCCCGTACCTCTATTACACCCGCACCACGGCAGGCGATGAATACCCGCGCCACTATCGCTGCCCACGGCCTGCGGATGACGCCAACACGGTGGACGAAAGCCAGGAACAGCTGCTGCTCGACCCCAACGCCTTGGCCAACGGCGGCTTTCTGGCCCTTGGCGGCTTCAGCGTCAGCCCCGATCACCGCCTGCTGGCCTACAGCCTCGACACCAGCGGCGACGAGGTCTACACCCTGTACGTCAAGGACCTGGCCAGCGGCAACCTGACCGCCCTGCCCTTCGACGACTGCGACGGCAGCCTGACCTGGGCCAATGACAGCCAGACGCTGTTCTTTGCCGAACTGGACGACACCCACCGCCCGTGGCGGCTGCGCCGTCACACGTTGGGCGAAACCGGCGCGCAGGCCGTATTCGAAGAGCCGGACGGGCGTTTTTTCCTGCATTGCTACCGCGCCAGCTCCGAGCGCCAGCTGGTCCTGCTGCTCAACAGCAAGACCACCAGCGAAGCCTGGGTGCTGGACGCTGAAACGCCACGGGCGGCATTTACCTGCCTGGCACCGCGCGCCGAGGGCCACGAGTATTTCCCCGACCACGGCCAGCTCGATGGCCAGTGGCGCTGGTTCATCCGCAGCAACCAGGACGGCATCAATTTCGCCCTGTACCAGGCAGCGGCAGACCAGGTGCCCACCCGCGAGCAATGGCAGGTGCTGGTGCCGCACCGCGACGACATCATGCTCGAAGGCCTTAGCCTCAACGCCAGCGCCCTCACCTTGAGCCTGCGTGAAGGCGGCCTGCCGATCATCGAAGTGCGCCCGCAAGGCACGCCGGCCTACCGCGTCGAGTTGCCTGACGCGGCCTATAGCCTGTACGTACAGGACAGCCTGGAGTTCGCCAGCACGCGCATCCGCCTGCGCTACGAGGCACTCAACCGCCCGGCCCAGGTGCGTCAGCTGGACCTGGCCACGGGCGCGCAGACAGTGCTCAAGCAAACCCCGGTGCTGGGCGAGTTCGATGCCGACGACTACGTCAGCGAACGCCTGTGGGCCACCGCCGCCGACGGCACCCAAGTGCCGATCAGCCTGGTGCGCCGCAAACAAGACCAGGGCAAGACGGTCCCCCTCTACCTGTACGGTTACGGTGCCTACGGTGAGAGCCTCGACCCGTGGTTCTCGCACGCCCGCCTGAGCCTGCTGCAACGCGGTGTGGCCTTTGCCATCGCCCATGTGCGCGGTGGCGGCGAGCTGGGGGAAGCCTGGTACCGCGCCGGCAAGCAGGAGCACAAGCACAACAGCTTCAGCGACTTCATCGCCTGCGCCGAACACCTGATCGCCCAAGGCGTGACAGCCTCCGACCGCTTGGCCATCAGTGGCGGCAGCGCCGGTGGCCTGCTGATGGGCGCGGTGCTCAACCTGCGCCCGGATCTGTTCCGCTGCGCCATCGCCGAAGTGCCGTTCGTCGATGTGCTCAACACCATGCTCGACCCCGAGCTGCCATTGACCGTCACCGAGTACGACGAATGGGGCAACCCGCAAGAGCCGCAGGTGTATGAGCGGATCAAGGCCTACGCCCCCTACGAGAACGTCAGCGCCCAGGCCTACCCGGCCATGCTGGTGGTCGCTGGCTACAACGACAGCCGCGTGCAGTACTGGGAGGCGGCCAAGTGGGTGGCGCGCCTGCGTACGCGCAAGACCGACAGCAACCTGCTGCTGCTCAAGACCGAAATGGGGGCCGGCCACGGCGGTATGAGTGGGCGCTACCAGGGATTGCGAGACGTGGCACTTGAATATGCGTTCGTCTTCAATGAGCTGGGCGTGGTGTAAAACGCGCTTTTCGTTGTCATAGGTTCGCAGGGCCAATGGCCCCGATTGCCGGCAAGCCGACGATCGGGGCCGCCCAGAAACTTTCGGACAACACCCGCCAAGAAGAACGACACATGCCCGACCAGACCCATCTCAGCGCCGAAATCCGCGACATGCTCATGGACTGCGACCTGTTCGATACCTTGCAGCCCGCTGACTTCCATACCGCCGCAGGCTACTTCAGCCTCGCCACCCTGGTCGAAGGCGAAACCATCTTCAACGAAGGCGACGCCGGCACCTTCATGTGCATCCTGCACCACGGTGTGGTTTCAGTGCGCAAGACCGACGCCCAAGGCGCCCAGGTAGAAATCGCCACGCTGCGCAGTGGCCGCGCCTTCGGCGAAATGGCCGTGCTCGACGGCGAGCGCCGCTCGGCCAGCTGCCTGGCCGCCAGCGACTGCCTACTGCTGACCTTGGGCAAGGATTCGCTGGAAAAGATGCTCAACGAAGCCCCGCGCATCGCCGCGCGGATCATCCGCGCACTGGCCGTAGCCTTGTCGAAACGCCTGCGAATGCAGGACGGGCAGCGCCTGGCGCTTTAGTCATCATTCGCCGGCGGTTTGGCCGGCTCCGTACGCAAACCAGGCAATGGCTGATCCTTCGGCGGCCCGGGCACCGGCATGGGCGGCAGCAGCGGCGCGCCGGGCTGGCTGTCGTAGGCCTTGGGTACAGTGCTCGGGGTAATCTGAGGGTACGGCGTGGGCGTTGCCGTGCCAGGCGCCCCGGGCACCGGTGTAGTGATACGCGGCGGCGTGCCGGCGGCATGCGCCAAGGGCAGGCCGGCTAACAGCAGCGCGGCGAGGATCGCATGAAACATCAGCAACCTCCTGTCTGAACATTCCTACAGGCTACGCCTTAATACACGTTTCCGCCTGTCCGCTTGCCCTGCAAGCGCGCTAGACTCGTTGGCATAACCGTTACCTGCCTGATCAGAACAAAGGAAACACCATGAGTTCGGCATCCACGTCCGCCGCCACCGCCCGCCTCGACCGCATCCTCGCCGACGCCAAGCGCGACAAAGAGATGGGCTACCGCGACAAAGCCCTGAGAATGTACCCGCACGTGTGCGGCCGTTGCGCCCGTGAGTTCGCCGGCAAGCGCCTGAGCGAGCTGACCGTGCATCACCGTGACCACAACCACGACAACAACCCCCAGGACGGCTCCAACTGGGAGCTGCTGTGCCTGTACTGCCACGACAACGAGCACTCGCGCTATACCGACCAGCAGTACTTCAGCGAAGGCTCCACCAGCACCCCGAGCATCGCCAAGGCCACGCACAACCCGTTCGCCGGGCTGGCTGGCTTGCTGAAGAAAGACTGACTGTCGACACAGCCCCCCGCTGCCGCCGGCGAGCCCGTATAATCGCGCTTTTTTTGCGAAGGGCCCCGGCACGTGGCAAACAAACGGTACAGCTGCATCGGCCTGTTCAACCCAAAATCTGCAGAGAACGTAGGTTCGGTGATGCGCGCAGCGGGTTGCTACGGCGTCAACTCGGTGTTCTACACCGGCAAGCGCTACGAGCGCGCCCGCGACTTCGTCACTGACACCAAGCGCGTGCACTACGATATTCCGCTGATCGGTATCGACGACCTGCAGCGCATCATCCCGCTGGGTTGCACACCCGTTGCAGTGGAGTTGGTGGAAGGTGCACGGCCCCTGCCTGACTACACCCACCCTGATCGCGCCATCTATATCTTCGGGCCGGAAGACGGCAGTCTCGATGCCAGCGTGCGCGCATGGTGTGAAGAAACCATCTACATCCCTACCGAAGGTTGCATGAACCTCGCCGCGACGGTGAATGTGGTGCTATACGACCGTTTGGCCAAGGGGCTCAATACCCGCTCGGGCCCCAAGTTCAAGTAGCCGGGCAACGCGCAGCGCCCTCCCAACATTGGCAAATTGCGACCGCTTGGCAACCCGACTGAACGTGTGCAGCAGGCAGCTGGTCAGCTGCTTACACTTCAGATGGAGGGCTTGCCATGCTCGATATTCATTCCACTACGGCGTCACAGGACCATAACGTACAGGGCCTGGAACGGGTCGGTTCACTGGCCGGGGGTGCGCTGATGTTCACCAAGGGTATGCGCCACGGCGGGCTGGTCGGGCTGCTGCAGATGGCGGTCGGTGGCCTTGCGGTGGCTCGCGGAATCAGCGGCCATTGCTCGACCAAGGCCTGGTGGCAGAAGCATCGACAGGAATATCACCGTTTGCGCTCGGACATCGAACGCAGTGCGACGGAGCTGGAGGCGCTCAAACGCAGTGCCGAGGCGGCGACGCGCGGGGTGACGGTAACGGGGAAAGACCCGCTCACGGGTAGTTGATCAGTTGTTTTTAATGGCCCTGTCGCCAGCAGGGCCAGCCTGCAAGCTAACGCAACGCCTTGCTCTGCAAGACCTCGGATCGCCGCCCCAGCACGTTCTCACTGATCTGCACGAACTCCTCGGTGCTCACCTTCGGCAAGCGCATCAGCGCCTGGGTCACATCATCAAGTGAGCGTTTGGCCTGGGTGTGGATGCGGATCTCCTTGTCCAGCGCCTGCAACAGCAAAACACCACGGGCAACCTGGGCCGGGCTTGCCCGCTCGCCGCGCAACTGGGTGACCTTGGCCCCCTGCTTCTGCAAACGCGCCTGCCACACCTGGTAGCGGTCATCGCTCACACCCCCGGCCCGGCGCAGCAACTCGTTGGCGTAATAATCGGTGAGGCTCTGGCCAAGCCAGTCGCTGTCAGCACTCACATGAACCTGCGCAAACAGCTGCACCAGTTCACGCAGCACAGGGCTGTTACCGCTCTCGCTGACCATGGGCCGGGCACTGTGCAGGTATATCGAGCCCCGCGCTGCCATTGCTCCGCGCCACATGCCATCACGGGCCCCCACCAACAGCAGCTTTGCCGGGTTGCGTGGGAATACCGCCTGCAGGTGCGGCCAGACGAAGGTCAGCAGGGTGAGATTGTCCATGCGGCGCATGCCCTGCCCCACCGGGGCCGCCACCGTCACGTCGGTCTCGCCCAGACGCGCACGTCGGCTGCCAAGGTCGCCGGCCAGCATCCAGCCAGTCGGGCGATCGAACAGGCGCGATACATTGTCGATACGGAACTTGTCCTTGCCGATGCGCGGCCAGGAGGTTTCGATGCTTTTCCAGCCCTCAGGCAGGTCGACCGACAAGCGCGCCACCAATTCGGTGCCGTCTTGCTGGTCAAGGCGTGCCGGTGGCACCAGCTGGTCACCCAGGAACAACGCCCAGTGAGGGGTAATGCGCGAGGAATAGGCACCGCTGCGTACTTTCTCGTCCAGCTTGACCCGGTAGCTGAGGCTGGTCTTGCCCGCCGCCGGGTGCCACACACCGCGCTCTCCCTGCACCTGCCACTGGCCGTCAGCCTGGAAACCGCTATAAGCGCCCTGCTTGCCCAGGTCAAAATCGAGGCTACGCACGGCATTGCCGTCTGCCAGGGTCAGGCGCACTTCGGCCTGGCCACTGGCAGGCAGCAGCCGCACCTGGTAGTCGAGGTCGACCTTCTTCGCCCAGGCAGGCGAGCTGGCCACAAGGCCCAGCAGGAGCAACAGCTGGCAACGCATACAGAAACTCCTTGTTTCCCAGAGGCGACGGAGGATGCCGCTCAGCTGGCGCGAAAAATCAGGTGGTCTTCCCAGTCGTCTTCGTCCACATCCTGCTCCCTGAGCATACGCCCCGACTGGGAAATGCGCTGTTCATGCACCTGGCTGCGGTCGCCGCAGACCAGGTGGTGCCATGCCGGCAGGTCCTTGCCCTCGCTGACCAGACGATACCCGCAGGTGCTCGGCAGCCACTTGAACTGGTCCGCCTTGCCAGGGGTGAGCTGGATGCAATCGGGCACCTGGGCGAAACGGTTGGGGTAGTCGCTGCACTGGCAGGTGTTCATGTCCAGCAGCTTGCAGGCAATACGGGTGTAATAGACGCTGTTGTCGTCCTCGTCCTCGAGCTTTTGCAGGCAGCACAGGCCACAGCCGTCACACAGCGATTCCCACTCTTGCGGGTCGAGTTGTTCGAGGGTCTTGCGCCGCCAGAACGGCGCGCTTTCAGCGATCATCACACGGGTTTCCTGCATTGGGCCTGCGCCAGGCTTCATGCTGGAAGCTCCAGGCAATTGCGGCGCGTATGGCTTTTTTCTGGTGGCTTGCAGCTTGAGTGTTTGTAGCTGGGCGCCATGGCGGCGCCAGTCTAGAGCCTGGCCTTCGGCAATGCCAGACCGCTTGTCAGTAGCGACCGGCTGCAGCTCAATAGCCCCGCGCGAAATCCACTTCGCCACGCAACCCTTGCCCTGCCTGGTATTGCCGCACGTTCTCGACAAACAGCCGTACCATCGCCGCCGGCGAAGTCGGTGCCGAGCTATGCCCGGTCAGCAACAACCCCCACGCCGTCCAGAACGGGTGACGCTGCGGCAACGGCTCCTGCCGGCACACATCGATCACCGCGCCCGCCAGATCCCCCTGCTTCAGCGCCTCGACCAGGTCAGCATCGACCACCGCCACCCCACGCCCGGCATTGATGAACAGCGCACTGGGCCGGAAGCACTTGAACAGCGCGGCATCATAAAGGTCATGGGTTGCCGGGGTATCCGGCAACAGGTTGAGCACGTAATCGGCCTGCCCGACCATCCGTGGCAAATCAGCCAACCCGGCGACCTCGACGAACGGCGCCTGCTCGCGGGGCGTGCTGGCAATGCCATAGAGGGTCACGCCAAACGGCAAGAGAAATTCGGCCACGCGTTGGCCGATATCGCCAGTACCCACGATCAACACCTTGCGCCCTTCAAGCGTGCGCCCCGGGCGGTCGTCCCAACGGCGCTCCACCTGGCTCACCAGCCGAGACAGCACTTCGCGCTCGTGCCCCAGCATATAGGTGAGCATGTACTCGGCCATCACCTGGCCAAAGATGCCGACCGCACGGGTCAGGCGGTAATCACGCGGCAAGCCATCGGCCAGCAAGGGCGTGATGCCGGCCCAGGTCGATTGCATCCAGGCCGGCTTGTGGCCCTGGCGCAGCAGACTGGCAAGCAGGTCTGGCTGGCCCAGCCAGACCGGGCACTGGGGTGCCTGCAAGGCCAGTTCGGCGGAATCGCCGCTGGTCAGGATTTCCAGGTCCGGGGCCGCTTCAGCCAGCAGGCGGGCGTAGTTGGCATGATCCTGCTCAGCGATCAGAACGCGCATCAAAGTGACAACCTTGGCAGACAACGCAGGCGGCCCGGCATGCGGGCCACCTTGGGGTGTGAAGGGAGAGTGGCCGGGTCAGACCGGGTCGTTTCGGCGCAGAAGTTCTTCCGGCAAATGCTCGATGTACTCGTCCTCGGCCGGCGGCATCTGCAGGTGGTAACCCTGGTTTTCGAGGTTGTCCAGCACCTTGACGATGTCCTCGCGGGCGAGCTTGCGCTCGGGGCTCAGCACCAGGTCGAAGGCATGCACGGGCGTGCCGAAGAACGGCAGCAGCGCCTCGGGCACGCGCTCCAGGCCCTCGGCCTTGAGTACGTAGAGGTACATTTCGTTCTTGCGGGGGCTCTTGTAGATCGAGCAGATACGTTTCATCGGGTTTCTCCGGCGCCCGCCAGGTCGTCCAGCAGGGCCTGGCCCATCCGCTCACGGCGCCAGCCGCGCAGCGAATCGGGCAGTTGATAGGGGCCATTGGGGTAGCCACTCTTGAGCAGGGCTTCCAGGGCCTTTTTACGCAGCATCAGCTCCGGGGCAATGCCCAAACGCTCGCCTTCGGCCTGGCCGATGGCGCGCAGGCGCTTGAGGATGCCGGCCGCTTCGATCGGCAGCGGTTCGGGCAACGTGGCCGGCCATTGCTCAGGCGGCAGGCTGGCGGCGCGCTTGATCAGCTCGATCAGGAAGGCGCCATCCTGGCGGATGGTGCGTGGGTGCATTTCATCGATCTTGGCCAGGGCCGACAAGTTGTCCGGCTGGTTCTTGGCCATTGGCCACAGCGAGTGTTCCTTGAGGATACGGTTGCGCGGCACATCGCGGCTGCGTGCTTCACGCTCGCGCCAGGCGCACAGCTCGCGGAGCACCGCCAGTTGCTGGCGGCCCAGCTTCCAGGCCAGCTTGACATCGCGGTACAGGGTCTCGGGCTCGACCTCACGGCGCAACGCCGCCACCAGTTCGGCACCGTCTTCCAGCACCCACGCGTACTTGTCGTCGGACAGCCGGGGGCGCAAGGCCGCAAACAGTTCGGCCAGGTGCACGGCATCTTCGGCGGCGTAGCTGACCTGGGTGTCCGACAGCGGGCGCTGCAGCCAGTCCGAGCGGGTTTCACCCTTGGGCAGCTCAAGGCCCAGCACTTCCTGGACCAAGCGCGAATAGCCCATGGAGAAGCCCAGGTTCAGGTAGCCTGCGGCCAACTGCGTGTCGAACAGCGGCTGGGGCAGCTTGCCGGTCAGGCGCAGCAGCACTTCGAGGTCTTCGCTGCAGGCATGCAGCACCTTGACCACGCCGGCATCCTCTAGGAGTTCGCCCAGCGGCTGCCAGTCGCCGATCAGCAACGGGTCGATGAGAAAAGCCCGCTCACCGTCACCGATCTGGATCAGGCCGGCTTTCGGGTAAAAGGTGTCGACCCGCATGAATTCGGTGTCGAGCGCCACAAAGGGCAATGTGCGCCACCTCTGGCAGAGTTCGGCCAGGGTCTGGTCGTCACGGATCCAGTGTATTTCGATGGCCACGAGGCTCTCCCACAAACATTGGCGCGCAGTATATACGGCGCGGGCACTGCGGGTGAAACCTGACGAACATCTGCGCCGACTACCGGGAAGCTTGCGCTACCGCTCAGCCTGGCAAGCGAAGCTTGGCGTAAGGCTCGCGGTCGATATCCAGCACTTCCACGCACAATTGCAGGTCTACGCCCGCCTGCTCAGGTATGGCCTCACGCAGTACCTCCAGCAAGCTGGCGGACAATTGCTTCTTTACCTCCGCCGGGCGCCCGCTGAGGATGGCCAGGCGCACATGGGCAAACGCCCGCTCGGCCGGTGCTGTGCCCACCCGGTAATGGGCGAACGCCTGGGCGCGGCTTTTGATGTCCGCCTCATCGGCAAACTGGCCGCTGCCGACCAGGGCGTGATTCAGGCGCAGCAGCAGTACCTCGACATTCAGCTCGCGCAAGTTGTCGCTGTATTCCAGGTTCAGGTGAGGCATGGCACAGGTTCCAGGCGTTGGGGGAAGCGACAGCCTACCCCAGTCCCCTACCCGCGCAAAGGCGGCTATCCTCAAAGGTCAGGACCTTACTGACAACCCTGACAGAGGTGAAGAAATGCCAGTTCCGCATGATCTGCTCGCTGACTTGCACGTTACCGCCGATGCATTCCAGGCACTGATAGACAAGGACCAGACGCTGCATGCCCTGCACAAGGAATACAACGCCAAAGACAAGGAGGTGGTAGCCGCCGAAGGCAATGGGACCAACGACGATACCGTCAACCGCCTGCGCAAGGAGCGCCTGCTGATCAAGGACAAGATCGAGCGAATCATTCATCCGCCGAAATCCTGATGGCTCTCTGCTGAATCAATCGGCCTGTCGCCGGCAAGCCCGCTTGCCGGCGACAGACCCAACACCCGTTACACAGCAGCCGATGCGTTCAAAGCCCCGTCCAGGTCTTCGATCAGGTCCCGGTAATCCTCGATCCCGATCGACAGCCGCAACAGGCTTTCACTGATGCCCATCACCCCCTTCTGCTCGGGGCTCAGTGAGTTGTGCGACATGCTCCAGGAGTGGTTGATCATGCTCTCCACGCCGCCCAGCGAATCGGCCAGGACAAAGATCTGCAATGCCTCCACCAGGCGGTTGAGCGCCGCCCGATCACCGTTCTTGACCTTCATTGCCACCACCGCCCCGCCAGCGCGCATCTGGCGTTTGCACAGCGCGTGCTGCGGGTGGCTCTCCAGGCCCGGGTAATACACCTGCTCGATCTGCGGATGGTTTTCCAGAAAGCGTGCCACCTGCAGGGCATTGGCACACTGGCGCTCCATGCGCACGTCGAGGGTTTTCAGGCCACGCAGGGCCAGGTAACAGTCGAACGGGCCCTGGATTGCCCCCACGGCCATGCTGATCTTGCGCAGGCGCCCCAGCAAGGCGTCATTGGCAGCCACCACCACGCCGCCGGTCAGGTCGGAGTGGCCGCCAATGTATTTGCTGGCCGAATGCATCACCAGGTCCACACCGAGGGTGATCGGCCGCTGGTTCCACGGCGAGCAGAAGGTGTTGTCGATGCAGGTGAGGATGCCACGCGCCCGCGCCAGGTCGCAGACCGCCTTGATGTCGACCAGGTGCAGCAACGGGTTGGTCGGCGACTCGATCCAGATCAACTGAGTTTCGGGTTTGATCGCCGCCGCTACGGCCGCGACATCGTTGAGGTCGACATAGGTGGTGGTAAGGCCCGACGTGCGTGCGCGGTAGTCTTCAAGAATGCGGAAGGTGCCGCCGTAGACACCGTTCATCACCACCACATGAGCGTCCTTGGGGAGCAGCTCCAGCACCGTGGCGGTGGCGTTTACACCCGAGGCACAGGCCACCGCGCCAACACCCTCTTCAAGCGCCGCGACACAGCTTTCATAGGCATGCCGGGTCGGGTTGCCGACGCGGCTGTAGGCGTACTCGGGGTTGTCATCGAGGCTGCGCTTGATATACGAGCTGGCGGTGTAGATAGGCGGGAAGATCGCGTTGTCGGCGACACTGAACTGCTCACCGGCGTGGATGGTACGGGTGGCGAAATTGCGCGGCTTGTCGGACATGGTCGGGCCCATTGGCAGATGTAAGTGCGCAACTATCGCACAAACACCTGCCGCCACAACGCCGGCGGTTGCGGGAATTTTTTCTATCGTTGGGGTAATCTGGGGAATATTTTCCTGACCGCCAGCGGATCCTCATGGACAGTTTCGACCAGCACATCCTCACCCTGCTCCAGCGCGACGCCTCGCTCTCGCTCAAGGACCTGGCCGAAGCCGTCAACCTGTCCACCACCCCCTGCTGGAAGCGGGTCAAACGCCTGGAAGAGGATGGCTACATCCTCGGCCGCGTCGCCCTGCTCGACCCCGAACGCCTGGGCCTGGGCCTGACGGTATTCGTCCAGCTCAAGACCCAGCGCCACGACAGCGCCTGGCTTGAGCAGTTTGCCGAGACGGTGAAAGGCTTCGAGGAGGTGATGGAGTTCTATCGCATGTCAGGGGACTGGGATTACATGCTGCGGGTGGTGGTGGGGGATATCGCCGCCTACGACCGGTTCTACAAAAAGCTGATTACCAGCACCGATGGGCTCTCCAACATCACGTCCAGCTTTGCCATGGAGCAGATGAAATACACCACGGCTTTCCCGGTACACAGGCCCTGATCGGTGCCTGCCTTAGCGCCCCATCACTGCGCCGCCACCGCTTCGATCCGGTTCCCGGCCTTGGCCTTCTCAAGCCGAATCGCCACGAATTTCGACGTCGGCGTATAGGTGCCCTCGCCGTAACTTTCCAACGGCACCAGCGGGTTGGTTTCCGGGTAGTAGGCCGCTGCCTGCCCATCGGGAATGTCGTAGGGCACCAGGCGGAAGCCCGATACCCGGCGCTCCACACCGTCCTCCCACAGTGACACCAGGTCTACGTGCTCACCCGGCTCAAAGCCCAGGCGGCGGATGTCCGCCTCGCTGACGAACACCACTTCTCGCAGGCCAAACACGCCCCGATAACGATCATCTAGCCCATAAAGCGTGGTGTTGTACTGGTCATGCGAGCGCATCGTCTGCAGGATCAGGTCAGGCTTGTCGCCACGGGCGAGCACCTGGGCATTGACCAGATGCTCTGGCAACGGGCTGGCACTGAAACGCGCCTTGCCGGTCGCCGTGCGCCAGCTGCGCTGGGCGGCACTGTTGCCCAGGTGGAAACCGCCTGGCTGCTGCAGGCGCTGGTTGAAGTTGGCAAAGCCGGGGATGACATCGGCGATCATGCTGCGAATACGGCCATAGTCGGCAACGGCGTATTCCCAATCGATGGGCTTGTTGCCCAGCGTGGCCTTGGCCATGCCGGCAATGATCCAGGGTTCCGACCGCATGTGCGGGGAACGCGGGCGCAGTTGGCCATGGGAGATATGCACCATGCTGAAGGTGTCTTCCACGGTCACGCCCTGCGGCCCGCCGGCTTGCAGGTCGATCTCGGTGCGCCCCAGGCAGGGCAGGATCAGCGCATCGCGGCCAGTGACCAGGTGCGAACGGTTGAGCTTGGTGGAGATCTGCACCGTCAGCGCACAGTTGCGCAGGGCCGCGTGGGTGCGGGGGGTGTCCGGCGTCGCCTGGGCGAAGTTGCCACCCAGCGCGATGAACACCTTGGCACGCTGTTGCTCCATGGCCTGGATCGCCAGCACCGCGTTGTGCCCATGGGCGCGAGGTACGCGGAACTGGAAGCGTTTTTCCAAGGCATCGAGCAACGCCGCCCTGGGTTTCTCGTCGATGCCCATGGTGCGGTCGCCTTGCACGTTGCTGTGGCCACGCACCGGCGACAGGCCCGCCCCGGGCTTGCCGACGTTGCCGCGCAACAGTTGCAGGTTGACGATCTCCTGCACGGTCGGCACCGAGTGACGGTGCTGGGTGACGCCCATCGCCCAGCACATGATCACCCGCTCGGCCTTGCGGTACATGCGCGCGGCCAGCTCGATCTCGGCCAGGGTCAGGCCGGACTGCTCGACGATATGGTCCCACGAGGTGGCATCCACTGCCGCCAGGTAGGCGTCCACACCGCTGGTGTGCGCGGCGATGAAGTCATGGTCCAATACCGCTGGTTCACCCTTGGCCTGGGCTTCGCGCTCCCACTGCAGCAGGTACTTGGCAATGCCGCGCATGGCCGCCATGTCGCCGCCCAGGGCTGGGCGGAAGTAGGCGGTGTTGGTCGGCTCGGAGCCGTTGCTGAGCATTTCGAACGGGTGCTGCGGGTGCTGGAAGCGCTCCAGACCACGCTCTTTGAGCGGGTTGAAGCACACCACCTGGGCGCCGCGCTTGACCGCTTCACGCAGCGGCTCGAGCATGCGCGGGTGATTGGTGCCGGGGTTCTGGCCGATGACGAAGATCGCATCGGCCAGTTCCAGGTCGTGGAACACCACGGTGCCCTTGCCTACGCCGAGGGTTTCCGACATGCCCACGCCACTGGCCTCGTGGCACATGTTCGAACAGTCAGGGAAGTTGTTGGTGCCATAGGCGCGGACGAACAGCTGATACAGGAATGCCGCCTCGTTGCTGGCCCGGCCGGAGGTGTAGAACTCGGCCTCATCGGGCGAATCCAGCGCCTGCAAGTGCCGGGCGACCAGGGCAAAGGCCTCTTCCCAAGTGGTTTCGACGTAATGGTCGGTAGCCGCATCGTAGCGCATCGGGTGGGTCAGGCGGCCCTGGTATTCGAGCCAGTAGTCGGTCTGCTCGGCCAGCGCGCTGACGCTGTACCTGGCAAAAAACGCGGGGTCGACCGAACGGCCGGTGGCCTCCCAGTTGACCGCCTTGGCGCCGTTCTCGCAGAACTTGACCATGTCGCTTTCCGGCGACTCGCCCCAGGCGCAGCCGGGGCAGTCGAAACCGCCGTTCTGGTTGGTCTTGAGCATGGCCCGCAGGTTCTTGAAGGCGTTGTCACTGCCCAGCCAGCTCTTGGTCACGCTCTTGAGCGCGCCCCAGCCGGCGGCCGGCCCCTTGTAGTCCCTGATATGGTCGTCCTGGCTCATGCGGTCAATCCTCACGCGGGCATCGAAAAGTGCAGCGGATCGTGTCGTCCGGTGCTTGTTTTTCAGCCTATGGAGGCCGACAGGGGGCCGTCCAATCGAAATGTCTTACGGGGTGATAGGCCGTTTCGATGATGGGCTGGTGTTGGCAGCGTTCCCTTCGCGGGTAATCACGCAAACGCGACAATCCGATCAAGGCCTTGGAGTACTGGCCCTGCAGCCGTGATAGATGAGATTGATCAAGCAGTCGGGCAAAGCAATTTGACGGCGAACACCGCAGGTTATAGCGTTGAACCAGTACTCCTCCCCTGCCGAGCGCGAACGTGGAACAGAACAGCCGGGCCCTGATCGACGGCTTCAACCGGAAAATCGACTACCTGCGGATGTCGGTCACGGACCGCTGCGACTTCCGTTGCGTCTACTGCATGGCTGAAGACATGCAGTTCCTGCCGCGCCAGCAGATCCTCAGCCTTGAGGAATTGTTCCAGGTGGCCGAACGCTTCGTCGCCTTGGGCACTCGCAAGATTCGCCTTACCGGCGGCGAGCCGCTGGTCCGCCAGGGCATCGTCGACCTGTGCGGGCGCATTGCCGCCCTGCCCGGCCTGCGTGAACTGTGCATGACCAGCAACGGCTCGCAGCTCCCCCGCCTGGCTCAGCCGCTGTTCGACGCCGGCCTGTCGCGCCTGAACATCAGCCTCGACAGCCTCGATGCAGAACGTTTCAAGCAACTGACCCGCACCGGCGACCTGGCCCAGGTGATCGCCGGCATCGACGCGGCCCGCCGCGCGGGTTTTCAGCGCATCAAACTCAACTGCGTGGTGCTCAAGGGGCGCAACGACGATGAGCTGGTCGACCTGGTGCGCTTTGCCATCGACCGCGAACTGGACATCACTTTCATCGAAGAAATGCCGCTGGGCGTGATCAACGAGCATGAACGCGGCGAGTCGTTCTGCTCCAGCGACGAAGTGCGCGCGCGGCTGGCCGAGCAATTCACCCTGATCGAATCGACCGAGTCGTCCCAGGGCCCGGCGCGCTACTGGCGCCTGGCAGAAGCGGCGAGCACCCGTGTCGGGTTCATCTCGCCGCACAGCCACAACTTCTGCGCCACCTGCAACCGTGTGCGCCTGACTGTCGAAGGCCGGCTGCTGCTGTGCCTGGGCAATGAACATTCGATGGACCTCAAACAGGTGCTGCGCGCCCACCCGGGTGATGCCGAGCGGCTGGAAAAAGCCATCCGCGATTCACTGCACCTCAAGCCCTACCGCCATCATTTCGAGGTCGGTGGCGATGTGCAGATCCTGCGCTTCATGAACATGACCGGCGGCTGACCGGCCGTCTCTGGACTTTCATGATCGTTCACTCTCGCCCCGATGTGTTGCGCGTGCTGTTCACCCTCAAGGGTTCGATCGTCAAGCGCATTGCCTTGCGCTGCCTGATGGTGACCTTGCTCGCCGCCCTGATCGTGCTGGTCGAACGCCACTTCCCGGCGTTTTTCTACCCCGTCAGCGCTACCCCCTTCACGCTGCTTGGCCTGTCGCTGTCGATCTTCATGAGTTTTCGCAACAATGCCTGTTACGACCGTTGGTGGGAGGGGCGCAAGGCCTGGGGGAAGATGATCATCGAGACCCGCTCGTTCATACGTGAGAGCGTGGTGATCGCCGATGAAAAGCTGCGCGCCGAGGTGCTGCACAGCCTGTGCGGCTTTGCCCATGCGCTCAATGCCCGGTTGCGCAACGAGGATGAGGTGGCCGCCGCCCGGCCGTGGCTGGCCAACCCCGCTGCGATCCGCCCGCACAATGTCTGCGACGGTATCTTGCAGGAGGTTGGCGCCCGCTGCTCACGCCTGGCCGAGCGGCAGCAAATCAGCGACTGGCGCTACAGCCTGTTGGAACAACGCCTGGTCGGGCTGTCAGAGGTACAGGCCACCTGCGAGCGGATCAAGGGCACACCGCTGCCCTTCCCCTATACCCTGCTGCTGCACCGGACCATCTACATCTTCTGCCTGTTGCTGCCGTTCGCGCTGGCCGAGCCGCTGGGCTGGCTGGCACCGCTGTTTACCACCATTGTGGGGTACACCTTCTTTGGGCTGGATGCGATCGGCAATGAACTGGAAGACCCGTTCGGGCGAGACGAGAACGACCTGCCGACCGATGCCATGGTGCGCACGGTCGAGCGGGATGTGCTGGGGGCCTTGGGCGTGGAGCCGCTGCCACCGGCGCTGCAGCCGGTGGAGCATGTGTTGAGCTGACTGGCCCTATCGCCGGCAAGCTGGCGATAGGGCCGGAACTGATCAACCGCGTGTGTCGCAGGGCGCGATGGGCTTAAGGTGCTTCACAAAATTACAAGGCTGGTGCCGCGCATCCAGCTGCTCCACCAGGATGCCTTCCCACGCCGTGCGGCAGGCACCGGTAGAACCTGGCAGGCAGCACACCAGAGTGCCATTGGCCATGCCGGCCAACGCCCGGCTCTGCACGGTCGAGGTACCGACATCAAGAATGGACAACGCCCGGAACAGCTCGCCGAAACCGTCGATACGCCGATCGAACAGGCACTCCACCGCTTCCGGTGTGCTGTCCCGCCCGGTGAAACCGGTGCCGCCGGTGATCAGCACCACCTGCACCTGCTCATCGGCAATCCAGGTGGCCACCTGGGCGCGGATCTTGTACAGGTCGTCCTTGAGCAGCGCACGCGCCACCAGGCGATGGCCAATCTGCACCGGGCGGCTGGCGAGCAGCTCACCCGAAGTGTCGTTGTCGTAGGTGCGGGTGTCGCTGACCGTCAGTACGGCGATATTGAGCGGTACGAAGACCGCGTCGGATTGAACGCGCACAGTGAAGCTCCTTGTATGGCATGGTCGTTACGCTAGAGACATGACCAGAGCGCGTCCAATCGATATGCCGTACCGCCCGATCAATGACATCTATCGCTGACTTGGTTAAGGTCAGCACAACCAGACCCCAGGCACTCCCATGGACATCAAGCAGCTCAAGTTCCTCATCGCCCTCGACCAGACCCGCCACTTCGGCCAGGCTGCGGCGCTGTGCCATATCACCCAGCCGACCCTGTCCATGCGCCTGCGCAACCTGGAAGACGAACTGGAACTGGTGCTGGTCAAACGCGGCCAGCGCTTCGAGGGCTTCACCGAAGCCGGCGAGCGCATCCTGGCCTGGGCCCGCACCCTGCTCGCCGCCCATGATGGCCTGCAGGCCGAGGCAGCCAGCTGCCGCGGCCAAGTGGTTGGTAGCTTGCGCCTGGGCACCGTGCCGCTGGCCAGCTTCAACCCCATGCAGCTGCTGCTGCCGCTGCGCGAAAAATACCCCGAGCTGCAGTTTCAGCTCAGCTCGCACAGCACCGAGCAGATCATGGATGGCCTGAGCCGCAACCAGCTCGACCTGGGGATCTGCTATCTGGACCAGGTCAACGCCAACTTCTTCGAGGTGATCGAACTGGGCACCACCACCATGGGCCTGCTGCACGATACCCGGCACTTCCAGTTCGAAGCCGACACCCTGCGTTGGGAGGAACTGGGCGAAATCCCTCTGGGCTTGCTGAGCAAGGGGATGCACTACCGTCAGTCGCTCGACCTGAGCTTTCGCAGCCGCAGCCTGGAACCCAATGCCGTGCTGGAAAGCGACTCGAGCTTCCAGTTGGTTCAAGCCATCAACACCGGCGTGTGCTGCGCAATCATGCCGCTCGATTGCGGGTTGGAAGACCTGAGCGAGCATATGCGCATCATCCCGATCGCCGACGCCAGCATCCACAGCCCCGTCGGCCTGCTGCTGCGCCGCAGCGAGCCGCGCTCGGCGATTGCCGAACAGTGTTTTGACGAGGCCCGCACACTGTTTCAACCCTCCTGAGCGGCAGTCGCCTGACGGTACTGGCGCGGTGTAAAACCCGTCAGTTGCTTGAACTGCCGGCTGAAAGCACTGTGGTCGGTGTAACCGCACTGCAACGCCACTTCGGTGATCGGCAAGTCGCTGTGCAGCAGCCGATGGGCATGTTCCAGCCGCGCCTTGTGAATCATTTGCCGAGGTGTGAGGTGGAATACCCGCTTGCAGTAGCGCTCCAGTTGCGCGACGGAAATGCCGGCAATGCGGGTCAGTTCACCCAGGCTGATCGGTTGATGAAAGTGCCGCCGAATATGCTCGTCCACCGCGGCCAGGCGCTGGTAGGCGGGGTGCGTGTCTGCCGCTGACTGCAGGTCGACCGAAATGCCTACCAGCCCGATGATCTGGCCGGCACTGTCATGCAGCGGGCGCTTGTGCGTCAGGCACCAGCCCGGTTCACGGCTGCCGTACAGGTGCAGCTCGAGCTGGTCTTCCAGCACCAGGCCATCCTTGAGCACACGACGGTCCTGCTCGGTATAACCGGGGCCCAGTTGCGCCGGGAAGACTTCGGCGCTGGTCTTGCCCAGCAGTGGTTGCAGGCGCTTGAGGCCGCAGCGCTGAACCAGGGTGTTGTTGGCCAGCACATAGCGGGCATCCGGATCCTTGATGAAGATCGCGGCGTTGGGGATGGCATCGAGGATCGGCAACAGCAGGGATACCCCGGCGAGCAGTGCCTGAAGGCTGGCGGGGCGGTGCTGGTCCAAGTTCTGGTACAGGGCTGCCAGGGTGGCGTCGGCCATCAGTCAATTCTCTAGTGTCTGCACCGGCGCCATCGCCGGCAAAACTCTCAAACCCTTGCACAGCAAGGCCTCCAGCCTATCCATCCTGGCGACCGGCGCGCCAGCCTTTTCTGCAATTGTGCCGATTTCGTCATCCGCCCTGCAGAAAACCATCAAGAACCGTGGCCCCGTTCGGTCCACTCTAGTTCCCACGCAAGCCGCCCAAAACCTACAAGAGCGCGGCCCCAAAAGCCGCACCTGGTGACATCAGACCTGCCTATCCAAAACCTACAAAAAGGCGACCCCATGTCAGGCAAATTCAAGAAACAGCTGTCATTGCTGGACCTCACCTTCATCGGCCTCGGCGCCATCTTCGGCTCCGGCTGGCTGTTCGCCGCCAGCCACGTTTCGGCCATTGCCGGGCCGGCCGGCATCCTCTCCTGGTTTCTCGGCGGCTTCGCCGTACTGCTACTGGGCATCGTTTACTGCGAGCTCGGCGCCGCGCTGCCACGCGCCGGGGGTGTGGTGCGCTACCCGGTGTACTCGCACGGCCCGCTGCTCGGCTACCTGATGGGCTTCATCACCCTGATCGCCTTCTCCAGCCTGATCGCCATCGAAGTGGTCGCATCACGCCAGTACGCCGCGGCCTGGTTCCCTGGCCTGACCAAGGCCGGCTCCAGCGACCCCACCGTGCTCGGCTGGTTAGTGCAGTTTGCGCTGCTGGGGCTGTTCTTCCTGCTCAACTACCGCAGCGTCAAGACCTTCGCCAAGGCCAACAACCTGGTCAGCGTGTTCAAGTTCATCGTGCCGCTGCTGGTGATCGGTGTGCTGTTCACCTTCTTCAAGCCAGAGAACTTCGAGGTCCAGGGCTTCGCCCCCTTCGGCATGTCCGGTGTGGAAATGGCCGTCTCGGCTGGCGGCATCATCTTCGCTTACCTGGGCCTGACACCAATCATCTCGGTGGCAAGCGAGGTCAAGAACCCACAGCGCACCATACCCATCGCGCTGATCCTCTCCGTGCTGCTGTCCACCGCGATCTATGCCCTGCTGCAACTGGCCTTCCTTGGCAGCGTACCAACCGAAATGCTGACCAACGGCTGGGCTTCGGTGACCAAGGAACTGGCCCTGCCCTACCGTGACATCGCCTTGGCCCTGGGCGTAGGCTGGCTGGCCTACCTGGTGGTGGCCGATGCGGTGATCTCCCCCAGCGGCTGCGGCAACATCTACATGAACGCCACCCCGCGGGTGATCTATGGCTGGGCCCAGACCGGCACCTTCTTCAAGTATTTCACCCGCATCGACGAGCAATCGGGCATCCCACGCCCGGCGCTGTGGCTGACCTTCGGCCTGTCAGTGTTCTGGACCCTGCCCTTTCCGTCCTGGGAAGCGCTGATCAACGTGGTGTCTGCAGCCCTGGTGCTGAGCTATGCGGTAGCGCCGGTCACCGTCGCTGCCCTGCGCCGCAATGCGCCAGATATGCCACGCCCGTTCCGGGTCAAGGGCATGGGCGTGCTGGGCCCGCTGTCGTTCATCATCGCCGCGCTGATCGTCTACTGGTCCGGCTGGAACACCGTGTCGTGGCTACTGGCCCTGCAGATGGTGATGTTCGTGCTGTACCTGCTGTGCGGCCGCTTCGTGCCGACCCAGCACCTGTCGCTGGCCCAGCAGGTGCGCTCCAGCGCCTGGCTGATCGGCTTTTACGCGGTGACCATCCTGCTTTCCTGGCTGGGCAGTTTCGGCGGCCTGGGCGTGATCGGCCACCCGTTCGATACCGTGGTCGTCGCGGCCTGCGCGCTGGGCATCTACTACTGGGGTGCTGCCACCGGCGTGCCGGCCCACCTGGTGCGCCTGGAAGGCGAAGACGAAAGCGAAACAAGCCACGAGGCCCAGGCCGCCGCTCGCCCGGCTGCACTGGCCTCCTGAAGGCTACTGGCCCTGTCGCCGGCACAACCAGCACAAAAGCAGGCTCACTAGAGAATGGACATGCCCATGAAACACGTTCACGTCATCGACTCGCACACCGGCGGCGAACCGACCCGCCTGGTAATGAATGGCTTCCCGCAACTCAATGGCCGCAGCATGGCCGAGCAGCGCGATGAGTTGCGCGAGCTGCACGACCACTGGCGCCGCGCCTGCCTGCTGGAGCCACGCGGCAACGATGTGCTGGTCGGTGCGCTGTACTGCGCCCCGGTGTCGGAAGACGCCACTTGTGGGGTGATCTTTTTCAACAATGCCGGGTACCTGAACATGTGTGGCCACGGCACCATCGGGCTGGTCGCCTCGCTACGGCACCTGGGGCTGATCCAGCCGGGCGTGCACAAAATCGACACGCCGGTCGGCCAGGTCAGCGCCACCCTGCACGAGGACGGCGCGGTCACCGTCGGCAACGTGCCGTCCTATCGCTACCGCCGGCAGGTGTCGGTGGACGTGCCAGGCCATGGCGTGGTGCACGGCGACATCGCCTGGGGCGGCAACTGGTTCTTCCTGGTTTCAGAGCACGGCCAGCGCATCGAGCTGGACAACCGCGAAGCTCTCACCGCGTTCACCTGGGCGATGCTCAAGGCCCTGGAGGCCCAAGGCATCACCGGCGAGCACGGCGCCCCCATCGACCATATCGAGCTGTTTGCCGCCGACCCTGATGCCGACAGCCGCAACTTCGTCATGTGCCCCGGCAAGGCCTATGACCGCTCGCCCTGCGGCACCGGCACCAGCGCCAAGCTGGCCTGCCTGGCCGCCGACGGCAAGCTCGCCGAAGGCCAGACCTGGGTCCAGGCCAGCATTACCGGCAGCCAGTTCCACGGCCGCTACGAGCGCGAAGGTGAGCATATTCGGCCGTTCATCACCGGCCGCGCCTACATGACCGCCGACAGTACCCTGCTGATCGACGAACAAGACCCTTTCGCCTGGGGCATCTGACTGCCCAGGCCATTTTCTTCGCAACCCAGACTGAATACTGCAAGGAGTGATACCCATGAGCGACAATATTTTCACCGGCTGCATGCCTGCCCTGATGACACCCTGCACCGCCGAGCGCAAGCCAGACTTCGACGCCCTTGTGCGCAAAGGGCGCGAGCTGATCGAGGCCGGCATGAGCGCCGTGGTCTACTGCGGCTCGATGGGCGACTGGCCGCTGCTGGCCGAAGCCGAGCGCCAGGAGGGCGTGGCGCGCCTGGTTGCCGCCGGCATCCCGACCATCGTCGGCACCGGCGCGGTGAACACCCGTGAAGCCGTGGCCCATGCAGCCCATGCCGCCAAGGTCGGCGCCGCCGGCCTGATGGTCATCCCCCGCGTGCTGTCGCGTGGCGCCTCTCTGATCGCCCAAAAGCACCACTTCGCCGCGATCCTGCAAGCGGCGCCGAAGCTGCCTGCAGTGATCTACAACAGCCCCTACTACGGCTTTGCCACCCGTGCCGACCTGTTCTTCGAACTGCGCCGCGACTACCCGAACCTGATCGGTTTCAAGGAGTTCGGTGGTGGTGCCGACCTGCGCTACGCCGCCGAGCACATCACCTCCAAAGACGACGATGTGACCCTGATGGTCGGCGTGGATACCCAGGTAGTCCATGGTTTCGTCAACTGCAACGCCACCGGCGCCATTACCGGCATCGGCAATGCCCTGCCGCGTGAAGTGCTGCAACTGGTGAGCCTGAGCAAGCAAGCGGCCAAGGGTGACGCCAGGGCCCGCCGCCTGGCACGCGAGCTGGAGTCGGCATTGGCGGTGCTGTCGTCGTTCGATGAGGGCTGCGACCTGGTGCTGTATTACAAACACCTGATGGTGCTCAACGGCGACCGCGAATACAGCCTGCACTTCAACGAAACCGATGCGCTCACCGACGCCCAGCGCAACTACGCCGAACAGCAGTACGCGCTGTTCCGCACGTGGTATGCCAGCTGGTCGGCCGAGCAGAACCTGGCCTGAACCCTGGGGCTGCTTGGCAGCCCCGACCCAGAATCCGACTATGAAGGAGGCTCCATGCCCCTGACAGGCAAACTGCTGATCGGCCAACGCCCCGTACCCGGCAGCCGCGAAGCGATCCGCGCCATCGACCCGGCTACCAACCAGCCCCTGGAACCCGCCTATGCCGGCGGTACCGGGGAACACGTGGCCCACGCCTGCGAACTGGCCTGGGCTGCGTTCGACGCCTACCGCGAAACCTCACTGGAGCAACGCGCAATCTTTCTCGAAACCATCGCCCAGCAGATAGAAGCGCTGGGCGATGCCCTGATCGGCCGTGCCGTGGCCGAAAGTGGCCTGCCCAAGGCACGTATCCTGGGCGAACGGGGCCGTACCTGTGGCCAACTGCGCACCTTCGCCCGCGTGGTGCGCAGTGGTGAATGGCTGGATGTGCGCGTCGATGCCGCCCAACCACAGCGCCAGCCCCTGCCGCGCGCCGACCTGCGCCAGCGCCAGGTGGCCTTGGGGCCGGTAGCGGTGTTTGGCGCCAGCAACTTCCCCCTGGCCTTCTCGGTGGCCGGTGGCGACACCGCCTCGGCCCTGGCCGCCGGCTGCCCGGTGGTGGTCAAGGCACACGGCGCGCACCCGGGCACCAGTGAGCTGGTCGGCCAGGCCGTCGCTCGCGCCGTCCAGTTGTGCGGCCTGCCAGAGGGCTTCTTCTCGCTGCTGTATGGTGCTGGGAGTGAAGTGGGCATCGCCCTGGTCAGCGACCCGCGGATCAAGGCCGTTGGCTTCACCGGTTCGCGCAGCGGCGGTTTGGCCCTGTGCCACGCGGCTCAGGCGCGCCCGGAACCGATCCCGGTGTATGCCGAGATGAGCTCGATCAACCCGGTGTTCCTGTTCGACGCAGCCTTGCAGGCGCGTGGCGAGGTACTGGCCCAAGGTTTCGTTGCCTCGTTGACCCAGGGCGCCGGGCAGTTCTGCACCAACCCCGGCCTGATAGTCGCCCGTCAAGGCCCGGCACTGCAGCGCTTTATCGCCGCCGCCAGCGAGCAAGTACGCCATGCAGCGGCGCAGACCATGCTGACCCCGGGCATTTTCAATGCCTACGCAGCGGATGTGGGCGCCCTGACCGAAAACAGCAATGCCAAGGTCGCGGCCTGCGGCCAACCCCCGCAAGGCCCGAACCAGTGCCAGGCTCAGCTGTTCGTCACCCAGGCCAGCGCGTTTCTCGCCGACCCGGGCTTGCAGGCCGAGGTGTTTGGCGCCGCTTCGTTGGTGGTGGCCTGCGACAGCGATGAACAAGTGCGCCAGGTGGCCGAGCACCTGGAGGGCCAACTGACCGCGACCCTGCACCTGGACGATGCCGACCTCGACAGCGCCCGCAGCCTGCTGCCGACCCTCGAACGCAAGGCCGGGCGCCTGCTGGTCAATGGCTGGCCGACCGGGGTTGAGGTGTGCGATGCGATGGTCCACGGCGGGCCGTTCCCGGCAACGTCCGATGCGCGCAGCACCTCGGTGGGCACGGCTGCGATCCTGCGTTTTCTGCGGCCGGTGTGCTATCAGGACTTCCCCGATGCCTTGCTGCCGCAGGCGCTGAAACACGCAAACCCGCTGCAGGTGCGGCGCTTGCTCGACGGCAAGCGGGAACACTGAATCATGGCCCACGCCCCCTCCCAGACCGATATCGCTGTGGTCGGCGCCGGCATTGTCGGTGTCGCCTGCGCCCTGCAACTGGCCCGCCAGGGCCGCCGCGTGCTGCTGATCGACCGCCAACCGCCGGGCCACGGCGCCTCCTACGGCAATGCCGGACACCTGGCTACCGAGCAGGTGTTCCCGATTGCCGACCTGTCGATCCTCAAGCGCCTGCCGCGCATGCTGCTGGACCCGATGGGGCCCCTGCGGCTGGACTGGAAGTACCTGCCCAAGGCGTTGCCCTGGTTCACCCGGCTGCTGCTCAACCTGCGCCCGGAGCCGTTCCAGCGCAGCGTGGCCGGCATCCGTGCACTGAACGAAGGCAGCCTGGGCGCCTGGCAGCGTTTGCTCGGCTCCATCGGGCGCAGCGCGCTGTTCAAGGAGGACGGCTCGTTGCTGGTGTTCGAGCGCGCCGAGTCGCGCCCGGCACTGGAAGCGTTGCAGGCACGCATGCAACAGCAGGCGGTGCCGGCCGAATTCTGGTCAGCCGACACGGTGCGCGCCGCTGCGCCAGAGTTGACCTCGTCTATCTTGGGCGGCTTGTTTTTCCCCCGTACCGGGCATTTCATCGACCCTTACCGCGTGGTAATCGAGTTGTTCGAAGCCGCCAAGGCCTGTGGCGTGCGCTTCGTCCAGGCGCAGGTCGATGGCGGACAACTGAATGGCAATGGCGTGCAGCTCAACACCGGCCAAGGTACGTTCCATGCGCGCCAGGTGCTAATCAGTTGCGGCGCGCACTCAGCGCAACTGACCACGGCTCTGACCGGCAAACGAGTCCCTCTGGACACCGAGCGTGGCTATCACCTGATGCTGCCTGGCGAGCAGCAGCGCTTGCCATTCGCCGTCACCTCGCTGGAGCGCAAGTTCATCATGACGCCAATGGCCGAGGGCTTGCGCCTGGCTGGCACGGTGGAGTTCGCCGGTCTCGATGCACCGCCGAGCATGCAGCGGGCGTGGCAGTTGCACCGGTTAAGCAAGGGTTTGTTCCAACGTGAACTGAATGCCGAAGGGGCGACGCCGTGGATGGGCTTGCGGCCTTCGCTGCCGGACTCGCTGCCGGTGATCGACCGGGTGTGTGACGGGCGCGTGCTGCTAGCGTTTGGGCATCAGCACCTGGGGTTGACCCAGGCGGCGGTGACAGCGGAATGGGTGGCTGGGTTGGCTGAACGGGAGCTTCGTGCCGAGTTGAAGGGTTACCGGTTGGATCGGTTTTGAGCCGGGGCCGCTGTGCGGCCCCTCCAGGAATCAGCGATAACGCTCAAGCCAGTGCGCGTAAGGCGCAGGCAAAGTCCACGAGGCTTTATCGACGCCCAGTTCCTTGGCCGCAAAATACGCCCAGTGCGGGTCGGCCAGGTGCGCACGCCCCACCGACACCAGGTCGAGCTGATTGGCCTTCAACGCCCCTTCCGCCAACTGCGGCGTACCGAAGCCCCACGCCGAAGTCACTGGCAAACCTGCCTCACGACGCACACGCTCAGCGATCGGCCCCATGAAGGCAGGGCCCCATGGAATGTTGGTGTCCGGGATGGTGAAGCCGACGCTGACACTGAGCAGGTCCAGGCCACCCGCCTTGAACAGGCGGGCCAACTCGATGGACTCTTCCAGCGTCTGCTCATCACGGCCGTCGTATTCCAGCACGCCAAAGCGGGCGGTCAGCGGCAGGTTTTCCGGCCACACCTCGCGCACGGCTGCCAGGGTTTCCAGCAGGAAGCGGCTGCGGTTCTCGAAGCTGCCACCGTAGGCATCGGTGCGCTGGTTGGAATGCTCGGAGAAGAAGCTCTGCCCCAGGTAGCCGTGAGCGAAGTGCAGTTCGATCCATTCAAAGCCCGCATCACGCGCTCGACGTGCTGCATCGACGAAGTCCTGCTTGACCCGGGCAATGTCGTCCAGGGTCATTTCACGGGGCACTTTCGGCAAGTGGGCGCCGAAGGCGATGGCCGACGGGGCGATGGTGTCCCAGCCTCGCGCGTCATCCGCGGCGATATGGTCGTCACCTTCCCACGGGCGGTTGGCACTGGCCTTGCGCCCCGCGTGGGCGATCTGGATGCCCGGCACCGAGCCTGCAGCCTTGATCGCCTGCACCACCGGCACAAAGGCCTGGGCATGGGCATCGCTCCAGATACCGGCGCAACCGGGGGTGATACGCCCTTGCGGCGCCACCGCAGTGGCTTCGACCACCAGCAGGCCGGCGCCACCACGGGCCAGGCCGGCGTAATGCACCTGGTGCCAATCGTTGATCATGCCGTCCTCGGCCATGTACTGGCACATCGGCGGAATGGCGATGCGGTTGCGCAAGGTGACGTCTTTGAGGGTATAGGGTTCGAACAGTGCGGACATGGAGAACTCCGGGTTCATCTGAATACGATAGTTCGATCATAATCGAACTATGGCAATTAATGAAACCCCCGTTATCATGACGCCCATGCGAGCCTACAAACATCCCACCCCTGAAGACCTGATCCTCGAGCGCCTGCTGTATGCGCTGAGCGACCCTGTACGCATGGAAATCGTGCGCCACCTAGCGGGCGTGGCGGAAGCCAGCTGCGGCGAGCTGGACGGCGGCCGGCCGAAGTCCAGCATGTCCCATCATTTTCGCGTGTTGCGCGATGCGGGGCTGGTGCAAACGCGCAATGTGGGCACTACCCATATGAACTCACTGCGCAGCGAAATGCTCGATGCACGCTTCCCCGGTTTGCTGGAGTGCATTTTGCGTCAGCGGTGAGCCAAGGTTGGCGGTGGGGCCGGAACAGGCAAAAAAAAACCACGAGGTCACCCCCGTGGCTTTCGATCACAACGCTGACGCTTACAGCGCCATGTCGTTCTCTGGCTTGCTTTCAACCGGCTGGCTAGCACCCGTGCTGGTACCGACGCTCTGGTCGATGACCGGCGGCTTCTCCAGCTGCAGGACTTCAGCGGTGTAGTTCCACTCTTTCTGCGTGGCCGCTGCCGAATCGTTGAGCTTGGTGCCGTAGCTCGGCACGATCTCTTTGATCTTGGCTTGCCATTGCGGGGTGGCGACCTTGTCCTTGAACACGGTTTCCAGGACGTTCAGCATGATCGGTGCGGCGGTCGAGGCGCCTGGCGATGCGCCCAGCAGGCCGGCGATGGTGCGGTCTTGCGAGGCCACCACTTCGGTACCCAGCTTCAGCACGCCGCCCTTGTCTGCGTCACGCTTGATGATCTGCACGCGCTGACCGGCCTGCCACAGCTTCCAGTCTTCCTTCTTGGCGTTCGGGAAGTAGGTGCGCAGCGCTTCGAAGCGGTCGTCGTCCGACAGCATCAGCTGGCCAGCAAGGTACTCGACCAGCGGGTACTGCTCGATGCCGACCTTGGTCATTGGCCACACGTTGTGCATGGTGGTGCTGCTGAGCAGGTCCAGGTACGAACCGTTCTTCAGGAACTTGGTCGAGAAGGTGGCGAATGGCCCGAACAGGATCACGCGCTTGCCGTCCAGCACACGGGTGTCCAGGTGCGGTACCGACATGGGTGGCGCGCCGGTCGAGGCGATGCCATAGGCCTTGGCCATGTGCTGCATGGCGATGGTCGGGTTCTCTGTCACCAGGAACGAACCGCCGACCGGGAAGCCTGCGTATTCCTTGGCTTCAGGAATGCCCGACTTCTGCAGCAGCTTCAGCGCGCCGCCGCCGGCACCGATGAACAAGAACTTGGCGTCGGTGGCCGACTCGGTCCCGTCCTTCAGGTTCTTGTACTCGACGTGCCAGGAGCCGTCCTCGTTGCGGGTGATGTCCTGGACTTCGCTGGACAGCTTCAGGGTGAAGTTGTCCTGGGTCTTCAGGTGGCCGACGAACTGGCGGGTGATCTCGCCGAAGTTCACGTCAGTGCCCAGTGGCGTCCAGGTCACCGCCAGCTTCTGGTTCGGGTCGCGGCCTTCCATCATCAGCGGGACCCACTTGGCGATCTGCGCGTGGTCCTCGGAGTACTGCATCGAGCGGAACAGCGGGCTTGCCTGCAGCGCGTCATAACGCTTCTTGAGGAACTTGATGTTGTCATCGCCCCACACGAAGCTCATGTGCGGGGTGGTGTTGATGAACGAATGCGGGTTCTTCAGCACGCCCTGACGGACCTGCCACGACCAGAACTGGCGGGAGATCTGGAAGGCTTCGTTGATTTCGATGGCCTTGGTGATGTTGACGTTGCCGTCTTTATCTTCCGGGGTGTAGTTCAGCTCAGCCAGCGCGGAGTGGCCGGTGCCGGCGTTGTTCCAGCCGTTGGAGCTTTCTTCGGCGACGCCATCCAGGCGCTCGACCATTTCCATCGACCAGCTTGGCTCCAGCTCGTGCAGCCACACGGCCAGGGTGGAGCTCATGATGCCGCCGCCGACCAGCAGCACATCGACTTTCTTGGTTTCTGCGGCGTGCGCTTGCATGAAGCTCGCAGCGACAGCCAGACCCAGCAAGGTCTTGCCAGCTTTCTTGAACATTGATCAATTCCAGTCTGTAGAACGGAGGACGGGCCTGTGGCTGGCCCAGGTGCTTCGTGTTCTTGTGCGCAGGCTTTTTGTGATCATTGTTCAGCGGCTTAAAGAACCAGAAAACGACCCAGGCTTTTGTCGTATTGACCGACAGGGCTGAATCGTTTCGCTGATTGTATCTGAAATGCCAGCACAAACAAATTGCGGGCGTACAAGCAAGGCGGCAGGTTGTCCCAGCGGCAGGTTGTCACGCCAGACAAACAAAAGCCCCCAGCCATATGCATGACTGGGGGCTTTGGATCAGGTCACAGGTGACGCGATCAGGGTATCGCCAAGCTTACTGCGGCTGAGGCAGTTTATCGATCGGGCCGCAGCCACCGATGACCTTGGAGATGGAAACCGATGGGTGGAACAGGTAGTCGTACGAGCAGTTTTTCTGCTGGTTGTAAACTTGGCCAGTGCAACCGGACAGCAGGGCAACGCCCGAAACGACAGCAACGGCTACGGTGGCCTTGAACAGCTTTTTCATTACTTCAGTCCTTTAAATAATCATCGACCATCATTCTGATGGCGGCCGGATGATACAGAACCGGAGTATTGGATCCAAGTCGCATTCGAAGATAGGCCGCCATCCAATCCACCAGCGGGTTTCGGTAGTGCTTTGAAATAAGACACCACCGCAGACCAACTTACGCTGCAGGCTGCCTCGACAAGATCACGCCTGCAGCGGTTGATGTTGCGTGCAACCGTTACATATCAAATGCCGAAGGCAGCACGATCATGTCCCGAATCGTCACGTTACGCGGGCGCGTGAGCATGTACATGACCGCATCGGCTATGTCGGAGGGTTCGATCAGGCTTCCGCTCGCCTTGGCCTTTTTCAGGTTTTCTTCCGGCCAATCGGCCAGCAGTGCACTGCTGACCGGGCCAGGCGACACGGCGCCGACACGGATACCGTGAGCCTTGACCTGGCGGCGCACCGTCTGCACGAAGCAGTTGACCGCCCACTTGGAGGCCGAGTACACCGGCTCCCAGGGAACCGGAAAATGCCCGGCCACCGAGCCTGTGACCAGAATGTCGCCCGTCCCCCTCTCGATCATGTGCGGCAACACATCATGCACATTCTTGATCACGGCATTGACGTTGAGGTTCAGCATGCGGTCGATGGCCGCCACATCCGCATCAACCAGATCACCGCCCACGTAGCAACCGGCGTTGGCATACAGAATGTCGAGCTGGCCGGCCTTCGCCAGCACACCCGGCAGCAGCGTTGCACAGCGCTCAGGCACCAGCAGGTCGATCACCAACGGCATGGCCGCCTCCCCCAGGCGTTCACACGCGCTGGCCAAGGCGGCTTCATCCCGGTCGATCATGACCACCCTGGCACCGGCTGCCACCATCGCCTCGGCCGATGCCAGGCCTATTCCCGACGCAGCGCCTGTGACCGCTGCCACTTTACCTTCGAGTTGCGTTGCCATTCGCCACCTCCCTGGCCCCCTGACGAACAAAGGGCACTTTGATTATTTTTATGTAGACGTTTACATACCACTCGAATCGCTTGCGGACTCAATCTGACGCCAGCTCAGCGCCAAATGTCAACGTCTACATTTTTAACCAGATATGTACCCGCCAGTGGCTGGCAGGTCAGAGCAGTAGCTGCCCTTCAATGACTTGGTCGCGCAGCGGTTGCGAAGGATCGTCGATCTGGCCAAGCAACAGGTTGATCGCGCCTACACCCAACTCGACGCTGCTATGGCTGATGCAAGGGATGGGTTGGCCATAGATCTCGGCATAGTGCACCTGGTCGATGCTGAACAGCGCTATGTCATTGCGGCTCAAGCCAACCTCGCGCATGGCCTGCAGCGCGCCCAAGGTCATGAGCGCATTGAGGCCAAAGATGACATCGGGCCACTTGCCACTTTGCAGGTAACTACGCACCACATCACGTGCCGGCGCCTGGGTGTAGTCCCCATGCACGACCTCCAGCACGGTAGGCTCTGGCCACTGCTCCAACGCGCGGCGAATGCCTGCCAGCCGCGCCAGGGAAATCTTCGAGCGTTGCGGCCCGGCGACGACCAGCAGCCGGCGCCGCCCCTGTGCCAACAAGGCGCGCGCGCCCTGATAGCCGCTCTGCTCGTTGTCCAGGTAGACGCCGGCAAACGGCGCACCTGTGAGCTGGCGGTCGATCTGGACGACCGGGATGGCGGCCATCTCCAGCTTGGCCAGATAGCTCGGCTGGTATTGGTCGTCGTCGCTGATCACCGAGAGGATCACCCCGGCAACCTGATAGCTGAGCAGCGTATCGATCGCCCGCGCCTCCAGCTCTGGCGAGCCATCGGTATCGAACAGCATCAAGGTGTAGTCGCGCTTCTTCGCCTCGCGCGTTATCGCCTTGATGATCTCGCCGTAGAACGGGTTTTCCAGGCTTGCCGTGACCAGGCCCAGCAGCCGGCTCTCGCGATTCTTGAGGTTGCGGGCAAAGGCATTGGGCACGTAGTTGAGCTCTTTGGCCACCTTGAGGATGAGCTCCAGCGTCTGTTTCTTGACCTTCTCTGGCTGGTTGAGCGCCCGCGACACCGTGACGGTAGTCATGTTCACGCGTTTGGCGATGTCGGTGATGGTGGCTTTGCCTGGTCTGGTCATGAACGCTCGATGGTGGCTGGCTGCGGGCGCCGTGATTTTCAGCGATTGTACGCCAGGCCACAACCGTGCATGCGTATTGTGGTGACAATCGTGTTGTGCTAGCGTCCCGAAATGTTGACGTTAACATTTACAACCACGGACTGATCAGCCGCGACTTGAAACTGCCGTTGGATAAAATCGCCAAAAAAATGTTCACGTCTACATAAACCACCACGCCAATAATAAAAGGGACAACAATGGACTACGTGATTGGTGTCGACATCGGCACGCAAAGTACCAAGGCTCTCTTGATGTCAACCGAGGGTGGAATGCTGGCCCAGGCCTGCGTCAGCTACCAGGTCGAGCAACCTCGACCGTTGTGGGCGCAGCAATGGCCCCAGGTGTGGCTGGACGCTGTGTACGAAACGGTCGCGACCAGCATCCGCCGCAGCCAAGTACCAGCCGCCCAGATCAAAGCCATCTGCATCAGCAGCCTCTACGGGGGCTCGGGCATCCCGGTGGACGCCGACATCAACCCCCTTCACCCCTGCCTCATCTGGATGGACCGCCGGGCCATCGCCGAGGCCGAATGGGTGCGCGAAAATGTGGATGTGGAACAGTTGCAGCGCATAACGGGCAACGGTGTCGACAGCTACTACGGCTATACCAAGATGCTGTGGATCAAGCGCAACCAGCCAGAGGTCTGGGCCAAGGCACGCTACCTGCTGCCGCCCAACAGCTTTGTGCAGTACCACCTGACCGGCGAGCTGGCCGTGGACCACAGTTCAGCGGGCAATATCGGCGGCATCTACGACCTCGCAACGCGTGGCTGGTCGCCTCTGATGCTCGATGCCCTGGGCATCGACGCCCACCTGATGCCGCAACGCCTGGTTGCGCCCGGGCAGGTCATTGGCAGCCTGCTACCGGCTGCGGCGCAGCGGCTAGGGCTCCAGCCAGGCACCAAGGTAGTTGCAGGCGGAGTCGATGCAGCGATGGCCACACTGGCCGCAGGGGTCATTGCGCCAGGCAACCATGTCGCGATGCTGGGCACCAGCATGTGCTGGGGCTTCATCAAGCAGCACAGCGCTGCCTGCAAAGGGCTGATCAACATGCCTTACGTCTACGACGCTGGCGCCAACACCTACAGCTTCGGCGGCGCCATTACCGCCGGTGCCGCAATCAGCTGGTTCCGTGAGCAGTTCTGTGCACAGGAAAAGCAGGCAGCTGCCCTGTCACCCGGCGCCGAGGTGCACCAACTGATGGAGCAGGACGCTGCCAAAACACCCGCCGGTGCAGACGGCCTGTTGTTCCTGCCCTACCTGATGGGCGAGCGCAGCCCCATCTGGGATGCCAAGGCATCGGGGGCCTATATAGGGCTGTCGCTGTTCCACCACAAGGCTCATCTGTACCGCGCAGTACTGGAGGGGCTGGCGTTTGCCTTGCGTCACAACATGCAAATGGGCAACCAGGCAGGGCTGCAGCTCGATCCGCATTTGATCGTGGTAGGGGGCGGCACGGCGTCGAACCTGTGGATGCAGATCATCGCCGATATCACCGGCCACGCCGTGTTCACCATCGAGCAGCAGGTCGAAGCGCCGCTGGGTGGCGCCATGCTCGCGGCACTGGCAATCGGCGCCATCGAGGACGTCGAAGCTATCCGCAACTGGCGCACCCTGCGCCGACGGGCCGACCCCAACCCCGCGAACAAAGCCCTGTATGACCAGATGTTCGTTCATTACTGCGCGGCCTACCACGCCCTGAAATCCATCATGCATGGGCTGGCAGACCAGGCCACGCCCCTGCCCGAGCCTTCGCACCCCGCACAGCCCATGGCCGTCTGACATCAACCACCAAAGGGTTCCAGCATGCCAACTTTGCTCAGCCAGTTGGAGCAGTACAGCACAGTGACCGGCGACCTTCAGGCCGTTCGCCGCTTCAGCCCTCATGATGCAACCACCAACCCCTCACTGGTGCTCAAGGCCGTGGTGTCGGGGCACTACGACACATTGCTCGATGACCTCTGCGCCCTGGCGAAAGCTGCCGGCCTGCCGCATGCGCAGGCAATCGATCAACTGTCCGACCAACTGATCGTTGCTTTGGGGTGCGACCTGTTGCAGCACGTGCCCGGCAGGGTATCGAGCGAGGTCGATGCGCGGCTGTCCTTCGATAAACAGGCAAGCCTGGCCAAGGCCAGGCGCCTGGTCGCACTGTACGAGGCGGCGGGCGTTCCACGTGAGCGGTTCCTCATCAAGCTCGCCGCCACCTGGGAGGGCATTCGCGCGGCCAGCGAACTGGAGCGTGAGGGCATCCAGTGCAACTTGACGTTGATCTTCAACCTCGCCCAGGCACTCGCCTGCGCCGAAGCCGGCGCATTCCTGATCTCGCCTTTTGTTGGCCGGGTGCTGGACTGGCATCGCCGCGCTTACCCGAACAAGGAGTACGCGCCGGCGTCGGAGCCTGGGGTTCAATTGGTGGCGGCCAGCTACCGCTTCATGCGACGCCACGGTTACGCGACTTCGGTGATGGGGGCTAGCTTTCGCAACGTCGGTGAAATCGTTGCTTTGGCAGGTTGCGATCGGCTGACGATCAGCCCCGCACTGCTGGAGGAGCTGGCAGTGACCGAGGGCAGCCTGCAGGCCGCCCTCGCCGCCCCCGCCGACCATCAGGCGCCGCCACCGCCACTGAGCGAGGCCGATTTTCGCTGGCAGATGAATGAGGACGCAATGGCAACCGCGCAGCTGGCCGAAGGGATTCGAGGGTTTGCGGCGGACCAGAGGAAACTGGAGGCGCTTATCGCACAACGTTTGTGGGCTTGAGCACGCCAAATCTTGAGGGGAAACGCATAACGATAAGGCCTCTGACAGCTCATCGCTTTCAGGGGCTTTATTGCATCCGTGCCAGGGAAGAATATTCACGCCTGGTGCGCCTAAGGTCCTACAGATTTAACTCCGATTTTTCCCATTCCCTGTAGTCCATTTCCGAATTATATTGCCGGCGCTGCCAACCCATTGCGAGTGCTCGGATTGCGGCCTAGTCTCGGTTCGTCGTTGACACCTCAGCGACCGGCTTTGACAGGCTGACCGATTCAAGGGTCCTTTGCAGCGCTTCATGGCAGCTGTACATGGGGCACCTTCGTGTGCGCCGGGTTCCTTGGGTCACCGGTCTGTCAACCCGTGTATAGCTGCCTCCATTCGTTTGACAGCGTTTAAAGGTAGCTCCACCTGACTCAAGGAGCATTCATGCGCAAGATAGTCCCCGATCCACCGTCCCCCCTCGATCCCTCGTACATGCTTCAGGACACCCTGGTCCAGACCTCGGAATACGTGATCTGCGCCTTGTCCGTAGCCCGCCAGTCCGTGCGACTGACACCGACCTCGCACAACTCGATCGTGATGAGGGCGGTCATCCATGAAATGGAAGTTGCGCATGCGCTGCTGGAATCGGCGCTGATGCAGCTGCACAGGCAAGCGGATTCGCCCACAGAGCCTCAGACATTGCACTAGGGCCGAGCAACGAAAAATCCGGGAGTGCCGCAAAGGTCGGCATGGCGCTCTGATCCGATCCGGCAGGCCCCGTCGCTAGCGGCGACAGGGCCCGGCCATGCGCACGGCGATGCTTTGAGGTTTAACTCGGGCACAACGAAAAAGCCCCTGAAAACTTATCGTTTTCAGGGGCTTTATCTACCACATGTATGGCGGAGAGATAGGGATTTGAACCCTAGGTACTGTTGCCAGTACAACGGATTTCGAATCCGTCCCGTTCGACCACTCCGGCATCTCTCCAATGCCGCGCATCATACCAGCGAATTCTGAAAACGCAAACCTTTATTTTCAAAAAAACCGCGTGGTATCAGGCGCTTGCGTGAATGCGCCGCTTACAGCGGCACGCCCAGGCGCTTGGCAACTTCTTCGTAGGCTTCGATCACATCGCCCAGGCCCTGGCGGAAGCGGTCCTTGTCCATCTTCTTGCGGGTTTCTTTGTCCCACAGGCGGCAGCCGTCCGGGCTGAACTCGTCACCCAGGACGATCTGGCCGTGGAATACACCGAACTCCAGCTTGAAGTCGACCAGCAGCAGGCCGGCGTCATCGAACAGCTTGTTCAGCACCTCGTTGACCTTCAGCGACAGCTTCTTCATCTCTGCCAGCTGCTCGGCGGTGCCCCAGCCGAAAGCGACAACGTGGGATTCGTTGATGAACGGGTCGCCCTTCTCGTCGTTCTTCAGGAACAGTTCGAAGGTGGACGGCTCGAGCTTGATGCCCTCTTCCACGCCCAGGCGCTTGACCAGGCTGCCGGCGGCATAGTTACGCACCACGCACTCGACCGGGATCATGTCCAGCTTCTTGACCAGGCACTCGTTGTCGCCCAGCAGCTTGTCCAACTGGGTCGGCACGCCGGCTTCTTCGAGCTTCTGCATGATGAAGGCATTGAACTTGTTGTTCACCATGCCTTTGCGGTCCAGTTGTTCGATGCGCTTGCCGTCGAACGCCGAGGTGTCGTTGCGGAACAGCAGGATCAAGCGGTCGGCGTCGTCGGTCTTGTAAACCGATTTGGCCTTGCCGCGGTAGAGTTCTTCGCGTTTTTCCATGATTGGGCTCCGCTTGCTTGAGTGGTTGGGCTAGGCGATTTCGCGCCAGTCGAGCCCGTGTTCCTGATTCGCCACCTGGAGCCAGTCCGGGTCGCACCCAAGGGTGTCGACGAAGCACTGGCGGGCCAGATGTGGCAGGTTGTTCTTGCTGCTGAGGTGGGCCAGCACCAGGTGCTGCAGGTTGCTCCACCCCAACTCGTCCACCAGGCGCGCGGCCTGGTGGTTGTTCAAATGTCCTTGCATGCCGCCAACCCGCTGCTTGAGGAAGTACGGGTAGTGCCCGCGGGCCAGCATGTCGCGGCAATGATTGGCCTCGATCAGCAGTGCATCCAGGCCCTGATAGCGCTCAAGCAACAGCGCGTCGTACGAACCCAGGTCAGTGAGCATGCCAAAGCGTCGGCGACCGTCGCTGATGACGTACTGCAGCGGCTCGTAGGCGTCGTGCTCGACCCGCGCCGCACTCACTTGCAGGCAGCCGATACTCAGGCTGTCGCCACAGGCAAGAAAACCGGCCGCCTCCACCGGCTTGCGCATGCCGCGCAATGTGCCCTGGCTGAGGTAGACCGGTACATTGTAGCGCCGCGACAGCAATCCCACCCCATGCACATGGTCGGCATGTTCGTGGGTCACCAGCACGGCGCTCAGTTGTGCAGCCTGCACCCCGAGCAGCGCCAGGCGCCGCTCGGTTTCACGCAGGGAAAACCCGCAATCGACCAGGACGAACGTGTCACCACTGGCGATCAGCGTGCCATTTCCCTGGCTGCCGCTTCCCAGTACCGCGAAGCGCACTTAACCCAGGTGGTCCTGAATGGCACTCAGCACGCGGCGAGCGACATCGGCCGGGGCCACGGTGTTGATGTTCTTCTCGACGGTAACCTGCACGCTTTCGCCAACCTTGCTCAGGCGCACCTGGTAACGCTCGGCGCGGGCTTCAAGCTCTTCCTTGGTTGGCTCGCTGCCAAACATGCGGCTGAAGAAGCCAGGCTGGTTCTGCTTGTCGTCGGGCTTTTCCGACAGGTTGATGTAGTACAGGCCCAGGCTGCGGTTGATGTCTTCCACACGCCATTCGCCACCCTGCTCCAGGGCACGGCCCACGCCGGACCAGGCACGGTCCAGGTCGGCGCCGAGGAACAGCACGGGGTTACCGCTGCCGTCTTCGCTCAGGCTGACGCGGCTCGGCGCATCGAAGTCGCGCGCAGCCAGCAAGGACACCGAACCGCCCTTCTCGGCGCTGCGGTTCATGCTGGCGAGCATTTCGTCGACCAGCAGCGCATCGGCGGCCGTGTTGCTGGACGCGGACGGGAACGCAGGCTCGGCGGTGCTGCCAGCCGGGCGCTCGACACTGACCACATACACCTCGGAGGTGTTGCGTTGTACGCCAGGCTCCATGCGCACACGCACGCGCACTTCGCTGTCACCATTGCTGGCGGTGCTCGCCAGGCGCTGGCCGAGCGATGCCGACAGCTCGTCAAAACGCTGCCAGGTGGTGGTGAATTCGCCCGTCTGCGGGCGCTCTTCGGCAATACGGAAGCCGTTGTCTTCGAAGAACTGATGCGCTACCGGCCAGACTTCGGCCGGCGAACGCTGGGCCAGCACCCAACGGCTGCTGCCGCTGCGCTGCAGGCTGAAATCGCTGACGTCGGCGCCAGCCGACAGCGGTTGCGGACGCGGCACTTCGAACTCGCCCTTGGCGGTATCGTCGGCGACGTTGCGCGGGATCGGCAGCAGCGGGTCAAGGCGCTTGACGTTGCTGGCGTCCTGCGGGAGCTGCATCGGTGCAGTCGGGTGCGCCTGCAGGTAATCGCTGCCGCGGTCGCGGAAATAGCCATCCTCGCCCCACAGCCAGCCACACCCACTGGTGCTGGAAATGATCAGGGCAAGCGCGGAAAGACCAGCCAGTCGCTTCATGCGGTGTACTTCCTCGATTAAACCAGTACGCCGGACTGGCGCAAGGCAGTACGGACTTTTTCGTGACAGCCTTCGCTCAGCCAGGTCAGTGGCAGGCGAATGCCTTTTTGCATCAGGCCCATTTCGACGAGCGCGTATTTCACCGGAATCGGGTTGGCTTCGCAGAACAGGTCTTTGTGCAGCGGCATGAGTTTTTCGTTGATTGCGCGGGCCTTCTCGGCGTTGCCCTCAAGGGCGGCCTCGCACAGGTCGGCCATTTCGCGCGGGGCGACGTTGGCGGTGACCGAAATGTTGCCTTTGCCACCCAGCAGGATCAGCTCGACGGCAGTCGGGTCGTCGCCGGACATGACGATGAATTCCTTGCTGACGCCATCGAGGATGGCCTTGGCACGGGCCAGGTCGCCGGTGGCTTCCTTGATGCCGATGATGTTGGGCACGGTCGACAGGCGGATCACGGTCTCGGCCTGCATGTCGCAGGAGGTGCGGCCGGGTACGTTGTAGAGGATCTGCGGGATGTCGACGGCTTCGGCGATGTGCTTGAAGTGCAGGTACAGGCCTTCCTGGGTCGGCTTGTTGTAGTACGGCACCACCAGCAGGCAGGCGTCGGCGCCGGCGTCCTTGGCGTTCTGGGTCAGGTGCACGGCTTCGGACGTGGAGTTGGCTCCGGTGCCGGCGATGACCGGAATGCGGCCAGCGACCCGCTTGACCACGAATTCGATGACCTCGATGTGTTCTTCGACGCTCAGGGTGGCCGACTCGCCGGTGGTGCCGACGGCGACGATCGCATGGGTGCCGTTTTCCAGGTGGAAGTCTACAAGTTTGCCGAGGCTGCCCCAATCAAGACGCCCTTGTGCATCCATGGGTGTGACCAATGCCACCATACTGCCCGCAATCATGTAACTGCTCCTGCCGGAAAAAGAGAGCGGTAATGGTACTGGGGGCATCGGCCTTGCACAAGCGAAGCAGGCGGGTGGAGCATTCCCCTCGGCGCCTTATTTCGCTACCCTTGATCCTTTGATCGGTGCAGCGCGGCCCGCCGGGCCGTCGACCTTGCTCCCCGGCCAGCGTCCACGTCCTCGCATGCGAGCCCCGGGCCCTGCCGACAGGAGGCTTTCGCCCGTCCTGTGCCGACCGCTCATCGCTTTAGGAATGCTGCATGTCCACCCCCACCGTCCGCGAACAATTCCTTGTCATCAGTGCCCTGGGCCCCAACCCCATGGAGCTGGCCAACGTCCTCAGCCGCGCTGCCTTCGAGAACCGCTGCGCGGTCGTCACCTCGCGCCTGAGCCGCCATGGCGAGACCAGCGCCCTGGTATTGCAGGTCGGTGGCAGCTGGGACGCCCTGGCGCGCCTGGAGTCCACCCTCCCCGGCCTGGGCAAGAAGCACGGCCTGACCCTCGACGTGGTGCGCAGCGCCGACCAGGAAGTGCGCCCGCAGGCCCTGCCTTATGTGGCCTATGTCAGTGCGGCCTACCGCCCGGACATCATCAACGAGCTGTGCCAGTTCTTCCTCGACCACCGTGTCGAGCTCGAAGCCATGACCTGCGACACCTACCTGGCGCCGCAGACTGGCAGCAGCATGCTCAACGCCCAGTTCACCGTGATCCTGCCGGCCGGCACCCAGATCAGCTGGTTGCGCGACCAGTTCCTCGACTTTGCCGACGCCCTCAACCTGGACGCGCTGATCGAGCCTTGGCGCCCACAGAACCCCGTTTAAGGAATGCATCCATGGCAGTAGCACTCGACCAACCCGTCGCCGATTTCCAGGCCCAGGCCACCGGCGGCCAGACCGTCAGCCTGGCCGAGCTCAAGGGCCGTCAGGTAGTGGTGTACTTCTACCCCAAGGACAGCACCCCAGGCTGCACCACCGAAGGCCAGGGCTTCCGCGACCAGCATGCAGCGTTCGAAGCGGCCAACACCGTGGTGTTCGGTGTGTCGCGCGACGGCATCAAGTCGCATGAGAACTTCAAGGCCAAGCAGGGCTTCCCGTTCGAGCTGATCAGCGACAAGGACGAGGCCCTGTGCCAGCTGTTCGATGTGATCAAGCTGAAGAAGCTGTATGGCAAGGAGTACATGGGCGTAGACCGCAGCACCTTCCTGATCGACAAGGACGGTGTGCTGCGCCAGGAATGGCGTGGCGTGAAGGTGCCGGGCCATGTGGATGCCGTACTCGCGGCGGCCCAGGCGCTGAACAAGGCTTGAGATTGACTGGGGCTGCTGCGCAGCCCTTTCGCGGCACAAGCCCGCTACAGGGGGTTGCGTTCGTCTGTAGGCGCGGCCTTGTGTCGCGAAAGGGCCGCAAAGCGGCCCCATGCATCACAACATCGGCGCCACAGCAGGTTCCTGCCGCGGCCAGGCATCGAGCACTGCCTTGATCAGCGTCGCCAGCGGGATCGCGAAGAAGATCCCCCAAAAGCCCCACAACCCGCCAAACAACAACACCGCGCAGATGATCGCCACCGGGTGCAGGCTCACCGCCTCTGAGAACAGCAGCGGCACCAGCACGTTGCCATCGAGCGCCTGAATGATGGCGTACACCGTCATCAGGTAGATGAACTGATCACCCCAGCCCCATTGGAACAGCGCGATCAGCGTCACCGGCACAGTCACCACCACCGCCCCTACATACGGCACCACCACCGACAGGCCTACCAGCAGCGCCAGCAGCGCGGCGTAATTGAGCCCCAGGCTGATGAACGCGATGTACGTGGCAATACCGCAGATCAGGATCTCGATGCCCTTGCCGCGGATGTAGTTGGCGATCTGCCGGTTCATTTCAGTGCCTACCCGGTTCAGCAAGGTCCGCTGGCGCGGCAGGTAGCCACTGACCCAGCGGCCGATCTGCTCACGGTCCTTGAGAAAGAAGAACACCAGAATCGGCACCAGCACCAGATAGATCATGGCACTGACCAGCAGCGGCAGGCTCGACAGCGAGAAGGTCAGTGCCCATTGGCCGAACTTGCCGATCTCGCCGCGCACCGACTCGATGGCATGCAGCACCTGCTCATCAGACACCAGGTGCGGGTAGCGCTCGGGCAGCAGCAACAGCAGCGACTGCCATTTGCCGAGCATGCCCGGCAACTCGTTGAACAAGGTGATCAACTGGTGCCACAGCAACGGCACCAGCACCAGCAGGAACACCGCCAGCGCGCCCATGAACAGGGCGAACACCACCATCACCGCCAGCCGCGTCGGCACCCGAAGGCGCTCCAGGGCATTGACCAGCCCCTGCATCAGAAAAGCCAGCACCATGCCCGCCAGCACCGGCGCGAGCATGCCGCCCAAGGTAAGGACCGCGGTAAAGGCAAGAAACAGCAGGACCGCCAGCACCACCGCTTCCTCATCGGAGAAGTAGCGCTCTATCCAGTCGCGAAGCACTTTGAACATTGACGATCCTTGATTGGGGCTCAGGCCTTGCGCAGCCAGTAGGTATAGGTGCCGGCCTCGGCCATTTCATGCAGCAGCGTATGACCGGCCAGCTGGGCAAAAGTGCGGAAGTCGCGCTGTGAGCCTGCGTCGGTCGCAATCACCTTCAGCACCGCGCCACTGGCCAGACGGTTGAGCTCCATCTTCGCCTTGAGCAGAGGCAGGGGGCAGTTCAGCCCGCTGGCGTCGAGTTCGGCGTCGCAGGTCGGGGTGCTAGTCATCAGGGGTCTCCAAACGTGGGGCAGACGTCTTTGGTAACAGGCTGGCTAGCATACCGCCACTGGTCGCCAACGTGTGAGCGGGCTACAGTAGGGGCTTTGACCCGACGCGAGCTTCGTGCATGAATCTACTGCGCCCTACCCTGTTGACGCTGGCCTGCCTGATGGCCCTACCCGGCCATGCTAGCGACCTGCCTTCACTGGGCGACGCCAGTTCCGCGATCGTCTCGCCGCAGCAGGAGCACCAGCTCGGGCGCGCCTGGCTCAGCCTGCTGCGCGGCCAGGTCAACCAGCTGAACGACCCGCAGCTCAAGGACTACGTCGAAACCACCGTGTACCGCCTGGCCGAAACCAGCCAGCTGCAGGACCGGCGCCTGGAATTCATCCTCATCGACAGCCGTGAGCTGAACGCCTTCGCCGCCCCCGGTGGCATCGTCGGGGTTAACGGTGGTCTGTTCCTCAACGCCCAGACCGAGGGCGAATACGCCTCGGTACTGGCCCACGAACTGGCGCACTTGTCGCAACGCCACTTCGCCCGTGGCGTCGAGGCCCAGCAACGCATGCAACTGCCAATGATGGCGGCGCTGCTGGCCGGTATCGTACTGGCGGCAGGGGGCGCCGGCGATGCCGGCATCGGCATGATTGCCGGCACCCAGGCGGCGGCGATCCAGGAGCAGCGGCGCTTCTCGCGGCAGAACGAGCAGGAAGCCGACCGCGTCGGTATCCAGAACCTGGAAAAGGCCGGTTACGACCCGCGCAACATGCCGACCATGTTCGAGCGCCTGGCGCGCCAGTACCGCTACGACGCCAAACCACCAGAATTCCTGCTGACTCACCCGGTGACCGAATCGCGTATCGCCGACACCCGCAACCGGGCCGAACAGGCCCCCCCGGGCGGCGTCGAGGACAGCCAGCGTTATCAGTTGATCCGCGCCCGCGTGGCCCTCATCTACGAAGGCACGCCGGGCCTTGCAGCCAAACGCTTCCGTGCGCAGCTGGACGAAGACCCCAAGCTGGACGCCGCCCGCTATGGTCTTGCCTTGGCGCAGATCAAAGGCGGCCAGCTCAACGAAGCGCGTGAGAACCTGAAGCCATTGCTGGCCAAGGCGCCCAACGACATCACCTACAACCTGGCGCAGATCGACCTGGACATCACCAACAACCGCTTGGCCGATGCGCAGCAGCGGGCGGAGCGCATGCAAGGTTTGTATCCGGGCAACTACCCGCTCAAGCAGGTGCGTGCCGACCTGCTGATCAAGCAGAACAAGCCCGCCGAGGCCGAAAAGGTACTGAACGACCTGCTCAAGAACCGCCCGGATGACCCGGATGTTTGGTACGACATGGCCGAAGTGCGTGGTTTGTCGGGCAACACCATAGGCCTGCACCGGGCACGGGCAGAGTACTTTACCCTGGTGGGTGACTTCGACCAGGCGATCCAGCAGCTGGATTACGCCAAGCGTCGTGCCGGTAGCAACTTCCCGCTGGCGTCACAGATCGACCAGCGCCAGCGCGAGATCATGGAGCAGCGGCGCATGGTGCAGGAGATGATGGGGCGGTAAGGGGGCTGCTTTGCGGCCCAATCGCCGGCGAGCCGGCTCTCACAGGTTCTGCAGCGCTGCAGATATTGTGGGAGCCGGCTTGCCGGCGATTGGCCCTCAGGCGTTACCCGACAGCTTGAGCCGAGCAGCCTGGGTGAAGTCCAGCATGCGGTTCAAAGGCTTGATCGCCTTAGGCACCAGCGCCGGGTCAACGAAAATCTCGTTGCTGCCTTTGCGCAAGCAATCCAGCACCCGCTCCAGGGTGTTCATGGCCATCCACGGGCAGTGCGCGCAGCTGCGGCAGGCCGCGCCGTTACCGGCGGTGGGGGCTTCGACGAATTCCTTGTCCGGGCACAGCTGCTGCATCTTGTAGAAGATGCCGCGGTCTGTGGCGACGATGAAGGTTTTGTTGGGCAGTGTCTGCGCGGCCTTGATCAGTTGGCTGGTGGAACCCACCGCATCGGCCAGGTCGATCACTGCCTCTGGCGACTCCGGGTGCACCAGGATCGCCGCATCCGGATACAGCGCCTTCATGTCCGCCAGCTGGCGCGACTTGAACTCTTCGTGGACGATGCAGGCACCGTCCCACAGCAGCATGTCGGCACCGGTCTGCTTCTGGATGTAACGGCCCAGGTGCTGGTCCGGGCCCCAGATGATGGTCTCGCCGTTGTCCATCAGGCTTTCGACGATCTCCAGCGCGCAGCTCGAGGTCACGACCCAGTCGGCACGCGCTTTAACGGCGGCAGAGGTATTGGCATACACCACCACGGTACGCTCGGGGTGCTGGTCGCAGAAGGCCGAGAACTCTTCGACCGGGCAACCGAGGTCGAGCGAGCAGGTAGCCTCCAGGGTCGGCATCAGCACGCGCTTTTCCGGGGTGAGGATCTTCGCGGTCTCGCCCATGAAGCGCACACCGGCGACGATCACCGTCTGGGCAGGGTGGTTCTTGCCGAAACGGGCCATTTCCAGCGAGTCGGACACGCAACCGCCGGTCTCTTCGGCAAGCGCCTGGATAACCGGGTCACAGTAGTAATGGGCAACCAGCACGGCATTCTGCGCCTTGAGCTCGGCAGCAATGGCCGCACGGTATTCGGCCTCCTGCTCGGCTGTCAGCGGGTTGGGCTGCTTGGCGTCGAGGTGGGCCTGAACCAACAGGCGTTCGGATATCTGGGTCATGATCGCTGGACCTGCAGGCGCGCATGCGCGTCAAATCGAGTGTATCACCCGGCCCTGACAGATCGGCTAAGGGCGCCGGACGGCAGGCAAGCCGCCACGGCCCTCTGCGGGCGCGGATTATTATCGGACGCCGAAGGCTACAGACAATCAAGGGATTTCTAAAGCGGTTTTTGTGTGGCCAGTACTGGCCTCATCGCCGGCAAGACAGTTGCCCCCACAGGTGTGCACAGGCCATGAGGCTGTAGTCATCCTGCAGAAGCCGGCTTGCCGGCGATGAGGCCGGTACAGGCTCAATCAATCAGCCCTGCGGCTGCATCGCCGCAAAGTGCGCCGCGAGGATCATGGCGAACTCTTCAACGGTCATCTTCTTGCCATTGAAGTCGACCATGCCATCGACGTAGTGCAGGCTAGCCACCACGTCATTGCCCTGCACGGTGGCCATGCCACTCTGCAGCGCCATCATCCCGACCATCTCACCCGCCTGACTGGATTGCATGGCAATCGCCTGGGCATCGGTCTGCCCTTCCAGCAACGCCTGCAAGGTCGCCAGGTCACCCATCATCGGTTTGGACAGCGACAGCTTGCTCTTCACCTGAGTGATCAACTGCTTGCTCAACTGGTCAGGCGGCAGGTCGAAGGAGGTGGGGCTGGCGAAGTCCATCGACAGGTTGAACCGGCTCTCGCCGTTGGCCGTCTTGAACGAAAGGTTCTCCACCGCCACCTGCGGTTTGGATGCCAACAGTTGCTTCAGGTCGCCCTGAAACTTGGCCTTCTCCTGTTCACCCATCTGGATTTGCGGCATCGGCTGGCCTGCCGCGGCGGCCTGCTCGAACTCCGGCAGATGGGCCTGGTACCACTGCGACAGCGACTGCAAGGCCGGGGCGTTGAGCGACTTGATGCTGACCGCCATCTGCCCGCTGCCGACTGCGCGGCCATCCCAGCTGATGTCCGCGACCTTGTAATCCACGCGGCCACCGACGGTATCGGGGCCATCGAGGGTTTGCAGGACGTGCTGCTCCAGGCCTTTGAGCAACAGTACCTGCTGCTTGGGCCCCAGCGTCGCCTTGGCTTCGGCCAGCAGCACATCGACGTTACCGACATAGATCGCGTCATGCTGGGTAGCGGCCAGGTTACCGCCGATTTTCAGGCCCTTGAGCTCGAACGTGGCAGGCGGGTGATCATCCCCGACCAGCTTCATTTCGAAGCGATCGGCAGCGCCATGGAATTTCGACGCCTTGCCTTCACTGTCGCCACTGATCTGCAGCTGCATACCCGAAAAATCGAGGGTCGTGCCGTTGTCTTCGGCCAGCTTGACCGGCGCCAGGAGGATGCTGCCATCGACACTGCCGTCAAAGCCCAGGCTGGTTTGCGAGCTGACCGGGACCTTGTCGCCGGCGGCGACGAACCAGGGCGCGGTGAAGTCGTCCTTGTCCAGCGCACTGTTGCTGGCTGCCAGCACCGGCATCAGCTTGAACGCCTTGACCCGCGACCAAGGGAACGGGCCGTGCTCGACCTGATCGGTTACACCCACATCGAAACTGATCGGCTCACCGTCAGACAGGTGAATGTCACGGACCTTGAGGCGATAGCGTGCGGTACTGGTGAAGAAGTGCTGCTCCAGCGAGGCCACTTCGATGGTCATGCTGCCGCCAACCCCGACAAGGGCCTTCTTCAACTGGGCATTGCCCTGATTGACGGCTTGCTCCAGCTGCGCAGGCAACTGCTTGCCGGTGTACCAGGCGCCAGCGGTGGTTACGACGGCAATGGCGATGGCCAGGCCGGAAAGGATGCCTACTGATTTCTTCATGAATAGAACCGATTGATGTCCATATTGGCGTGTTCGCAGCCATGAGCTGCGGGGGGAGCAGAATAGTATCACTCCCACCCCTTGGACGACGGTCGACACGCGGACGAAATGGGCAATCGAGACCTACCTGACGCTAGCGTGGGAAACTTCCCACTCGTTAAATTTTACGAACATCCGCATCGATCAAAACCGCAAAAAAGCGCGCAAAAACCGAACATTTCGGCTAATAAATCGATAAATATTTCAATTTAGTAACATCTTGTCATGTTTAACTTGACAGCCACCTACCCATCGTTTTTTATTTTCACCGCCTTGCCCAGCGCCACCCACGAAGAAGAACAGACGCGCCGTCATGATGCCTCACCGCCCCTGCCCGCACGCCCCACCTTCCTAGCCCAGGCTCTGCCAGCTCGCCCCCGGCGCATCGCCTGCGCCTACCTCTGCTCCGACAATAAAGGTGAACAACATGGAGCCCACCCGCTCGCCATTGCCGCATGCGCAATACAACCCGCCAGCCGTTCACGCCCAGCCGCAGGAGCCACGCCAGCATGCAGCCTGACCACAGCGCCACCGGCAACGGCCAACTCCGCAAAACCCTGCGCCTCTGGCACGTGATCATCATCGGCCTGGCTTACCTGACGCCGATGACCGTGTTCGACACTTTCGGCATTGTCTCGGGGATTACCGCAGGGCATGTGCCTAGCGCCTACATCCTGGCGCTGACCGGCATCCTGTTCACTGCCGTGAGCTACGGCACCCTGGTGCGCCGCTTCCCTCAATCGGGTTCGGCCTACACCTACACACAACGCGCCATCAACCCGCATGTGGGCTTTCTGGTCGGCTGGTCGTCGCTGCTCGACTACCTGCTGCTGCCGATGGTCAATGCCTTGTTGGCCAAGCTTTACCTGTCGGCCATGTTCCCCGAGGTGCCGGAGTGGATCTGGGTAGCGGGCTTCGTCACCCTGATCAGCCTGATCAACATGCGCAGCGTCAACCTGGTGGCACACTTCAACCTGCTGTTCGTGGCCGTGCAGGTGGCGATCATCGCTGTGTTCATCTACCTGTGCGTGCGTGGCCTGGACCAGGGTGAAGGCCTGGGTACCGCGTGGAGCCTGCTGCCGTTCGCCGACAGCCAGACCCAGTTCAGCGCCCTGGCGGCCGGTGCGACCATCTTGTGCTTCTCGTTCCTGGGCTTCGACGCCGTGACGTGCCTGTCCGAGGAAACCCGCGACCCGGCCAAGACCATCCCACGGGCGATCTTCCTGACCGCACTGATCGGCGGCCTGGTGTTCATAACCGTGTCGTACTTCATCCAGGCCTACTTCCCGACCATGGCACGCTTCCATGACCAGGAAGCGGCCCTGCCGGAAATTGCCCTGTACGTGGGTGGCAAGCTGTTCCAGTCGATCTTCATCGCCTGCACGGTGATCAACACCATCGCTTCGGGCCTGGCCTCGCAGACCAGCGTCTCGCGCCTGTTGTACGTGATGGGGCGTGACAAGGTGATCCCGGCCGGCATCTTTGCTCGCCTGCACCCACGCTACAAAACACCGGTGCTGAACATCGCAGTGGTCGGGCTGATTTCCCTGTCGGCGATCTTCTTCGATCTGGTTACCGCCACCTCGATCATCAACTTCGGAGCACTGGTGGCGTTCAGCTTCGTCAACCTGTCGGTGATCAACCACTGCTATGTGCGTGAAGGCAATCGCCAAGGCCTGGCGAACAAGCTCATGTACCTGGTACTGCCGACCATCGGTTTCTGCATCATCGTGTCGCTGTGGCTAGACCTTAACGAACACTCGCTGATGTTCGGCGGGGTATGGGCGCTACTTGGCCTGGTATACCTGGCCTGGCTGACCAAGGCCTTCACTGCCGCACCCCCGAACTACGTTGCCGAATGACACTTGCCCTCTACACCGCCCGCGCCTGAACGCGGGCGTTGTCCTTGCACGAAAAGGAAAGCTCTCATGCCGCTGCGTCGCCTTTCTATCCAGTGGAAGATCACCTTGCTCGCCGGCCTGTGCCTGCTGGCCATCGTCGCACTGCTGGTGGCCACCTCGCTGACCCAGGCACAGCGCAGTGCAGCCTTGGTCAGCCAGGCCAACAGTGAAATGCTCGACCACAGCGCGCGCCTGCGCCTGCAGGCCCTCGCCGAAACCCAGACCCTGCGCATTCAGCGCTACTTCATGGACGCCTACCAGTACGCGAACGGTTTTACACGCCTGGTTCAGGTACTCAAAGCCCACGGTGGCAGCGACCTGCGCGCCGAACTGACCCACCAGGCACGCGCCAGCCTGGCGGGCAACCCGGACCTGATCGGGCTTTATGTGGTGTTCCAGCCCAACGCCCTGGACCACCAGGACAGCCAGTTCGTCGCCCAGGAGGCGGTCGGCAGCAACGACAGCGGGCGCTTTTCGCTGTACTGGTCGCAGCCCAGCCCGGGCAACCTTGAGCGGGAGGCCATGCCTGAAGCGATGCTGGCCGACAGCACGGTTGGCGCCAACGGGGCGGCACAGAACCGCTGGTTGACCTGCCCGCAGGAAACGGCCAAGGCCTGTGTGGTCGAGCCCTACCTCGACGAGGTCAATGGCCGCCAGGTACTGATGACGAGCATCGCCCTGCCCCTGCTGGAGGGCGGCAAGGTAGTAGGCGTAGTGGGCCTGGACATCGGCCTGGACAACCTGCAGCAGTTGAGCCTGGACGGCCGCCAGGAGCTGTTCGATGGCCAGGGCCAGGTGAGCATCGTCAGCAATACCGGCTTGCTGGCCGGGCACAGCCGCGACGCCAGCAAGCTGGGCACTCTCCTGGACAACGACGTGGCGCAGGGCCTGTTGCGCGTCGGCCGCCCGTTCGCCCCGATCCCCGGCGACGCTCCCTGGCAGGTACTGCTGGAGCTGCCCGAAGCTGTGCTTCAAGCACCCGCCGCCGCTCTCAATCAGAGGCTGAGCGAACACAACCAAAGCGCCAATCTGACCAGCCTGCTGATCGGCCTGGGTGCCGCGATCGTCGGCCTGCTGCTGGTTTGGCTGACCGCACGTGGCGTGACCCGGCCGATTCTGGCCGTAGCCGCACGCCTCGAGGATATCGCCAGCGGTGAGGGCGACCTGACCCGGCGCCTGGACTACGCGCGCCAGGACGAGCTGGGCCAGTTGAGCGGCTGGTTCAACCGCTTTCTCGACAAGCTGCAACCGGTGATTGCCCAGGTCAAAGGCTCGCTGCTCGAAGCCCGCGGCACCGCCGATCAGTCCGCTGCCATCGCCAGCCAGACCAGCAGCGGCATGCAGCAGCAACAGCGCGAGATCGAGCAGGTGGCTACCGCCGCCAACGAGATGAGCGCAACTGCCCAGGATGTCGCCCACAACGCGGCGCAAGCCGCCCATGCAGCACGTGGCGCCGACCAGGCGAGCCGCGAAGGCCTGCAACTGATAGCCAGCACCCGCCAGGCGATTGACAACCTGGCAGTCGGGATGGATGCCGCCATGGACGAGGCCCGCGCACTGGAACAGCGCAGCGAGCAGATCGGCTCGGTACTGGAGGTGATCCGCGCCATTGCCGAGCAGACCAACCTCTTGGCCCTCAACGCCGCCATCGAAGCGGCCCGCGCTGGCGAGGCCGGGCGGGGTTTTGCCGTGGTGGCCGACGAGGTACGCAGCCTGGCGCAGCGCACCCAGGTGTCGGTGGAAGAAATCCGCCAGGTCATCGAAGGGCTGCAGCAAGGCACCCAGGATGTGGTCGGCGCCATGCATGATGGCCAGAAACAGGCGCAGGCCAGCGCCTTGCAGATGGAACAGGCACTGCCTACGCTGCAGCGGATCGGTGAAGCGGTGGCGGTGATCAGCGACATGAACCTGCAGATCGCTTCGGCGGCTGAAGAACAGAGCGCGGTGGCCGAGGAAGTGAACCGTAACGTGGCCGGTATCCGCGATGTGACTGAATCGCTATCGGGCCGGGCTGATGAGTCGGCGCGCATCAGCCAAGCGCTGAACCGCCTGGCCAATCAGCAGCAGGCTTTGATGGAGCAGTTTCGCGTTTAGCCTGTACGGGCCCAATTACCGGCTACCGGCGATTGGGCCCGTACAGGCACCCACCTTTTGAAAGAGTTTTACCCATGGAAACACCCAACAAATCCCCCTTCTTCGACCTTGCCAGCGAACAGGGCCTGCTACGCACTTCGATCGCCGTCACCCTGTTCATCGCCACCATCGGCATTGCCTTCGGCCTGGCGTCCGGCTCGTTCTCGATCATTTTCGACGGTGTCTACTCGCTGGCCGACGCAGGCATGAGCGGCCTGTCGCTGGTGGTGGTCAAGCTGATCACTACGCACGCCACCAGCCGGCACGTGTCACGCAAGCTGCGCGAGCGCTTCACCATGGGCTTCTGGCACCTGGAGCCGATGGTGCTGGCGCTCAATGGCATCCTGCTCAGCGGTGTGGCGCTCTACGCCCTGATCAACGCCGTCAGCAGCCTGCTCGAAGGCGGACGCCACCTGGAGTTCGGCATCGCCATGGTTTATGCGGCGCTGACCGTGATCGCCTGCGCGACCATCGCTGCAGTCGAAGCGCGGGCCAACCGCGAGCTGAACTCGGATTTCGTGCGCATGGACGTCAAGGGTTGGGTGATGTCGGCCAGCATCACCGCAGCGTTGCTCATCGCCTTCTGCTTTGGCTTTGCCGTGCAGGGCACGCAGTGGGAGTGGGTATCGCCGTACATCGACCCGGCGGTGCTGGCGCTGGTGTGCCTGGTCATCATCCCCTTGCCGCTGTCGGTGGTGCGCCAGGCCATGGCGGATATCTTTTTGGTGACACCTGGCGACCTGATGCTGCACGTGGATGAGGTGGCCGGTGCGTTCGTGGCACGCCACGGACTGGAATCCTATCGGGCTTACGTGGCCAAGGTCGGCCGCTCTCGGGAAATCGAGCTGTATTTCATCGTGCCCAAGCACCTTCCAGCCAAAAGCATTGAAGAGTGGGATGCGCTGCGCTGTGAAGTCGGTGATGCGATTGGCGGTGAGGGACCGGATCGCTGGCTGACGGTAGTGTTTACCGCAGACCCTGAGTGGGCTGAATAAGGAGGGGCAAGAACGACAAAGCCCGCCACCGTTTCCGGTAGCGGGCTTTGACTTACAGCGTATGGTGGGTCGTGTAGGATTCGAACCTACGACCAATTGGTTAAAAGCCAACTGCTCTACCAACTGAGCTAACGACCCGTTGGATGGCGCGTATAATACTGATTTCTAACGGGAAATCAACACCCCATCAAAACTTTTTTCAAAAATAACGGGTTGGGTCGTCTACCCCGGCGGCCTTGAAGCCGTCGGCGCGCAGGCGGCAGCTGTCGCACTTGCCACAGGCGCGGCCCTCATCGTCGGCCTGGTAGCAGGACACTGTCAGGCTGTAGTCCACACCACGGGCCATACCGGCCTGTACGATCTGCGCCTTGCTCATGTTCTGCAGTGGCGCCTGGATCCGGAAGCCCTGCCCCTCGACACCGGCCTTGGTCGCGAGGTTGGCCATGCGTTCGAACGCTTCGACGAACTCAGGGCGGCAATCGGGGTAGCCCGAGTAGTCCACGGCATTGACGCCGATGAAGATGTCGCGCGCCTGCAGCACTTCTGCCCAGCCCAGAGCCAACGACAGGAATACGGTATTGCGTGCCGGCACATAGGTCACCGGAATACCCTCGCCCGGGGTTTCCGGCACATCGATGCTGCTGTCGGTCAGTGCCGAACCACCGATGCCATCAAGGTTCAAGCCAATGACCTTGTGCTCCACGACGCCCAGGTCACGAGCGACCCGCGCAGCAGCGTTCAATTCAGCACGATGGCGCTGGCCATAGTCGAAGCTCATGGTGTAGCAACTGTAGCCTTCGGCCTTGGCCATGGCGACGACAGTGGCCGAGTCGAGGCCGCCGGACAGCAGGATTACTGCGCGTTTCTCAGTCATGTACTTTTGCTCCTAATCAACGTCCGGGCTCGTCGTTCCACAGCAGCTTGTGCAGCTGCAGCTGGAAACGCACAGGCAAGTTGTCGGCAACGATCCAGTCGGCCAGGTCACTGGCCTTCACCTGGTGATGGCTTGGCGAAAACAGCACTTCACCGGCGCGCTCGGCAAGGTTGTACTGAATCAGCTTGGAAACCGCCCAGTCATAGTCCTCGCGTGAACAGATGACGAACTTGACCTGATCATTGCCGGTCAAGTGCTCAATGTTCTCGTAGAGGTTGCGGTGGGACTCTTCAGAGCCCGGGGTCTTGAGGTCGACCACGCGGCTGACGCGAATATCGGTAGCCGAGATATCCAGGGCACCACTGGTTTCTAGCGAAACCTCATAGCCGGCATCGCACAGGCGCTGCAACAGTGGCAAGGCATTCGGCTGAGCCAGTGGCTCGCCGCCAGTCACGCACACATAGCGTGGCTTGAAGCCGGCCACCTGTTCCATGATCGAATCCAGGCTACGCACAGTACCGCCACTGAAGGCGTAGGCACTGTCGCAGTATTGGCAGCGCAGGGGGCAACCGGTGAGGCGCACGAATACCGTGGGCAGCCCAGCCGTGCGTGTTTCACCCTGCAAAGAGTAAAAGACTTCGGTGATACGTAATGTGTCTTGCATGATCGCCACGGGCGTGACAGCTAAACAGGCTGTCCGCCTCCGTCAGGCACTGTCGCGGACTCGACATGGCGTTATCCGCAGCAGCGTGTTTAAGAAAAAGGGCAATGATTCTAACGAAAAAACCCGCGCCTGGCGCGGGTTTCTTTTGAACGGTGCTACTTAGAGCTTCTGCAGGTCACGCTGCGCCAGCTGAGCGGCGGATGTGCCGGGGTACTGGGTGATGACTTGCTGCAGGATGCCCTTGACCTTGTCGGTATGGCCCATGCGGCGCTCGACGTCGGCCAGCTTGTACAGGGAGTCCGGTACCTTGCTGTGCTTGGGGTACTTCTGGCTGACCTGGGCAAAAGCCTGGCTGGCACTTTGCAGGTCACCCTTGGCCAGGTTCACCTCACCCAGCCAGTACTGGGCGTTGCCTGCGTACTGGCTGTTCGGGTACTTGCGCAGGAAGGCGCCGAACGCCTGGCTGGCCTTGTCGAAGTCCTTCTGCTTGATCAGGTCGAAAGCCGCATCGTAATAGAGCTTCTCTTTCGCAGGATCAGCCGGCTCGCTGTTGGCGGCCGGTTGCTGTGCAGCAGCGCCAGCGGCGCCTGCTGCTGCACCGGCGGCGGCATCGGGTGCACCACCGGTGGAGGAATTATCGGGGGTCGCGGCAGGCGCGCCACCACTGTTGATGCGGCGATCCAGATCCTGGTAACGCTCCAGGCTTTCCTGCTTCATGCGGGCGACATCGTTTTGCAGCTCTTCGATGATGCCTTGCTGGCGGGATATCTGGTCCTGCATCTGTTGCAGCTGCATGAACAGCTGGCCCTGTGCTGAGGCAGGGGTCGAAGCCCCTGCCCCGGCATAGGCGCCGCTCGTGCCATAACCCGAAGGTGGGTAAGCACCTGCGTTGTCATCTACTACAGGAACCGCAGCCCACGCCGAAAGCGGAAGGCTGAGTGCGAGGACGGTTACAGCACGACGGCACATTCGCATAAGAACTTACTTACGCAGTTCTACGCGGCGGTTCTGAGCCCAGGACTGCTCGTCGTTGCCGGTGGCAACTGGACGCTCTTCGCCGTAGGAGACCAGTTCCAGCTGAGCAGGGGAAACACCCTGCAGAACCAGGTAGCGCTGAACGGCTTTGGCACGACGCTCGCCCAGAGCCATGTTGTACTCGCGAGTACCGCGCTCGTCGGTGTTGCCTTCCAGAACAACACGGTTGCCGTTGGACTTCAGGTCCTTGGCGTGAACGTCCAGAGCGCGCATGGCTTCTGGCTTCAGGTCCGAGCTGTCGTATTCGAAGTAGAAGGTGGTGATTGCGCGCAGGGCGGCCTCTTCGCTCAGGGAACCGTCAACAGCGCCAGTGTTGGCACCGTAGCCAGCGTTAGGGTCAACAGCGCCTTCGCCAGCGTTGTCACCGCCCTTCGAGGAGCAACCTACAGCTACAGCCATGGCCAGAGCCAGCGCAGCAAATTTACCAAACTTCAGCATTTCCATCGTGAAACTCCTAATGAAACCCCAGTGTGTTAAGCAAAACGTATTACGCCGCAATCAGTTCAGGTAAGGGGACCAGGACGGTTCTCTGACTTCGCCTTGAGCGGTAGGAAGTGGGAGCCTCACGCGGCCATTAAGCGACACGAGCATCAAGACTCCCCGGCCCTGCTGGCGGGTGGCGTAGATTAGCATGGTGCCGTTTGGCGCAACAGTGGGAGACTCATCAAGACTTGTTTCCGAGAGAATCTTTACACTTCCTCTTTGCAAGTCCTGTGCCGCCACTTTGAAGTTGGTGAAACCCTGCTGACGATGGATCATTACCAGCGTCTTTTCGTCCGCCGAAAGTTTCGGGTTGGCGTTGTAGTTACCTACGAACGTCACACGCTCGGCGCTACCACCACTGACCGACTGTTTGTAGATCTGCGGCTTGCCGCCACGGTCGGAGGTGAAGTACAGGGTGTTGCCATCCTTGCCCCAGAACGGCTCGGTATTGATACCCGGGCCGGCAGTGACACGGCTGATCTGGCGCGAAGCCACATTCATCACGTAGATGTCCGGGTTACCGTCCTTGGACAGCACGAATGCCAGGCGCGAACCATCCGGCGACCAGGCCGGAGCACCATTGAGGCCTTCGAAGTTGGTGACCTGTTCGCGGCGGCCGGTGTCGATGTGCTGGATGAAAATGCGCGGCCGCTTCTGCTCGAACGAGACATAGGCGATACGCTTGCCGTCCGGCGCGAAACGCGGCGACAGGATAGGCTCACGCGACTGCAGCAAGGTCACTGCACGCGCACCGTCGTAGTCCGAACGCTGCAGGGTGTAGCGGGTATTGTTGGTCGAGAAGCGCTCGGCGGTCACGTACAGCATGCGGGTGGAAAACGCTCCCTTGATGCCGGTGAGCTTCTCGAACGACTGGTCGGCGATGTAGTGCGACATGTCGCGCAGCTGGTCGACGCTGCCGGCAACGCTGCCGGTCAGCACTTGCTGCTCGGTGGCGACGTTGAACAGTGCGTACTGCACCTGCAGGCGAGCGCCCGACGGCACGATGCTGCCGACCATCACGTACTGGGCGCCCAGGGCTTTCCAGTCACGGAAGATCACTTCGCTGGCCTGGGTAGGCTGGCTGATCATGTTCTGCCGTGGGATAGGCGCGTAGTAGCCGGAGTTGCGCAGGTCATTGCCGATGATATCGGCCATGTCTTCCGGCAGCACACTGCCACCCTGCAGACCGAACGGCACTACCGCGATGGGCGTTGCCCGATCGCTGCCGCTGGTGACCAGGATGTTCTTTTCCTCTGCCATGGCCATGCCTGCCACGCAGCACAGCATGACCAGCAGTCCTCGAAGGAGTTTAATCACAACGCTAGATCCTCAGGTGTAAATGTCATCTTGAACGAACGGTACGGATTGAACTCGTTCGGCTTCAAGCCCTGCATTTCGGTCAGACGACCGATGTTCTTCACTGCTGCCACCGCAGAACTGTCGAACGGACCGTCGCCACTGGAGCGCGACACGCTGACACTGGTGATGGTGCCATCGGGCAGCATGTTGATCTGCAGGACTACCGTCATGCCCTTGCGCGCAGAAGGTGGACGCGCCCAGCCTTCGGCCGCGCGCATGCGGATCAGGTCGTCGAAGTCGCCGGCCACCTGGTCACCCTGCTCGTCGGCCAGCGCCTGCTGCCGCTCGGTGGTATCGGACAACAGCTCGGCCAGGGCCTGGGCTTTCTTGTCTTCTGCCGCCTTGCGGGCCGCCTCCTGTGCCTTTTTCTTCTGGGCATCTGCAGCGGCCTTTTTCTTGGCCTCTTCAGCTGCCTTCTTCTTCGCGTCCTCGGCCGCCGCTTTCTTCTTGGCGTCCTCGGCCGCTTTCTTCTTGGCCTCCTCGGCTGCCTTCTTCTTGGCATCCTCGGCGGCTTGTTTCTTGGCCTCTTCGGCCGCCTGCTTCTTGGCCTCTTCCTCAGCCTTTTTCTTGGCAATGTCGGCCTGCTGCTTTTCAGCGGCTTTCTTCGCCTCGTCGGCCTTCTTGGCTTCAGCGGCTTTCTTGGCCTCGGCGGCCTTGGCAGCGTCTTCTGCCTTCTTCGCCTCGGCGGCTTCGCGAGCCTCCTCGGCCTTTTGAGCGGCATCGGCTTTCTTTTGTTCCGCAGCCTTTACGGCCTCCTGCTCGACCTTCTTCTGTTCCAGCTGCTCGACTTCGGTCTGACGCGACGCGGTTTTTTTCGCTTCCCCGGCAATCTTCTGATTGGTCTGGGTGGTCGCCTGACTCTTGGACTTGAGCTGATACAGCGTAGCCTGAACGATCGGCTTGGAAGGCGGCAATTCTGGCGTCATGGCAAAACTGACGAACAGCAATGCGAACACAAGCACATGCAGGCCGATGGCCCAGACACTGGGCCAGAAGTAGCTTTCCGAGGCGGATGGCTCTCGCTGTTGCATCAGGGCGCCTCGGTAATCAGGCCAACGTTACCGACACCGGCCTTCTGCAACCCGCCCATGGCACCCATGACCGCGCCGTAGTCGACAGCCTTGTCGCCACGAATGAAGACCTGGGTCTGCTTGCCCTGGTCGCGACCGGCGGCAATGATCTTGGTCACTGCACCGGTCATTTCGGGCAAGGTCATGGCCTTGTCCATCTGCTTGTCGGTGTCGACTTCGCTGCCCAGGTTCCAGTAATAGGTCTTGTCGGCCTTGATGGAGATGGTGAGGATCTGGACATTGTTGTCCTGCGGCAAGGCTTCGCTGGAAACCTTGGGCAGGTCGACCTTCACGCCCTGATTGAGCATGGGAGCGGTCACCATGAAGATGACCAGCAGCACCAGCATCACGTCGATGTAGGGCACCACGTTCATCTCGGCGACCGGCTTGCGTTTGTGGCGAACTCGGGCCATGGGTTTGTACCTGATTACTCTTCGCTGGTGTGCACTTTGCGGTGCAGGATCGCCTGGAACTCGTCGGCGAAGGTGTAGTAACGACCGATCAGCACTTCGCTGCGCGCGGCGAAACGGTTGTAGGCGATAACCGCCGGGATTGCCGCGAACAGGCCGATGGCGGTGGCGATCAGCGCTTCGGCGATACCCGGGGCCACGGTGGCCAGGGTCGCCTGCTGGGCGCTGGCCAGGCCGCGGAAGGAGTTCATGATGCCCCACACGGTACCGAACAGGCCGATGTACGGGCTGGTCGAACCGACGGTGGCGAGGAACGGCAGGCTCTGCTCGAGTTTTTCTTCCTCACGCGAGATGGCTACGCGCATGGCCCGGCCAACGCCTTCCATGACCGCGTCGGGGTCCACACCCGGCTGCTGGCGCAGACGCGAGAACTCCTTGAAACCGGCCCGGAAGACCTGCTCCACGCCCGAATCCGGGTCCGGGTTGCTGCCTGCCTGACGGTACAGCTTGGACAGGTCGATACCCGACCAGAAGCGTTCCTCGAAGGCATCCAGCGCACGACGACCGGCGCGCAGCATGGTGCTGCGCTGGAAGATCATGATCCATGAGGTGACCGAGGCGGCCACCAGGGTCAGCATTACCAGCTGTACCACCACGCTGGCATTGCTGACCAGACTCCACATGGAGGTATGGTCGACGACGTTAGCTTCCACGCTTATTCTCCTGCATTCGATTGAGTACCCGAGCCGTCCGCCACAAAGGCGTCGCGCAGCTTGGGGGGTATGGCTCGGGGTTTGAAAGTGTCGGCGCGTACGGCGGCCACCAGGAACTGCCCTTCGCAGAGCAGCGTTTCATCCTTTTCCCGCCAGACCTGCTGCACGAAACGCAGGCTGGCGCGATTGAGTTCAAGTACTTGCGCGGTCACCCGAAGTTCGTCGTCCAGGCGCGCCGGCGCGTGATAGCGCGCTTCGCTCGAGTGGACCACGAACAACAGGTTCTCCCCGGCCAGTTGCTGCTGGGAAAACCCCAGGTGCCGCAGGCGCTCGGTCCGCGCGCGCTCCATGAATTTCAGGTAGTTGACGTAATACACCACGCCACCGGCATCGGTATCTTCGTAATAGACGCGACAACGGTGTGCGAAAGGTTCCAGGCCATTTTGCGCGCGCATACTCTAGTGCTTACTCCTCAGCTTGCCAATCCGCTGCGGCAACTGTTTTTTCTTCATTAATGTCGTATTGCCAGCGCACCTGAGGCATGCCAGCGGTAGGACCACGAAAAGCGGGTTTCGATCTGTCATTCATCGCCTGCTTCGGAAAAATCTGCCCCCTCACCCAGGCGCCCGGGAACATTCAGGCCAAAGTGCAGGTAGGCGTGCCGAGTGACCACACGACCACGGGGCGTACGCATGATATAGCCCTGCTGAATCAGGTAGGGTTCGAGCACATCCTCAATGGTATGGCGCTCCTCGCTGATCGCTGCCGCCAGGTTATCCACCCCCACCGGGCCACCATCGAACTTCTCGATCATGGTCAGCAGCAGGCGGCGGTCGGAATGGTCGAAACCACGCTCATCGACGTCCAGCAGGTTGAGCGCCAAATCAGCCACTGCCTTGGTGATCTGCCCTTTGCCGCGCACCTCGGCGTAGTCACGCACGCGGCGCAGCAAGCGGTTGGCGATACGCGGCGTGCCGCGGGCACGGCGGGCGATTTCGTAAGCCCCCTGGTCCTCGATGACCAGCCCCAGAATGTTGGCCGACCGGCTGACGATGGTCGCCAGGTCCTTGTCGCTGTAGAACTCAAGGCGCTGGACGATACCGAAGCGGTCGCGCAGCGGGTTGGTGAGCATACCGGCGCGGGTTGTGGCCCCCACCAGGGTGAAGGGCGGCAGGTCGAGCTTGATCGAGCGGGCAGCCGGGCCTTCGCCAATCATGATGTCGAGCTGGAAGTCCTCCATGGCCGGGTACAGCACCTCCTCGACAACCGGAGACAACCGGTGAATCTCGTCGATGAACAGCACGTCATGCGGTTCGAGGTTGGTCAGCATGGCTGCCAGGTCGCCCGGGCGCTCGAGAATCGGCCCCGATGTACTCTTGACCGATACGCCCATTTCCTGGGCGATGATATTGGCCAGGGTGGTTTTGCCCAACCCTGGCGGGCCGAAGATCAGGGTGTGGTCGAGCGATTCATTACGCCCCCGCGCAGCCTGGATGAACAGCGCCATCTGCTCGCGCACCACCGGCTGGCCGATGTATTCGTCCAGGCGCAGCGGGCGGATGGCACGGTCCTGGACTTCTTCGCGGTCGCGGCCACTGGCGGCAATCAGGCGGTCGGCTTCGATCACTTGGTAATCATCCCTTTGAGGCTGCGACGGATCAGCTCCTCACTGCCAAGGCCCGCCTTGTCCTTGATCGCGGATACTGCCTTGCTGGCTTCCTGCGGCTTGTAGCCCAGGGAAACCAGGGCACTGACGGCATCGGCCTCGGCTGTGGAGGCGCTGCTGACCGGTACCGGACCATCCGATACAAGCGTGAACATGGCGGGCGAGGTTTCCCAGGCCTTGAAGCGGTCCTTGAGCTCGACCAGCAGGCGCTCGGCAGTCTTCTTGCCGACGCCAGGCACACGCACCAGCGCCGATGTGTCCTGCGCCTGTACGCAACGCACCAATTCGTCGGCCTCAAGGCTCGACATCAAGGCCAGCGCCAGCTTCGGGCCCACGCCATTGAGGCGGATAAGCTCGCGGAACAGCTCGCGCTCGCGCTTCTCATGGAAGCCATACAGCAGGTGGGCATCTTCGCGAACCACCAGATGGGTATGCACGATTACCGTTTCGCCAACTTTCGGCAGGCGGTACAGGGTGGTCATGGGCACTTCAAGCTCATAGCCCACGCCGTTGACGTCGATAATCAGATGCGGCGGTTGCTTTTCCGCCAGGGTGCCGCGCAAACGTCCAATCACGTTTCGATCCTTCCTCTCGGGGAGCCGATCAAAGACCGCTCAACCCTATCAGCAAATACGTCGGGTGAACGTGCCACCCGGACAAAATGTGTATCAGCTCATGAAGCAGCTACAGACGCAAGCGCCCACCGCGCCGCCGCGCCGTGGCCAGGCCGTGCGGCACCAGGCTGGAACGGGTATGGGCATGGCACAAGGCAATCGCCAGGGCATCAGAGGCATCGATCTGTGGCTTCTGGGTCAGCTTGAGCAGGTGCATGACCATCAGCATCACCTGCTCCTTGTTAGCCCCACCGGTGCCGGCCACGGCCTGCTTGACCTGAGTCGCACTGTATTCGGCGATTTCCAGGCCGGCCTCGGCGGCGGCGACGATGGCCGCGCCGCGAGCCTGGCCGAGCTTGAGCGCCGAGTCGGGGTTGCGCGCCATGAACACGCGCTCGATGCCCATGGTCACAGGGCCATGCTGGGCAATGATTTCACTGACACCGCGAAAAACGATCTGCAAGCGCTCGTGCAGCTCGCCGCTGCCGGTACGGATACAACCCGACGCCACGTACTCGCAACCACGGGCAGTCTGGCGCACAACGCCATAACCGGTGATGCGCGAGCCGGGGTCGATACCAAGAATCAGAGTCATAACGCCTGTCGTGTAGGGGGGATGCTTGAAAGCCTGAGCTCAATTCAAGGCTATTGGGGCCGCTGCGCAACCCATCGCCGGCAAGCCGGCTCCCGCAGGCACAGCGCAACTCTCGGCGGGTGCGCTTACCTGTGGGAGCCGGCTTGCCGGCGATGGGCCGCGCAGCGGCCCCAATTACAACCTTGCTGGCGACACCTTAGCCGAGTTTTTCCATGATCTCGTCGGAAATCTGCGCATTGGAATAGACGTTCTGCACGTCATCCAGGTCTTCGAGCATGTCGATCAGCTTGAGCACTTTCTCCGCCCCCTCCTGATCCAGCTCGGCACTGGTGGTCGGCTGCATGACGATTTCCGCATCCGCAGCCTTGAAGCCGGCCTCCTCCAGGGCATTACGCACGGCATAGAAGCTGTTGAACGAGGTGAACACCTCGAACGAACCGTCTTCGTTGGCCACGACATCGTCGGCGTCGGCTTCCATGGCGGCTTCCATCAGGGCATCTTCGTCCACACCCGGGGCGAAGCTGATCTGCCCCTTGCGCTCGAACAGGTAGGCCACCGAGCCATCGGTACCGAGGTTGCCGCCACACTTGGTGAAGGCATGCCGCACGGCGGCTGCGGTACGGTTGCGGTTGTCGGTCATGGCCTCGACCATGATCGCCACGCCGCCCGGGCCGTAGCCCTCGTAACTCAGCTCTTCAACGTTATCGCTTTCGTTGGTGCCGGCACCACGGGCCACGGCGCGATCGATGATATCGCGGCTCATGTTGGCACCCAGGGCCTTGTCCAGCGCCAGGCGCAAGCGCGGATTGGAGGCCGGATCGCCACCACCCTGCTTGGCAGCGACGGTCAGCTCACGGATCCACTTGGTGAAGATCTTGCCTCTCTTGGCATCCTGGCGCTCTTTGCGGTGCTTGATGTTCGCCCACTTGGAATGACCAGCCATAACGACTCCAAACTCTTGAAACACAAACAATTGCGCCCCGAGAGGGGCGCAACGACAAATTCCTGCGCCGAAACGCAAAGGCGCATCCATCTGGATGCGCCCGGGGCCCGCTTACTCGACCTTGGTCTGTTCGCGCAGGCGGATATGCAGCTCGCGCAGGGCCTTGGCATCGACCAAGCCCGGAGCCTGAGTCATGACGCACGCGGCGCTCTGGGTTTTCGGGAAGGCAATCACTTCACGGATCGACTGGGCGCCGGTCATCAGCATGACCAGGCGGTCCAGACCGAAGGCCAGGCCACCGTGAGGCGGTGCGCCGAACTTCAGGGCGTCGAGCAGGAAGCCGAACTTCTCTTCCTGTTCTGCCGCTTCGATACCCAGCAGGCGGAACACCGCCTGTTGCATCTCTTTGCGGTGGATACGGATCGAACCGCCACCCAGCTCGGTGCCGTTCAGGACCATGTCGTAGGCACGCGACAGCGCGGTGGCCGGGTTGGCCTCGAGCTCTTCGGGGGTGCACTTGGGCGCGGTGAACGGGTGGTGCAGGGCAGTGAAGCTGCCGTCTTCGTTCTCTTCGAACATCGGGAAGTCGACGACCCACATCGGCGCCCACTCGCAGGTCAGCAGCTCGAAGTCGTGGCCCAGACGGATACGCAGCGCGCCCAGGGCCTCGCTGACGACTTTGAACTTGTCAGCGCCGAAGAACACGATGTCGCCGTCTACCGCACCTACGCGATCGAGAATCACGTTGAGGTTGGCTTCAGGGATGTTCTTGACGATCGGCGACTGCAGGCCTTCAACGCCCTTGGCGCGCTCGTTGACCTTGATGTACGCCAGGCCGCGGGCGCCATAGATGCCGACGAACTTGGTGTACTCGTCGATCTTGCTGCGCGGCATGCTGGCGCCACCTGGCAGGCGCAGCGCGGTGACGCGGCACTTCGGATCGTTGGCCGGGCCTGCGAAGACCTTGAAGTCGACATCTTTGAGCTGGTCGGCAACGTCTATCAGTTCCAGCGGGTTACGCAGGTCTGGCTTGTCGGAACCGTAGCGGCGCATGGCTTCTTCGAAGGTCATGTGCGGGAATTCGCCGAATTCCAGGTCCAGGACTTCCTTGAACAGCTTGCGGATCATGCTTTCGGTCAGGCCCATGATCTCGGACTCATCGAGGAAACTGGTCTCGATGTCGATCTGGGTGAACTCCGGCTGACGGTCAGCACGCAGGTCTTCGTCACGGAAGCATTTGGCGATCTGGTAGTAGCGGTCGAAGCCGGCGACCATCAGCAGCTGCTTGAACAGCTGAGGCGACTGCGGCAGGGCGAAGAAGCTACCGGCGTGGGTACGGCTGGGCACCAGGTAGTCGCGCGCGCCTTCTGGCGTGGCACGGGTAAGGATCGGCGTTTCGACGTCGAGGAAGCCGTTCTCGTCCAGGAAGCGACGGATGCTGCTGGTGATGCGCGAACGCAGGCGCAGCTTGTCGGCCATTTCCGGGCGACGCAGGTCGATGAAGCGGTAGCGCAGGCGGGTTTCCTCGCCGACGTCAGAGTATTCGTTCAGCGGGAACGGCGGGGTTTCCGCTTCGTTGAGCACGTTCAGCTGGTAACCGAGAATTTCGATGGCACCGGAAGCCATGTTGGCGTTCACCGCACCGTCTGGGCGCTTGCGCACCTTGCCGGTGATCTGCACCACGTACTCGCTGCGCACGCGGTCGGCCGCTGCGAAGGTTTCGGCGCGATCGGGATCGAAGACGACCTGGGCCATGCCCTCGCGGTCACGGATGTCGAGGAAGATCACCCCGCCGTGGTCGCGGCGACGATGGACCCAGCCGCAAAGGGTGACTTCCTGGCCGTCCAGGCTCTCGTTCAGTTGGCCGCAATAATGGCTGCGCATCATGATGGTGGTTTCGCTTCTCGTGATTCGTGTATTCGATGGAGGCCTTGGCCGCCCCAGGGGGCTAATACTGCAAGACCCGGCTACTGCAATTCAACTCAGTCGGCCTTGTCGCCGCCTGCCAGATTCTTTTTCGCCTCGGTCTTGAAGTCGGTTTCGTACCAGCCGCTACCGCTCAGGCGAAAGCCAGGGACCGACAACAGCTTCTTCAATGCCGGCGCCTGGCAGGCCGGACAGTCGGTCAGCGGCGCTGCGCTGATCTTCTGCAACGCTTCCATCCGGTGATCGCAGGATGCACATTGATAGTCATAAAGGGGCATGGGTGTCTCTCGTCAACCATTACGCAGGCTGCCCGGGGCAGCAAAAAGCGGGATTATATATGGTTAACAGGCACTGCGCAGCCCGCCTGGCGATCAGCGCACACTGGGCGGCTCCTGCAGCCAGGCAACACAGATCACCCGGATCAGGCCGCTGAAGTTGCGCACCCCACCCTGGCGCAGGTGCACCTCGCGATCCACATAGGAAAGCACGGCACTGACGGAGCACTCATTGGCCTCGGCGATGCGCTCGAGGATGCGCCAATAGACCGCTTCCAGGCGCAAACAGGTGGAAAAACCGTTGAGCCGGACCGAGCGCGATACCGGCTGAATCTGCATCATGTCGAAATCCGCCTTGAACGGGTCAATGCACTGCTTGCCCAGGCAGCGCCCTTTGCCTACTACACGCTTGCTCGCTTGCATCATGCGCCCACATCCTCGCCACAGGTATTTTTCCCTGCACCGCAAGACAGGCACGGGCGCAGGAACCAGAGGCTCAATGAAGCGCGTACAGCCGGACGCAAAGCAGCGGCAAAGCCTTCCCGCACAAACGGAAAAGCCCGGTGAGCGTCACTCGACCGGGCTTGGCAGGCCGCTATTTATACAAGCGACCGATCATTTACCGTCAAGCAGCACTCGCAGCATCCAGGCAGTCTTCTCGTGTACCTGCATACGCTGGGTCAGCAGGTCTGCAGTCGGCTCGTCACTGACCTTGTCCACTACCGGAAAAATACTGCGGGCGGTACGCACGACCGCCTCCTGCCCCTGGACAAGCTGATGGATCATCTCGTCCGCTGCGGGCACCCCTTCCTCTTCCTTGATGGACGAATGCCGCGCATAAAAAGCATAGGAACCCGGCGCGGGGAAGCCCAGGGCGCGAATCCGCTCGGCGATGGAATCGACCGCCAGCGCCAGTTCATTGTATTGCTCTTCGAACATCAGGTGCAGGGTACGGAACGAAGGACCGGTGACGTTCCAGTGAAAGTTGTGGGTTTTCAGATACAGCACGTAGGTATCCGACAACAGGCGGGACAGCCCTTCGACGATGGACTTGCGATCTTCTTCACTGATACCGATATCGATTGCCATGAAGCTCCCCTTTTTCATATGGCTTGATGATGATCAAGCGGGCCCCACACACTGTATCAATACTTGGCGCCACGCGACCATGACGCAGGGCAACTCATCGCCGACAGCCACCTGCGGTTTGAGAAGGCCCCGCGTTTGCTGTTAAATAGGCACCGTGCCACCCGTGCGTGCTGTCATTGCCGGGTGCATAGGCTGGCCCAACATGTGTTCGCGCCCTACACCTCATGCGCACCGTGTCGCCAGCTCTTCCTGTGATCGGCCTTATCAATTGCGAGCCAACCCATGTTCAAGATCGTCCATCTGTTGACGGGCGCTGCAGCTTTGCTGCTATCGCTCATACCCAGCCTGAAATACGACGCAACACCCTTCCTGCAGCAACCGGAGGCGGTCTACCTGGCCCTGCTCGGCCTGCTCAACCTGCTGCTGGCACCTGTCGTGCCGCTGTACTACCGCGGCGCCCGCCAGCAATTGCAGCACCTGGCCTGCGCCTTGCTGGTGGTGGCCGTGGTCCTGCAAACCCTGACCTTGCTGGCCCGCCCCGAAATGGGCAACCTGGCGGCATTGGTCTGCGCAGGCCTCGCCGTCATTCTGCACCTGGCCGCAGGCTTGGCCCGCAGCCCCAGAAAAAACCGGCCAAGCCAGGGCGCGCCGCTGGAGACCGGCATGCGCGATACCGGCACTGTGAAGTGGTTCAACACCTCTAAAGGCTTTGGATTCATTTCCCGCGATTCGGGTGACGATATCTTCGTCCACTTTCGCGCCATTCGCGGCGAAGGCCATCGCATCCTGGTCGAAGGCCAGCGCGTGGAGTTTTCGGTAATGCACCGCGACAAGGGCCTGCAGGCCGAAGATGTGGTCGCGGTAACCCGCCGCTGACCCTTTGCAGCCCTGGGGCAAGCCCAGGGCTGGCACCAATCAGTAATGAGGTGGCGGCGCTTCCTCACCCTCACTGCCATACTGGCCGACCATTTCCTCGTAACGCTTGATCAACTCGGCCATCTGCAACTGCAGACGCTGAATCACCCGCCCCTGCTCGACCACCACGTCGTTCAACTCTTGAATAGTATCGTCCTGAAACGCCTGACGGGTTTCCAGTTCGACAATGCGCGATTCCGGCGACATGTCAGGCCTCCTCATATGCATCATTGAGCAGGGCGCGCAGGCGCTGGCGAATGGCATCGACCTGCCCCGGCCCGTATTCGACAGGGGGCACCTTGCCCCAGACCGGCGCCGGCCAGGCGGCATCCCCATGGCGACGGACAATCACGTGCATGTGCAGCTGGCCGACCACATTCCCCAGCGTAGCAACGTTCATCTTATCCGCCGCGAACTCGCCCTTGAGCGCTTCGGCCAGGCAGGTTGTTTCTTTCCACAGCTGCGCCTGATCGTCCTGGCTCAGGTCGAACAGTTCGCTCACGCCGGCACGCTTGGGCACCAGGATGAACCAAGGGTAATTGGCATCCTTGCTAAGCAGCAGACGGCACAGCGGAAAATCCCCAAGAATCAAAGAGTCCTGCTGCAAACGCGAATCCATCTCAAACACTGAAAACCTCCACCAACGAAAGGGCCCCGGCGTGCGGGTCAATGCCGCAAGGATACCCTGCTTCGTCTGCGCAAGCATGCTGCACGCCCTCTGGCTGCACCCTTATAGCTCAGTAATTGATCCAGGCTGCACAGGCGCGGTAACACATCGCTACTTTTCGCACCAAAATGAGGCCGCAAACGAGTACACCACTACGCTTCGACACACATAAATGACTCAACTTGAACAGTGGGCGGTAACACCTTGACTTGCAAGGCAGCTTTTTAGTTTGCAACCGGACTGCGGCCCGGCACACCGCCAGACGGGGGCCGGCCTGTATTTACGGGCACTTTCGAGCTGCGCCGGCGGAATTTGTGAAAATTTCATGAACCGTTGTTAATTTTGAGCACGCTTGTTGCATTCTCCCCACACCAAGTCGGCACGACATCTGCATAAAGCGATGGACGCAACAAATAACAACAGCCGCTTTGGATCCACCAGGGAGTTTCCCCACCCGAAATCGATAGTTACAGAATCGTTACGGTGACAGGAACAGCGCTGGCGTTGTACGAACCGATTAATCGGGGCGTGATTTGCGACATGGAACTACCTGAAAGCGACATGGCCGTAAACTTCTCGAAACGTTGTATATGCCCATATCGCCAACAACAGTCTGCGTGCTATACATTTCCGCCGACATAACAAGAAAGAGCTGCCCCATATAACTAAAAGACTTGGGCGCAGCGGTACTCTTCCTAAAAACCAAAGGAGCAAATCACGATGCGCGTGATGAAGTGGAGCATGATCGCCCTGGCCGTTTCGGCAGGGACCTCGCAGCTGGCCTTTGCCTCTGCACAGGACGAATCCAAGGGTTTCATCGAAGACAGCCAGCTGAACGTCAAGACTCGCATGCTGTACTTCAGCCGTGACTTCCGCAACAACGCGCCTGGCAGCCAGAGCCGCGTGGAAGAAACCGGCCTTGGCTTCCTCGGCACCTTTGAATCGGGCTTCACCCAAGGCGCCGTAGGCTTCGGCGTCGATGCCATCGGCATGCTCGGCCTGAAACTGGACAGCGGCCGCGGCCGTGCCGGCACCGGCCTGTTCCCGGAAGGCTCCGACGGCCGCTCGCAGGATGACTACTCCGAAGGCGGCGGCGCTGTAAAAATGCGCTTCTCCAACACTGTGCTGAAGTACGGTAACCAGTTCACCGCGCTGCCGGTATTCGCCACTGACGACAGCCGACTGCTGCCGGAAGTTGCCGAAGGTACCTTGATCACCAGCGACGAGATCGAAGGCCTGACCCTGCACGCCGGCCACTTCACCGGGATGAATGCCCAGGCCCAGACGTTCCGCGACAGCCTGCACCTGACCGAAGCCAACATCGTTGGCGGCACCTATGCCCTGACCGACAGCCTCAGCACCAGCCTTTACTACTCCAAGGTCGAAGACTACTGGCGCAAGTACTACGGCAACATCAACTGGGCAGTGCCGATTTCGGACAAGCAAGGCCTGGTGTTCGACTTCAACATCTATGACACCAAGGGCGACGGCGCCGAGCTGGTTACAGCTTACGATGGCGAATCCCTGGACAACACCGCATTCAGCCTGTCGGCAGCCTGGAACATCGGCGCCCACACCTTCACCATCGTGCACCAGCGCGTACACGGTGACGGTGACTACGCTTACGGCGTCGACGGCGGCGGCACCGTCTTCCTCGGCAACTCCGTGGCCCGTTCCGACTTCAACGCCGAAGACGAGAAATCCTGGCAAGCTCGCTACGACCTGAACTTCGCTGAGTTCGGCGTACCCGGCCTGACCTTCATGACCCGTTACGTGCGCGGTACCGACGCCAATGTCGCCGGCACCACCAACGGCAAGGAATGGGAACGCGACATCGACATCAAGTACGTGATGCAGGAAGGCCCCGCCAAGGACCTCAGCTTCCGCGTCCGTCAGGCCACCTACCGCTCCTCCGACGGCGTCTACTACGGCTCCCCGTCGCTGGACGAACTGCGCCTGATCGTCGAGTACCCGCTGAGCATTCTGTAAGCCACGCTTATAGTGCCCCGCACCTGAAAAAGCCCGGCACGCTCGCCGGGCTTTTTCTTGGCTGACATTTGCCACGCCCTGGGGCATCCTGTACGCCTTCGTTTCGCCCCCGTACAATGCGGGGTCATTTCAATGTCTTAGGCAATCGACACGGCTAACCATGCGCACCAGTCAATATTTGCTCGCCACCCAGAAAGAAACCCCTGCCGACGCAGTGGTCATCAGCCATCAGCTCATGCTGCGTGCCGGCATGATCCGCAAGCTGGCTTCCGGCCTGTACACCTGGCTGCCGATGGGCTTGCGGGTAATGCGCAAGGTCGAAGCCGTGGTGCGCGAGGAAATGAACGCCGCCGGCGCCCTGGAAGTGCTGATGCCCAGCATCCAGCCCGCCGAGCTGTGGCAGGAGTCCGGCCGCTGGGAACAGTACGGCCCTGAGCTGCTGCGCCTGAAAGACCGCCACCAGCGCGACTTCTGCGTCGGCCCGACCCACGAAGAGGTCATCACCGACCTGGCCCGCAATGAGCTGTCCAGCTATAAACAGCTGCCGCTCAACATGTACCAGATCCAGACCAAATTCCGTGATGAGATCCGCCCACGTTTCGGCCTGATGCGCGGCCGCGAATTCATCATGAAGGACGCCTATTCCTTCCATGCCGACCAGGCTTCCCTGCAGGAAACCTACGACCGCATGCACCAGGCATACAGCAACATCTTCACCCGCCTGGGCCTGGACTTCCGCCCAGTGCAGGCCGATACCGGCTCCATCGGCGGCAGCTACTCGCACGAATTCCACGTACTGGCCGAGTCTGGCGAAGACGACGTGATCTTCAGCGACAGCTCCGATTATGCCGCCAACATCGAGAAGGCCGAAGCCATCCCGCGCGAAACCGCGCGCCCGGCCCCAACCGAAGAACTGCGCCTGGTCGATACCCCGGACGCCAAGACCATCGCCCAACTGGTCGAGAACTTCGGCCTGCCGATCGAAAAGACCGTCAAGACCCTGATCGTGCGCGGTGCCGAGGAAGGCAAGCTGGTCGCCCTGATCGTCCGTGGCGACCACGAACTCAACGAGATCAAGGCCGCCAAGCTGGAACAGGTCGCCGACCCGCTGGTCATGGCCACCGACGCGGAGCTGCGCGAGGCCATTGGTGCCGGCGCCGGCTCCCTCGGCCCGCTGAACCTGCCACTGGAATGCATCATCGACCGCTCGGTTGCCCTGATGAGCGACTTCGGCATCGGTGCGAACATCGATGACAAGCACTACTTCGGCGTCAACTGGGAGCGCGACCTGCCGGTCCCACAGGTTGCCGACCTGCGTAACGTCGTCGAGGGCGACCCGAGCCCGGATGGCCAAGGTACCCTGGTGATCAAGCGCGGCATCGAAGTCGGCCACATCTTCCAGCTCGGCACCAAGTACAGCGAGGCACTCAAGTGCCAGGTACTGGGCGAGAACGGCAAGCCAGTGGTGCTGTCCATGGGTTGCTACGGCATCGGCGTATCCCGCGTGGTCGCCGCCGCCATCGAGCAGAGCTACGACGACAAAGGCATCATCTGGAATGACGCCCTGGCCCCGTTCCAGATCGCCCTGGTACCGCTGCGCTACGAAACCGACGTGGTTCGCGAGGCCACCGACAAGCTGTACGCCGAACTGACGGCCGCAGGCTTCGAAGTGCTGCTGGACGACCGTGACAAGAAGACCAGCCCAGGCATCAAGTTCGCCGATATGGAGCTGATCGGTATTCCGCACCGCATCGTCGTCAGCGACCGTGGCCTGGCTGACGGCAACCTGGAATACAAGCACCGCACCGAACAGGATGCTCAAGCGCTGCCACTCAATGAAGTGCTGACCTTCCTGCAGGCCCGCGTTCGCCGCTGATAATCAATGCACGAGTGATCATGTCCAAGCGAAGTACCTTTACCCTGGGGGGCGCCGCACTGTGCGGCGCCCTGCTCCTCAGCGGCTGCGCCAACCAGATGTCCCAGCGCAGCGAGCACGAAGAGCGCGTCGAGCGCAAGCTGCTCGAACACACACTGCAGATTGATGTCGGCGAGCCCAAGGTGATGGAGCTTCCGCAGCGACGTGTACGCGTCAATGAACAGAGGCGCTTCGAGGTCACCGAGTTCGAAGTTACCCGCCGCTATGACCGGTATACGCCCTACCAACCCTGGCGGGAGGTCTACGAAATCCCGCTGGGCGCGGTGGCGGTGGTGGCCGGCGTAGGCGCCAACGTGGTCAACGTGTTTGCATTGGGCAACCTGCCGCAGAGCATCACGCACGACTGGCTCAGTTATGGCGTGGCCGGGCTCAACCCGTTCATGAACGTGCAGTCCAACGGTCGCGCCCAGCAGAACCTGGCAGGGATCAGTGAGCTGCAAAAGGACAAGCGCGAGGAGTTCACCAGCCTGCCCTGGAGCGAACGCCTGGTCGAGGTAAAGGCCGGCAAGATGACCCACGCGCTGACCACCGACAGAAACGGCGTGCTACGCCTGAACCTGCTGGACAGCCCATTCTCGGAGCAGCACCTGAACCACGTCGGCACCCTGCACCTGCAAGTGGTCGATGAAGACAACGCAGTGCGGGGCGACGCCAGCCTGCTGGTCAGCGCCACCCTGCGCAACAAGCTGCGTGAAGCCCATGAGTTGATTTTCGATGACCTGGAAGACGACGATGTCGGCCAGTGGGTTCACCGGGTCAAGCGCCTATCGGAGCTAGGCCTGGAAGAGGAAGCCAGCGAGATGGAGCAGAGCCTGATCGAGCTGACCCGCAACGATCCGGAGCTGCAGCAGGAGTTTCTGCAGGCACTGACCAAGGCTACCGGCCGGTTGGTGGCTGACCCAGGCGCACATTAATGAAAGAGGGGCTGCAATGCAGCCCCTCTTTCATTTGTCCGCGAACAATTCCAATTGCTCGTGAGCCCCACGCAAGTCGCGCAACCTCACCCCTACCCCTAGCAATCTCACCGGCTTGCCACCCCGGGCGAATGCTTGCCGTAGCAACTGCCGGTAGCTGTCCAGATCCCTACCCGCCCCTGCCTGCTCCAGGGTGGTCTGGCTGAAGTCATGGAATTTGACCTTGACGAAAGGTTTGTCCGGCCGATAGCTACTGTCCATACGAGCGATCCGCTCATTCAGGCTGTTCAGCAGTTCAGGCAAGCGCTCCAGACAACTGGCCAGATCCGGCAGATCCGTATCGTACGTATTCTCCACGCTTACAGACTGCCTACGGCTATCGTTGTGCACGGCGCGATCATCGATACCCCGCGCCAACCCCCAGAGGCGTTCACCGAAACTGCCGAATTCACGCATCAGCGCCAGTCGCGACCAGTCACGCATGTCCAGGCAGGTGTCGATACCCAGCCGGGCAAGCTTGTCTGCGGTAACCTTTCCGACACCATGCAGCCTGGCGACAGGCAATGCGGCGACAAAGGCCTCCACCTGATCAGGCGTAATCACGAAAAGACCGTTGGGCTTGCGCCAGTCACTGGCGATCTTGGCCAGGAACTTGTTGGGCGCCACCCCAGCCGAGACAGTAATGTGCAGGGTGCGCGCAACACGCCTGCGAATATCTTCGGCGATGCGCGTGGCGCTGCCGGCGAACCATTGGCTGTCGCTCACATCCAGATAGGCCTCATCCAGTGACAATGGCTCGATCAGTTCGGTGTAGTCGCGGAAGATGCCGTGGATCTCGCGCGATGCTTCGCGGTAGGCCTCGAAACGCGGTTTGACGATCAGCAAGTCAGGGCAAAGCTTCAGTGCATGGCGGGAGGACATGGCCGAGCGCACCCCATAGGCACGCGCTTCATAATTGCAGGTGGCAATCACCCCTCGATGATCCGGCGAACCACCCACAGCCATGGGGCGGCCGACCAGGCGCGGGTCATCACGCATCTCGATCGCGGCGTAGAAACAATCGCAGTCGATGTGAATGATCTTGCGCAAAGACATGGATGACCGTCAGTACTGTAAATTCATACAGATAGTACCGCATGCTCTGTCAGCGAGACAGCCAGCGCAGGAGCGCGCGCGACAATTGGCCTGAAAGCCCCGGTGCTCCTGAGCTGCCTGCCTTATTGAAAGGCTAAGGGTTTGAACGAAAACGGTTTTTTTAACTAAATGCTTGACAGGGGCGGTTAAATCCGTAGAATTCGATCTCACAGGCGCGGGATGGAGCAGCCTGGTAGCTCGTCGGGCTCATAACCCGAAGGTCGTCGGTTCAAATCCGGCTCCCGCAACCAGATTCGAGAAAAGGCCACTGTTAACGCAGTGGCCTTTTTCTTTTGCCTGAAAAATAGTCGGCGATTGAAAACTCAAGAAAATCAATAAGTAACGCTTGACACTCCGCGCTTTCACTGTAGAATTCGTTTCCACAGGCGCGGGATGGAGCAGCCTGGTAGCTCGTCGGGCTCATAACCCGAAGGTCGTCGGTTCAAATCCGGCTCCCGCAACCAGATTCGAGAAAAGGCCACTGTTAACGCAGTGGCCTTTTTCTTTTGCCCTCGAAAAGCGGGCAACGCGTTAATTACTGGTCAATCAAAAGTAATGCTTGACCACCCTCTTCAAAGCTGTAGAATGCGCACCTCTGACGCGGGATGGAGCAGTCTGGTAGCTCGTCGGGCTCATAACCCGAAGGTCGTCGGTTCAAATCCGGCTCCCGCAACCATATTCGTCAGAACAAACCCCGCCTGTGTAACAGCAGCGCGGGGTTTGTTGTTTTTCCCCGCCTGAAAACCTGGATTCATTCAGCCAAGCCCCGGCCTTGTGAGGCCGCTTTCTGGATGAACTATCTTTAACCCTGCCAAAGGACTGAAAGTCACGTTGCCCGGAGTAATATCTGGATACGTTTCCATAGGGACTTTCACTTGGCCGCCCCCTCCCCCTACCTCGCGCTGCTTGCCCGGGGTAACTCATGACCGACCGTAACCCAGAACACCAGGCACCCATAGCCTCAACCCTGCCCACAGCTGCCCAGCGCTTGCCGTGGCTGGAGCGGGTGAGCCGCTATCGCCAGCCCATCACCCTGGCAGTTACCTTGGCACTGTTCGCAATGGCACTGATAGCCTGCCGCCACTTGCTCAGTGAACTAGATATCCATGCTCTGCACGATGCGATGCTCAGCGTGCCCACCCGCTCGTTGGCCGGCGCGCTACTCGCTGCGGTTATCGGGTTCTTGATCCTGCTGGGATATGAATGGTCGGCCTGCCGTTATGCCGCCGTGAAGTTGCCTGGGCGTACGCTTCTGTTAGGCGGTTTCAGCGCATTTGCCATTGGTAACGCCATTGGTTTGTCGATGCTCTCGGGCGGTTCGGTGCGCTATCGCCTGTATGCTCGAGAAGGCCTGGGCGCTGCCGAAGTCGCGCGCATGACAGTGTTCGCCAGCCTTTCTTTGGGCTGCGCCCTGCCCCCTCTGGCGGCACTGGCCACGTTGAGCAACTTGCCAGCTGCGGCTACCGCCCTGCACCTGCCCACCCCTGTACTGGCCACAGTCGCTATCGGCGTGCTTGCGCTGACCGCCGTCCTGGTGACTGGCCTGTATCGCCGACGCCTGGCAGAGCAGCCGCTACCAGACAGCCTGCTGGTGCAACTGGGGCGCCGGACGCTGCGCCTGCCCGGTGCACGGCTGGCTGCACTGCAACTGGCAATCACCGCGCTGGATATAGCCGCCGCCGCGACCGTCCTTTACCTGCTGCTCCCGCAAGCCCCTCCGTTTGGCACGTTCGTCCTGGTCTACCTGCTGGCACTTGCAGCCGGTGTACTTAGCCATGTGCCTGGCGGCGTCGGGGTGTTCGAGGCGATTCTGCTCGCAGCCTTCGCCAATCAGCTCGGCGCCGCGCCACTGGCCGCCGCACTGCTGCTGTACCGTTTGATCTATGTGGTACTGCCATTGCTGCTGGCCTGTGTGCTGCTGCTGGCCAATGAAGCCAGGCGCCTGCTGTTTGCGCAGCAGGCGCTCAAGGCCGCCTCCGGGCTGGCTGCACCGGTGCTGGCGATACTCGTGTTTCTCTCCGGTGTGGTGCTGTTGTTCTCCGGCGCAACACCGGAAATCGACACCCGCCTGGAACACATGGGCTTTCTGGTACCGCACCGCCTCATCGATGCCTCGCATTTCGGTGCCAGCCTGATTGGCGTGCTGTGCCTGTTGCTGGCCCAGGGCTTGCGCCGACGCCTGTCTGCAGCCTGGCTACTGACTACCGTACTGCTCCTGGTTGGCGCGCTGCTGTCGCTGCTCAAAGGCTTCGACTGGGAAGAGGCCTGCCTGCTGACCTTCACCGCTGCCCTGCTCGCGTTGTTCCGCCGTTCGTTCTACCGCCCAAGCAGGCTGCTGGAGCTGCCGTTTTCCCCGGTGTACCTGGCAGCGAGTGCCTGCGTGGTCGGTGCTTCAGTGTGGTTACTGCTGTTTGCCTACCAAGACGTGCCCTACAGCCATCAGCTGTGGTGGCAATTCACCCTTGACGCCGATGCCCCACGCGGCCTGCGCGCCGCCATGGGCAGCGCAGTACTGTTGCTGGTCGTGGCCCTGACCTGGCTGCTGCGCACTGCCCGGCCAGTCATCCACCTGCCAGACGACGAGGAGATACAGCGCGCCAACCGTATCCTGCAGGTTTCCGACCAACCTGACGGTGGCCTGGCGCTGACCGGTGACAAAGCCCTGCTGTTCCACCCCAATGGCAACGCTTTCTTGATGTACGCGCGCCGGGGCCGCAGCCTGGTGGCCCTGTACGACCCGATCGGCCCGGCCCAGGAACGTGCCGAGATGATCTGGCAATTCCGTGATCTGTGCGACCTGCACCACGCCCGCCCGGTGTTCTACCAGGTGCGTGCGGAGAATCTGCCGTTCTACATGGACATCGGCCTGACCGCGCTCAAGCTCGGCGAAGAAGCCCGAGTCGACTTGCGCCGCTTCGACATCGAAGCCAAAGGCAAGGAAATGAAAGACCTGCGCTACACCTGGAACCGCGGCGGCCGCGATGGCCTGAGCCTGGAGATCCATGAACCGGGCCAGGCCCCCATGGTTGAACTCAAAGAGATCTCGGATGCCTGGCTCGGCGGCAAGAACGTGCGCGAAAAAGGCTTCTCGCTCGGGCGCTTCAGCCCTGAGTACCTGCAGCATTTTCGCATCGCCCTGATTCGCTACCAGGGCCGGCCAGTGGCGTTTGCCAACCTGCTTGAAACTCACAGCAACGAACTGGCCAGCCTCGATCTGATGCGCGCCCACCCCCAGGCGCCGAAGCTGACCATGGAATTCATGATGATCGGCCTGATCCTGCACTACAAAAGCCATGGTTACGGCCGTTTCAGCCTGGGCATGGTACCGCTTTCCGGCTTGCAGCCACGGCGCGGCGCCCCGTTGGCCCAGCGCCTGGGCTCGATGGTGTTCCGTCGCGGCGAACAGCTTTACAACTTCCAGGGGCTACGCCGCTTCAAGGACAAGTTCCAACCGGACTGGGAACCCCGCTACATGGCCGTGCCGGCCGGGCTCGACCCGCTGGTGGCACTGGCCGACACTGCCGCCCTGATTGCGGGCGGCCTGACTGGATTGGTGAAACGTTGATGATCCGACGCTACTGGCTGTACCTACTGATACCCCTGCTCTTGGCCGCATTGGCTGGGGCCACTGCCTTCTGGTTGGGGGCCCGACCGGCCCCAGAAGCACGCCTTGAGCAGCTGACCGTCAATGACACCCGCATCACCCGCGTCATCCCGGGCGTGCATGCCAAAGCCTGGGTGGCCATCGGCGTGCCCCAGGACCAGGCGCTGACCGATAAACAGTTGCTTGACTTGAGCCAGGCCGGTGAGGCTCAGCTGGTGCAAGTCATCCTGCCGCCAGGGGCCTGCAGTAACCAGCAGCAATCGATGGATAAGGCCATGACCCTACTGGCCGAAAAACCGACCCTGGTAGCCGGTATCGGCCCTGGTGCAACCCAGGCCTGGCGTTGGCTGGCCACACAGAATGACGACAAGGCCCGCGCCATCTCCGTGAATTTCAACATGGAACAGCCCAGCTGCGCTGCAGCCTTGCCCAAGTCCGCCCCTCATGGTCACTGGAGCGTCGCCTGGAACGACAACCCGGATGACGCCAGCGCCGCTTTCGTGCGCGACCAGCGCAATGCCGACACCAGCATCAGCGACTACGACATCCACCTGCCACAACTACTCAAGGCGCAACTGACCCAGGCCTTGGTCGGCCACGATGGCAACGCGCTGGCAATCCCGGTCGTGGAAGTGCCTGCCGGGCAAACCACCGACACCGTTACCCTGTTCCTCTCAGGCGATGGTGGCTGGCGCGACCTGGACCGCGATGTGGCCGGTGAAATGGCCAAGCTTGGTTACCCGGTGGTCGGCATAGACACCCTGCGTTACTACTGGCAGCACAAGACACCCGAGCAAAGCGCTGCCGACCTGTCGGAACTGATGCAGCACTATCGTCAGAAATGGGGTACCAAGCGTTTTGTGCTGACCGGCTATTCGTTCGGTGCCGATGTGCTGCCGGCGATCTACAACCGCCTGCCTGCCGAGGACCAGCAACGTATCGATGCGGTGATGCTGCTGGCGTTCGCCCGCAGTGGCAGCTTTGAGATCGAGGTCGAGGGCTGGTTGGGCAAGGAAGGTCAGGAGGCGCCTACCGGGCCGGAGATGGCCAAACTGCCGGCGCCCAAAGTGGTATGCATATACGGTGTGGAAGAGGCCGATGAAAGCGGTTGCACCGACAAGACTGCAGTGGGCGAGCGCATTAAGCTGCCCGGTGGGCATCACTTCGACGAGAACTATCCGGCGTTGGCCAAGCGCTTGATCGATGAAATTGAAATACGCCAGGGCAAGTCCAGCGTGGCAGAACAGAACTGAGGCGTAGCGAGGGGCCGCGTTGCGGCCCCTCGCCTTGATCAGATCTCGACCTGTGTACCCAACTCGATCACCCGGTTGAGCGGCAGGTTGAAGAAACGCAGGTTACCGTTGGCGTTCTTGAGCAGAAACGCAAACAGGTTGCCCCGCCAGCGCGACATCCCCTCAAGACGCGACGCGATCACCGTTTCGCGGCTTAGGAAATAAGTCGTACGCATGGGGCTGAAGTCCAGGCCGTCCAGGTGGCATAGCTTCAGTGCCGCCGGCACATCCGGCTCATCCATGAAACCGAAGTGCAACAGCACCCGGAAGAAGCCATCACCATAGGCCTCCACTTCAAAGCGCTCCTGCTCGGGCACCCGTGGCCGGTCTTCACTCACAACCGTCAGCAGTACCACCTGGCTGTGCAGCACCTGGTTATGCAACATGTTGTGCAACAGCGCATGCGGGACGGCATCGGGCCGCGCAGTGAGGAACACGGCAGTACCTTCGACGCGGTGCGGTGGCTGTACGCGAATGCTGCTGATGAACACCGGCAACGGCAGCCCACCCTCATCAATTCGCTCGACCAGAATCTGCTTGCCGCGCTTCCAGGTGCTCATCAGCAGGAACAGCACACCCCCGGCCAGTAACGGGAAGGCGCCGCCCTGGACAATCTTCGGCACGTTGGCGGCGAAGAACAGCCCGTCGACCAGCAGGAAACCAATCAGAATCGGTACCGCCAGCACCGGCGGCCACTTCCACAACAACAGCATCACCGCCGACACCAGGATGGTGGTCATCAGCATCGTACCGGTCACCGCCACGCCGTAAGCGGCCGCCAGCGCACCGGATGATTCGAAGCCGATCACCAGCAGCACAACGCCTGCCATCAGCGTCCAGTTCACCGCTGCGATGTAGATCTGCCCCTGCTCGTCGCTGGAGGTGTGCTGGATATGCATACGCGGGATATAACCCAGCTGGATAGCCTGGCGGGTCAGTGAGAAAGCACCCGAAATCACCGCCTGCGAAGCAATTACCGTGGCCATGGTCGCCAGCCCCACCAGCGGCAGCAACGCCCACGCCGGCGCCAGCAGGTAGAACGGGTTGCGCGCAGCGTCAGGGTTTTGCAGCAGCATCGCGCCCTGGCCGAAATAGTTGAGCACCAATGCTGGCAGCACCAGGGCGAACCAGGCACGGGCAATCGGCTTGCGACCGAAATGGCCCATGTCGGCGTACAGCGCCTCGGCACCGGTCAGGGCCAGCACCACAGCACCGAGAATGGCCACGCCCATGCCCGGGTGCACGATGAAGAAGTTCACCGCCCAGCCCGGGTTGAACGCCTTGAGCACCTCGGGGCTCTGCGAGATGCCATGCACCCCCAGCGCCGCCAGCACCACGAACCAGGTGACCATGATCGGGCCGAACAGCTTGCCGATCTTCTCGGTGCCATGCTTTTGCACCAGGAACAGCGCCACCAGCACCACCAGCGAAATCGGCACCACCCAATGGTCGATACCGTCGAATGCCAGGCCCATGCCCTCTACTGCCGACAGCACCGACACCGCCGGGGTGATCATGCTGTCGCCGTAGAACAGCGAGGCGCCGATCAGGCCACAGATGACCATCAGCGTGCGCAGGCGCGGGTAGGCCGCCGTGGCCCGCCGCGCCAGCGCGGTCAGGGCCATGGTACCGCCCTCACCCTGGTTGTCGGCGCGCAGGATGAACATCACGTACTTGAACGACACCACCCACAGCAGCGACCAGAGGATCAGCGACAGGATCCCCAGCACACCATCATGATTGACCGGCACCCCGTAACCGCCGGTGAAGACTTCCTTGAGGGTATACAACGGGCTGGTACCGATATCGCCGTAGACCACCCCAACAGCTGCCACCAACAGGCTCAGCGACCGCGTCGCCCCCTGCCCGCCCTCGGCGTGACTGCTTGCCTGAACCATCGACCACTCCCGCAAACGGCCATCTAGACCGGTAGAATTCTGCCTCGCGCCAGGGGATTGCACATGCCCCGACGCAACGGCGCGAAGCATAGCGCAGCGTTCGTCGCATTTGTGCTGGTCAAGCGACCTTGCGCTCGCTAGAATTGCGCACTTTTTGATCAGAGGCGCCCAGAAGCGCCCGTCAGGATCGCCGCCGTTTCCGGCCGGGCGACCTGTATTCAATACCGAGGTTAGTCATGTCCACCACTCCCGCCACCCCCAAGGTAGGGTTCGTCAGCCTGGGTTGCCCAAAAGCCCTGGTAGATTCCGAGCGCATTCTGACCCAGCTGCGTATGGAAGGTTATGAAGTCGTGCCCACCTACGAGGATGCCGACGTAGTGGTGGTCAACACCTGCGGCTTCATCGACAGCGCCAAGGCCGAGTCGCTGGAAGTGATCGGCGAAGCGATCAAGGAAAACGGCAAGGTCATCGTCACCGGCTGCATGGGTGTCGAGGAAGGCAGCATCCGTGACGTGCACCCCAGCGTGCTGTCGGTCACTGGCCCGCAGCAGTACGAGCAGGTAGTCAATGCCGTGCACGAAGTGGTACCGCCACGCCAGGACCACAACCCGCTGATCGACCTGGTACCGCCGCAGGGCGTCAAGCTGACCCCGCGCCACTACGCATACCTGAAGATCTCCGAAGGCTGCAACCATAGCTGCAGCTTCTGCATTATCCCGTCGATGCGCGGCAAGCTGGTCAGCCGCCCGGTCGGCGAAGTGCTGAGCGAAGCCGAACGCCTGGTCAAGGCCGGCGTCAAGGAGATCCTGGTGATTTCCCAGGACACCAGCGCCTACGGCGTGGACGTCAAGTACAAGACCGATTTCTGGAACGGCCGCCCGGTCAAGACCCGCATGCTCGAGCTGTGCGAAGCGCTGAGCAGCCTGGGCGCCTGGGTGCGGCTGCACTACGTCTACCCGTACCCGAACGTCGACGACGTGATCCCGCTGATGGCCGCCGGCAAGATCCTGCCGTACCTGGACATCCCGTTCCAGCACGCCAGCCCGAAAGTGCTCAAGTCGATGAAGCGCCCTGCCTTCGAAGACCGCACCCTGGCGCGCATCAAGAACTGGCGCGAGCAGTGCCCGGAACTGGTGATCCGCTCGACCTTCATCGTCGGCTTCCCGGGCGAGACCGAAGAAGACTTCCAGTACCTGCTGGATTGGCTGACCGAAGCCCAGCTCGACCGCGTCGGCTGCTTCCAGTACTCGCCGGTCGAAGGTGCGCCTGCCAACGACCTGGGCCTGGAAGAAGTGCCGGATGACGTCAAGCAAGAGCGCTGGGATCGCTTCATGGCCCACCAGCAGGCCATCAGCAGCGCACGCCTGCAATTGCGCATCGGCAAGGAAATCGAAGTGCTGATCGACGAAGTCGAAGAGCAAGGCTCGGTCGGCCGCAGCTTCTTCGATGCACCTGAGATCGATGGCAGCGTGTTCATCGATGGCGACCATGGCTTCAAGCCGGGCGACAAGGTCCGTTGCCGGGTGGTCGATGCCGACGAGTACGACATGTGGGCCGAGCCTGTTTGAGGCTGCGCACGTAGAAGGAGCCCCGCCCACTGGCGGGGCTTTTTGCATCTATGGTTTCCTCAATGACCACCGAGGAACACCGGCATGCATTTGGCATTGACGCTGCAAACACCCCACCTGTGTGATTACCCGGAACTGGTTCAGGTCTGGGAGAACTCGGTGCGCGCAACCCACGACTTTCTGCCTGACGCTTATATCCTGCTACTGCGCGACCATGTGCTACGCAAGTACCTGGACGCCGTCATGCTGGTCTGCTGCAAGGACCGTCAGCGCATCTGCGGCTTTGCCGGTGTCGCCAATGGGCGTGTGGACATGCTGTTCGTCGCACCCCAATACCGTGGCCGAGGCGTGGGCAGGCGCTTGCTGCGCTATGCCATCAGCGAACTGAACGCGCAATGCCTGGATGTCAACGAACAGAACCCCCAAGCCTTGGGCTTCTACCTGCACGAGGGCTTCGAAGTGATCGGGCGCTCCGAAACAGATGGCCTGGGGCAGCCCTATCCATTGCTTCATATGAAGCTGATTCGTACAGCGTCCTAGGACTTTGTCGCAGGATGCCGTGCAATACTTCCGAAATGGTGCATTCGGCACAGATTCCCGTCATCAACCGCGAATGGGCAGGTACAATGTAAGACTTTCCCTGCCTTGCGAATTGCCTGCCATGTCCGAACCCGTCCGCCTGTCCAAACGCCTCATCGAGCAGCTCGGCTGCTCACGCCGAGAGGCAGAGCTGTATATCGAAGGAGGCTGGGTCACGGTCGATGGCGTTGTAGTCGAGCAGCCTCAGTTCAAGGTCGAACACCAGGCTGTCGAGCTGTTGCCGGGCGCCAATGCCGAGGCGCTTGACCCGGTTACCCTGCTGCTCAACCAGCCTGCGGGTGTCGATATCGATACGGCCCGCGCCAGCATGAACATGGCCAGCCTCAGCGAAGCACATCGCGAAGGCGTGCGGCCGCTGCACGGGCACTTCACCCGGCTGACCTGTTCGGCGCCCCTGGAGCGCGGTGCCAGTGGCCTGCAGGTGTTCACCCAGGATTGGAAGGTTACCCGCAAGATCGAGGCCGACCTGCGTCGCCTGGAACAGGAATACATCATTGAAGTGCGCGGCGAGACCACGCCACAGGCGCTGGAGCGCCTGGCGCGCGGCGCGACGCGCAATGATCGGGAACTGCCCAAGGCCAAGGCCAGCTGGCAAAACGAGACCCACCTGCGCCTGGCCCTGAAGAACCCACAACCCGGGCAGATCTCCGAGATCTGCGCCTACCTGCGCCTGGAAATACTCAGCATGCGCCGTATTCGCCTGGGCGGTGTATCCATGGGCAAGCTGCCTGTGGGCAACTGGCGTTACCTGGCCGGCACTGAACGTTTCTAAGCGATGCGCCACGCCCAGGCGTGGCATCTGAACAGGATTTTGCAGCAATGAACCACAACGATGTACTGCGCAGCCTGCGCTACATGCTCAAGGTGAACGACGCCAAGATGGCCGAGATCATCGCACTCTCGGGCCTGGAGGTTAGTCCGGTGGTGCTCGCCACCTACCTGAAGAAAGAGGACGAGCCCGGTTTTGTGCGCTGCCCCGAGCGGGTCATGGCGCACTTTCTCGACGGTCTGGTCTTCCACCGCCGCGGCAAGGACGATAGCCGTCCGCCACAGCCTGTAGAGCTGCCGGTGACCAACAACACCATCCTCAAGAAGCTGCGCGTAGCCTTTGAGCTCAAGGAAGACGACCTGCATGTGATCCTCAAGTCGGTCAACTTCCCGGTTTCCAAGCCCGAACTCAGCGCGCTGTTCCGCAAGGTGGGCCATGAGAACTATCGGCCTTGCGGCGACCAGTTGCTGCGCAACTTCCTCAAGGGCCTGACCCTGCGCGTGCGCGGCTGACTCGCCATGCAACATACGGTTTCGCCTGTCGGCATCGTGCGCTCCTGTTTCAAGGAGAAGTTCGCAATCCCGCGGCAGCCACAGCTGGCGCCGGCTGCACGCGGAGTACTTGAGTTGCTGCCGCCGTTCGACCAAGGCGAGGCCGTGGCGGGCCTGGAGCAGGTCAGCCATGTGTGGCTGTTGTTCCTGTTCCATCAGGCCCTGGAAGACAAGCCACGCCTTAAAGTGCGCCCACCACGCTTGGGCGGCAACAAAAGCATGGGCGTGTTCGCTACGCGAGCGACCCATCGGCCCAATGGCATCGGCCAGTCGGTGGTACGCCTGGAGGCTGTGGAGCCGGGTCGGCTGCTGCTGTCCGGCATCGATCTGCTCGATGGCACGCCGGTGCTGGATATCAAGCCGTATGTTCCCTATGCCGACAGCATCGCCGGGGCGAGCAACCTGATGGCCAGCGACGCGCCTGCCGCGATTGCCGTGCACTGGGGCGATAGCGCCCTGCCCCAGGCCCGCGAACACGCCCTGCGCCTGGGCGAACCACTGGTGGAGCTTATCGAACAGTGCCTGGCACAGGACCCACGACCGGCCTATCAGGTGCCGCCGCCGGAGCGGGTGTATGGGGTGAAGTTCTGGGATGTGCAGGTCAGGTGGCACTACCCGCAGCCGGATGTAATTCGCGTGCTTGAGGTCGTGCCGGAAAACTGAAAGCACTGGCAACCTCAGTCGCACAGGCATAAAAAACGCAGGCCTTACCTTAATGCCAGTCAGTTAGCGTTGTCAGGGCTGCTACGCAGCCCATCGCCGGCAAGCCGGCTCCTACCGGGACCGCACAGTTCTTGAGGTCTGCGCTGTACCTGTGGGAGCCGGCTTGCCGGCGATGGGCCGCAAAGCGGCCCCAAAACGCTTAACTGACTGGCATCAGGCCAAGCCTGCGCTTTCATTGCCCGGTCGATTACTTCTCGACGAAGGCACGCTCGATCAGGTAGTCACCCGGCTCACGCATGCGCGGGGAGATCTTCAGGCCGAAGCTGTCGAGAACTTCGCTGGTCTCGTCGAGCATGCTCGGGCTACCACAGATCATGGCGCGGTCGTCCTGCGGGTTGATCGGTGGCAGGCCGATGTCGCTGAACAGCTTGCCGCTGCGCATCAGGTCAGTCAGGCGGCCCTGGTTTTCGAACGGCTCGCGGGTAACGGTCGGGTAGTAGATCAGCTTGTCACGCACCGCCTCACCGAAGAACTCGTTCTGTGGCAGGTGCTCGGTGATGAACTCGCGATAGGCCACTTCGTTCACGTAGCGCACACCGTGCACCAGGATCACTTTCTCGAAGCGCTCGTAGGTTTCCGGGTCCTGAATGACGCTCATGAACGGCGCCAGGCCAGTGCCGGTGCTCAGCAGGTACAGGTGCTTGCCCGGGTTCAGGTCGTCGAGGACCAGCGTGCCGGTAGGCTTCTTGCTGATGATGATCTCGTCGCCTTCCTTCAGGTGCTGCAGCTGGGAGGTCAGCGGGCCGTCAGGCACCTTGATGCTGAAGAATTCCAGGTGCTCTTCCCAGTTGGGCGAAGCGATGGAGTAGGCGCGCATGAGCGGACGGCCGCTGTCCTGCTGCAGGCCGATCATCACGAACTGACCGTTCTCGAAGCGCAGGCCCGGGTCGCGGGTGCACTTGAAGCTGAACAGGGTGTCGTTCCAGTGATGCACACTGAGGACACGTTCGTGGTTCATGTTGCTCATCGATGGGGCTCCTGAAGAAAACGCAGCGCGCACAGCGCACAGTTGCGCGATAGTTTAGGGGCAGCGACAATATCTGTTAACTGAATTATCAAGATATGTGTTATCGGTTATATAGATATGCGATTCACACTTCGTCAGCTACAGGTATTCGTCGCCGTGGCCCAGCATCAGAGCGTCTCTCGAGCCGCCAGTGTGCTGGCCCTGTCGCAGTCGGCTGCCAGCACGTCCATCACTGAACTGGAGCGGCAATCGAGCTGCCAGTTGTTCGACCGTGCAGGTAAACGCCTGGCCCTCAACGCCTTGGGGCATCAGCTGCTGCCGCAAGCGGTTGCGCTGCTCGACCAGGCCAAGGAGATCGAAGACCTGCTCAACGGCAAGTCCGGTTTTGGCTCACTGGCAGTCGGCGCCACACTGACCATTGGCAACTACCTGGCCACCTTGCTGATCGGTAGCTTCATGCAGGTACACCCGGAAAGCCAGGTCAAGCTGCACGTGCAGAACACAGCCCATATCGTGCACCAGGTTGCACAATACGAAATTGATCTGGGTCTGATCGAAGGCGACTGCAACCATCCGGACCTGGAGGTACAGCCTTGGGTTGAGGACGAGCTGGTAGTGTTCTGCGCGCCGCAACACCCGCTGGCCAAGGTGGGCCGCGCAGATATCGAAAGCCTGTCCCAGGAAGCCTGGATTCTTCGCGAGCAAGGCTCCGGCACCCGCCTGACATTCGATCAGGCCATGCGGCATCATCGCGCCAACCTGAACATACGCCTGGAGCTGGAGCATACCGAAGCGATCAAGCGTGCCGTGGAATCAGGCCTGGGTATTGGCTGCATATCGCGCCTGGCCCTGCGCGATGCCTTCCGGCGTGGCAGCCTGGTGCCGGTCGAAACCCCGGAGCTGGACCTGATGCGCCAGTTCTACTTCATCTGGCACAAACAAAAATACCAGACCTCGGCCATGCGCGAGTTTCTCGAGTTGTGCCGCAACTTCACCGCAGGGTTTACGCGCAGTGACGAGATCGTCTTGCCACCGATCGCTTAGAGCAGGATAACGCCCCAGACCAACGCCACCATGGTCAGTGCTACGAATTGCGCAGCACTGCCCATGTCTTTGGCGTTTTTCGAAAGCGGATGACGCTCCAGCGAAATGCGGTCGATGGCCGCCTCCACCGCCGAGTTGAACAGTTCGACGATCAGCCCGAGCAGGCACACGGCGATCATGATGGCCCGCTCGGCGCGGCTTACCGGCAGCCAAAAGGCAATCGGGATGAGCAGCACATTGAGCAGTACCAGTTGACGGAAAGCAGCCTCGCCCTTGAAGGCGGCGCGCAGGCCGTCCAGCGAATAGCCGGCGGCGTTGAAGATACGTTTGAGGCCGGTCTGGCCTTTGAATGGCGACATGTGCGTCACTTCACCGATGAAAGGCCAGCAGACTAGTTCAAAATGAGTCAAAAAAGCGTGAAGCGGCAAGCATTTAGCTGCTCGCAACGGATTCAAGTTGTTGCAGCAACAAGGCCGCCTGGGTCCGAGTGCGCACACCCAGCTTGCGGAAAATGGCCGTCACATGGGCCTTGATGGTCGCTTCCGACACATTCAGCTCATAGGCGATCTGTTTGTTCAGCAAGCCTTCACAGACCATGGTCAACACGCGAAACTGCTGTGGCGTGAGGCTGGCCAGGCCTTCGCTGGCGGCTTTGGCCTCGGCCGAGACATCGACCCTTTCAAATGCCTGAGGCGGCCACCAGACGTCGCCATCGAGCACCTTCCTCACTGCATCCTGAATCACTTCCAGCCCACTGGACTTTGGAATGAAACCACTGGCCCCAAACTCGCGGGACTTGACTACAACGGCAGCCTCTTCCTGGGCCGAGACCATCACCACCGGGATCTGAGGGTACTGGCCACGCAGCAGGACCAGCCCGGAGAAACCATAGGCGCCCGGCATGTTCAGGTCCAGCAGGACCAGGTCCCAGTCGGCTTTTTCGCTCAGCCGGCTTTCCAGCTCGGCGATGCTCGCCACCTCGACCAGGCGCACATCCGCGCCCAGGCCGAGGGTGACGGCCTGGCGCAGAGCGCTACGAAACAGCGGGTGGTCATCGGCAATCAGGATTTCGTACATGGCCATCGATCTAAGGATCCTGTTCTGTGCCAGGCGCAGCGGCGGAGGAATAGCGCCCGGCGGGGAATCGGCGCCAAGGTGCCGAGCACGGCCGGGCAGGTCAAACCACTCGCCCTGCCGCCTCGCTTCATCCTGGCCGCCAGCCCCGTCATTATGAACCAAAGTGGGGCTTGTGCCCCTTGGACTATAGGAAGGTATGCAAACGTTGGTGGGTAGCGTCCTGCTCGTCCAGAGGCAGGCGACGCTTGCCACTGAGGTAGTGCAGGCTGAACACATCCAGATACGCATCCAGGGCTTGGGAGGCTTGGTCGTCACCCGCAAGGTCCAGGCACATGGCAGCAACTTCCGCAGTGCAGAAATGATCATCGCGCTTGGAGCGGCGCAGGCGATAGCGCGACATCTGCTCAGCTTGCAGGCTCAGCACTGGGAAACGGTCAAGATAAGGGCTCTTGCGGAACATCTTGCGGGCTTCGGTCCAGGTGGCATCCAGCAGGATGAACAGCGGGCGTTTGTCCGGCTCACGCACGACCTCGCTGACCACCCGCTCCTGGGCGACGAATTCGCCAGGGAAGACGATGTAGGGCTGCCACTGTGGGTCTGCCAGCAAGGTCAACAAGCGTTCGTCCACCGACGTTCGCAACCAGCCGAAGGCAGAGGTATCTTCGATGAGGTCGGCGATCAACCAGCCGGTGTTGGTCGGTTTCAATGGCTCGGTATCATGCATCAACAGGCATACGCCAGAGTCGGCGTGCACCTTGGGCTTCCAGGCACACAGGCAATGGGTGGCGATAACCCGACAGTCAGGGCAGCGTTCGGCACGTGAACCACGAGCAATGAACGGCTTGATGCTGCGGGCCAGCCGTTCGGCGCGCAGGCGCGCTACCGCATGGCTCATGCTGGCAAGCCTCGGGACAGGTTGTGACTGGACACTGCGATAACTCGATGAAAACAAAGCGCCAGTCTACCAGAGCGGGCGTCATTTGCCGTGCAGCTGGACCGGCTGGTCCTTTATAATCAGCGTTTTGGTGGCCGCGAGCCTGCCCGCGATTCTGCGGGTTTCATGGAACACCAGCCGTCTGCGCATGTCGAAGCGCCAGTCACCGAACCAGGAGAGATTCATGCTGCGTCTTATCGTCCCGACCCTGAGCCTGTTGCTCACCCTGCCACTGGCAGCCCAGGCGGCCTCCAAGCAGGAGTTCGAGCTGAACAAGATGCTGGAAAAGGTCGCCAAGGAAAGCAGCGTCGGCACCCCGCGAGCCATCAACGAAGATATCCTCGACCAGGGTTATACCGTTGAAGGCAAGGCACTGGTGAACCACCTGAGCGTGCGCGCCGAGCACGCCGCACGCATGCAGCAAAACGCAGAGCAGGTGCGCAGCCAGCTAGGTGACAGCGTCTGCCGGAACAGCGGTTACCGCAACCTGATGTCAAAAGGCGCCGTGATGGTCTATCGCTTCACCGTCTACAAGACCAATCAACCGGTCATGGACCAGGCCTTTGACGCTGCCAGCTGCACTGCCGGAAACAAGAAGAAGTAATCAACTGACCCGCTCATCCTCCGCGCGCCGCGGCTCTTCCTCGGCGCGCATCTCTGCCAGAAGCGCCTGCAGGTAAGGTGACTGGCATTCCAACGCAGCCAACCGCCGCAGGCACTCCGCCTCCAGGCTCACATGATGAACCTGTGCCGCATGTTCCAGCTGCTGATAGAGCTGCCGGTCTACCTCGATGACCAAGCGATGCATACCGCCACCTCCTGCATCGACACGTTTCGCTTCTCCAGTTAACCAAACCCTTGCCATCAATGGCCGCGTGCCGACGAGTGGCCTTGGTGATAGTGCCTGCATGAAGTGGCGCGAGGGTCTAGATTGATAGCGAAGCGCACAAAAACGACAAGATGAATTACGCACCTGCATCAGGGCCTTGAAGGCCTACTGCAATGCTCGGGACGCACACTCGAGCCAGAGCAGCCAGCGACGCACGTAGTGTCGCGGCCGAGCCCAGCCATCAGCTCGGTCAGAGGTTTTGCTGCAGAAGGAGACGTTGAATGCCTTACCAACCCAATGAGTATCTGTTCAATCACTTCAGGGACAGTGGTATCGACCTGAGTAAACTCGATGAACAACTGCAACTGGTCGCACCGGACAGCCCCAACCTGCCACTGTACCGTGACATGATGCTGACCATCTTGCGCATGGCCCACGACGACACCGATCGCTGGAGTGCCAAGATCACCTTGCAGGCCCTTCGCGAGCTGGACCACTCCTTCCGCAGCCTGCAACGCTACAAGGACCGGCGCAAGGTCACTGTTTTCGGCTCGGCGCGCACACCGCTGGAACACCCGATGTATGCCTTGGCTCGCGAGCTGGGTGCCACACTGGCCCGCTCCGACCTCATGGTCATTACCGGCGCAGGCGGCGGCATCATGGCCGCAGCGCACGAAGGCGCGGGCAGCGATCATAGCTTGGGCTTCAACATCACCCTCCCTTTTGAACAGCACGCCAACCCGACGGTGGATGGCACTGACAAGCTGCTGCCCTTCCACTTTTTCTTCATTCGCAAGCTGTTCTTCGTCAAGGAAGCCGACGCCCTGGTCCTTTGCCCGGGAGGTTTCGGCACGCTCGATGAGGCACTGGAAGTACTGACGCTGATTCAGACTGGCAAGAGCCCACTGGTGCCGGTGGTCCTGCTGGACTCACCAGGTGGCAGCTTCTGGCGTGACTGCCTGGACTTCATCAGCAGGCAACTGGAAGAAAACCGCTACATCCTGCCCAGTGACCTCAAGCTGGTGCGCCTGGTACACAGTGCCGACGAGGCAGTGGAGGAAATCAACC
>NZ_JBHFCS010000021.1:0-100805 GCF_044143025.1 Pseudomonas sp. TR47 | reverse complement strand
GTGTCTAGGAAACCAGGGGCGATTCAGTAATCTCCATCAGGGACCATTTGAACAGATATTCCAGGGAGGGTCGAGCCACTCATGTCCGCAGATAAATCTCTTGTCGCTGCCCTTCAAGCGCTGTGGGACATCCCGCCACCTGGCTCGCAGAATCTCTGGAGCAGCCGCGAGTTCGTCGCACTGAAGGAGTTGCTCACCAAACGCTACTACAGCGGAAAATCCACCTTCGGGCTGGAGGTCTCCATCGGCAATGCGCTTAGGTCGCTGGGGCTGCCATGCAGCACCCCTCATCTGTCTAACCAGTCCATGCCAGACATGGCTAAGGTGGCTGGCCTGTTGGCTCATGAGTTTCAACGTACCACCACTAAGCGGCGTTACCTCTGCCCGCTCGATATGGCCGATGAGCTCCCGTCCTTCCAGTTTGGCAATGCCCGGATGGGTCGATTCGCCGATACCGAACTTGAGGTTTTGTTCAATGCGCCCCGCTTAGAGCGCTGCTATCCAGACATGCAGCTGGACGCTCAGCGCCTGTCCCAGTTTCATTGGATGGTCGTAGAGGAGGACGTATCTGTTCGCAGCGAATCGGGCAATCGCCAGTTCTCCTGGCTGGATTTCCCCATCGGAAAGGATCTGGGCGAGATTGTTCCCCACAGCGGGCGCTTCCCCGCTGCGGTAGAACGTGCACTGTTTTTCCTGCTACTGGCGCCATGGGAAGACTGGGCCGAGATGACCGAAGTGGACTGGCGGGGTTTCCGGCTGCCTTGGGTCTATACCCTCGACGATGACCTGTGCGCTTTCCCGCACCCGCCGCCCCACCCTGAGCGGCTGACGTGGGAGCCGTGCTCCTTCCAAGTGGACCACGACGAGTGGGAGGAAGCCGAACGCCCTATGTGGCTGCGAACTTGGGCAACCGCCGAGGATGTGCGGCAGGCACTGGAAGCCAGGTGGGAGCTGCTGCGTGTAGCTAGCCCCCAAGCGTCGGAGCTTTTCTCAACTCCTGTCGAACACTTCCTGGTCCGTGCGTTTCTTTCTGACGGCATCGATGAAGTGATGGCGCACCTCATCATGATTGAGGCCGCGTTTGGCGCCGAGGAAGACCACAGGCGTAAGCTGCGACTAACAGGTGATAATTACGACGAATCGCCGACGCGCAGGGTTGCTGCAAGACTGAGCGCCGCCATCGTCGAGCCTGGCGCAGCGAAGGAGCATCCCGTCGCCGTGTGATGATGGACCTGGGGTACATTAAGCGTTTAACGCAGCGCTGCGCGAGTCCTGCATTGGGGGTGATTGCTTTGAGAGAGGCTGAAACACTGATTCGGCATACCGGCAAGCTGAATATTGGCGCTGTGGAGAAAGCGATATTGGAGACTTTTCCATGATGAGGTTCTCTGAAATTGAGGCGTTCAGGGCCGTCATGTTGTCGGGCTCAACCACTGCGGCCGCGCAGACGCTGCACACCTCACAACCTAATGTGAGCAGAGCGATTGCGCTGCTTGAACAAAAAACCGGCTTGAAACTTTTCGAGCGATTGCCAGGGCGACTGGTGCCCACCAGTGACGCCCGGTCCTTCTTCAAGGAGGTACAACGAAGCTTTGCGGGGCTGCACCATCTGGACGAAGCCGCCAAGCGGATCAAGCGGTTCAGCGGTGGCGCGCTGACGGTCGCCGCAGTACAGATGCTTGCGCTGGGCCTGGTGCCCAGGGTGATGCAGCAGTTTTGTCAAAATCTGCCCGAAGTCAGCGTGTCCATCCATACCGGCCACGCAACGACAGTGGCACGCTGGGTTGAAGATCAAACCTGTGATGTCGGCTTGGTCTCCCAGGTCAATAACAACTATGGCCTGGCCTATGAGCACCTGTATGAGGTAGACGCCGTCTGCGTGATGCCTGCAGACCATCGGCTCGCACGCAAGGACGTGATAACCCCCCAGGACCTGGCGAATGAGCCTTTCATCTCGCTGCCCCGCACCGAACATGGCTACTCACTGGTCGACACCCATTTTGAAAACGCCGGTATTGACCGGCACATTCGCCTAGAGACCTCTTACAGTTCAATCACCTGTTCGCTGGTCATGCAGGGGCTAGGCCTATCGATCGTGAACCCGCTCGCCTCATTGGATTACCGCCATTCGGGCATGGTGACGCGGCCTTTTCTGCCCACCGTAAAACATCAGGGGTACATCATCTACCCCAAAGAGCGCGCGAACGATCGGTTGATTTCAGACTTCGTGACGACCGTCAAAGACGTGCTGGCCCGCGAACTCGAGAGCCTCGGGTGTAAAGCGCCGGCGTAGGGATTGCTCCCGGGAGGGGGGGTATATCACCAGTGCATAGGCCAAGGCGATATTCTATTTGCTTGTCCACCGCTGCTCCCCTTAACGTTGTGTTCAGCCGGAACTGGGGCGCTAAGCGTCTCCTGGAAGACAACAATTATAGTCCGTGCATTGAAGCTGGGCTTCTGCCGACTGATGTTACCCAATTGAGTCAAAACAGAGGCGGACCACTGCCTCGTTAACTCGCGTGAGGAGGGGAAGCTGACATGAAAAAAATCAACACCTTTGCATTGGCCAGCGCCATTACGCTTAGCAGCGGCGCGTATGCGCAAGACACGCTCTATTTCGCAGGGTATTCCGGCGACTTTCAAAAGACCTTTGAAACGGTCATCCTTCCCGAGTTCGAAGCCAAGCATGATGTCAACGTCGTTTATGTGCCGGGCAGCTCGAGTGAAAACCTTGCCAAATTGCAAGCGCAGCGAGCCAGTCAGCAAATCAACGTTGCCTTGTTTGACGACGGCCCCATGCATTACGCCGTGCAATTTGGCCTGTGCGATAACTTGGCGCAGTCGCCGGTGTATCAGGACATCTACGATATCGCCGCAGCCTCGAACTTCAAGGGTAAGGCGGTCGGTATCGGGCTGGTGGCGACGGGCATTGCCTACAATAAAGCAGTCTTCGCCAAGAATGGTTGGGCGGCGCCCACATCGTGGTCCGACATCGCGGACCCCAAATATGCCAAGCGCGTCGCCTCCAACCCTATCTCCGGTACGTTCGGCCTAAATACCTTGATCATGTTCTCCCGCATCAACGGTGGCGGTGAGCATGATATGGACCCAGGCTTCAAAGCCGTTCGTGAAAATGTCGCGCCCAATGTATTGGCGTGGACCTCTTCGAATGCCCAATTAGCGCAGATGTTCCAGAGCAACGATATCGATATTGCTGTCTGGGGTAGCAACCGTGCCGTGGCGTTGAAAAAAACAGGCTTTCCTATCGAGTTTGTTTATCCAAAAGAAGGCACACCCGCCATTATTGCTTCGGCCTGTGTAGTTTCCGGGAATAAGCTCGCAGAAAAATCTCAAGCGCTGATTCAATACCTGGCGTCTCCCAGTGTGCAGGCCAAGTTCGCCACCGAGGGCTTCGGCCCCGTCAACCGGCAAGCCAAGCTCGAAGAGGGTTTGGCCGAAGAGGTCCCTTATGGCGAAGAGAAGCTTGCGCAGCTGGTGCCGATAGACTGGGACACCGTTAACCGTAAACGTGCTGAATGGACAAAACAGTGGAGCCGTACCGTTGAGTGAGCGCTTTTCTCGACGATGATAATAATAGTGAGTATTGGCCATGAGTAATTTGATTATCCGAGGGCTCTCGAAAACCTATTCGGGCGGCTTTACCGCTGTGCGCAACTTGGACCTAGAGGTTAAGAGCGGTGAGTTCATCTCGCTGCTGGGTGGCTCGGGATGCGGAAAAACGACGACACTTCAGATGGTCGCGGGATTTATTTCCCCTACCACGGGTTCTGTCCATCTCGGTGGCAACGACATCACCAGCATGCTGCCTGAAAAACGTGACATGGGCATCGTATTCCAAAGCTATGCACTGTTCCCGCATATGACCGTTGCCGAAAACGTCGGCTTCGGGTTGCAGATGCGCAAAGTGCCTAAACAAGAGCTGGCGACGCGTGTCGAAGAAGCGCTCGCGATGGTCCGTCTGTCGGGGCTCGGGGCGCGTTATCCACGGGAGTTGTCCGGTGGCCAACGGCAGCGTGTCGCTATCGCACGGGTTTTGACGATCCGTCCGAGTGTCTTGCTGCTCGATGAGCCTATGTCGAACCTCGACGCTAAGCTCAGGGGTGAAATGCATGTTGAGCTCCGGGCGCTCCAGCGCCGGCTCGGCATTACTACTATCTTGGTCACCCATGACCAAGTCGAAGCCATGACAATGAGCGACCGAATCGCTGTGATGGCCGACGGTTGCATCGCAGAGCTGGGTAAGCCTCAAGATGTCTACGACCAGCCCACCTCCAGCTTCGCCATGCGCTTCCTGGGTCAGACCAATATTCTCATGGGCAAGGTGAAGTCCATCTCCCAGGGACAGGCATTGGTCCACCTGGACGGCATCGTCGTGCCCGCGAACCGGCAGCAGCTCAAGGTGGGCGACGACGCCATGCTGTTCATCCGGCCTGAGCGCATCCGCTTCACCCCGCCCGGCGTTGGGAAAGCCGAGGGGCGTATTGCATCACGTTTGTTCCTCGGTGGCCTGTGGTATTACGAAATCGAAAGCGCCTTGGGCGCGTTGAAGATGACAGCACCGAACAATGGCGAGCGCCAGCCTCAAGAAGGCGAAACGGTCGGCATCGGTTGGGGCGACGGCGACCTGCAGGTCGTATCCGCGGAGGCCGCCCATGGCTGACACTACCTACCGCGCCAATGGTGCTCAGTGGGTACTCTCGCTGCCCGCGCTCCTGTTGTTTCTAGGGTTGCTCGTCGTACCCATCGCATTGACTGGCATGCTTTCATTCAATGTGTTCGACGCCATGAGTGGCACTCAAAACAGTTATACCTTGGCCAGTTACCTGGAGGTACTCAGCGACAGTTTCTATTACGAGCTGTTTGCCCGTACCGCTTTGATGTCACTGGGCGTCACCGCCGTCTGCATTGCCATTGGCGTTCCTGAAACGCTGATCCTTTCGCGCATGCGGCCCGCATGGCAAGGTGGCTTTTTCGTCGTGATACTCGGCCCGTTACTCATTTCCGTGGTGGTACGGACGTTGGGATGGTCGCTGTTGTTGGGACGTGAAGGTTTTATCAACTCAGCGCTGATGGCACTCGGTCTGATCGACCAGCCACTACAGCTCATGTTTACCCTGACCGGGGTAGTGATTGCCCTGACCCATGTGATGATGCCTTTCATGGTGATCTCGGTATGGAGCACGCTGCAAAAAGTCGATGGCCAGATTGCCCATGCGGCCCGCTCCCTCGGGGCCGGCCCGGTGACCACCTTCAGGCGCGTTGTGCTGCCGCAGCTGATGCCGGGTATTTTGTCTGGCGGGATCATCGTCTTTACCTTGTCTGCCTCGGCCTTCGCCACGCCGGCGATGATCGGCGGTCGCGGCGTCAAAGTCGTCACCACGGCGATCTACGATGAATTTCTCTCCACGATGAACTGGCCATTGGGCGCTTCCATTGCGGTGCTCTTGCTTATTGCCATTGTCTTCGTGGTGATCGGCAGCAATCGATTGATCGAGCGAAAATTCAAGCAGGTGTTCGTATGAGTGATCGCAGCCTGGAAAGTAACGGACCCTTTGCAATACTCTTCCACACACTGTTCGTCAGTTTCATTGTGGCGCCGCTGTTGATCATTGTATTGGTCTCTTTCTCAGACAAGGGCTATATATCGATGCCTTTCGACGGCGCCTCGTGGCGGTGGTACAAAGCCATTTGGGACGCCCCGGAGTTGATCAATGCGTTTTGGCTCTCGGTGTGGCTGGGGCTTGGCGCGGCGACGATTGCGTCCATTGTCGCGGTACCCGCCGCGATAGCTATTGCCAAATACCGTTTCGCCGGACGCGAAGCACTTACATCATTGATTCTCTCCCCCTTGATGATTCCTCATGTCGTGCTTGGTGTAGCGTTTCTCAGGTTCTTTTCAGTGGCGGGGATTTCGGGTTCGTTCATCGGGCTGTTATTGGTGCATGCATTGATCGTCACGCCTTACTCACTGCGGCTTACCCTGGCGGCTGTCATCGGGATTGATCGCGATGCGGAACTGGCGGCACGCTCACTCGGCGCCTCTAAATATGTGTCCTTTTGGAAAGTGTTGTTTCCCTTGATTCTCCCAGGCGTGGCCGGCGGTTGGTTATTGGCCTTCATTCAAAGTTTCGATGAAGTCACCATGACGATATTCGTCTCCACCCCGGGTACTACGACACTTCCGGTTGCCCTGTATGAACGGATCGCATTGATGACCGACCCGGTGACGACTTCGGTTTCCACGGTAATGATTGTGGGAACGATGATCCTCATGTTTTTGCTAGACCGTATTGTCGGTTTGGACAAAGTATTAATCGGTAAAAAATAGGCCCAGGTGCACTTTTCGCTTCCAAAGACTTTGGCAGCGAGGAGCCGCTCGCCCTTTTTTCAAGAGCTGCCGCACAGTTGCGGAGGTGAAGTATGAGCAAAGAACACATGATCGTAGTGGGCGGTGGACTCGTCGGCGCGGCAATTGGCTACGGTGCCGCGCGCAGGGGCCTTAAGGTCACCGTCCTCGACCAAGGGGATGCCGCATTACGCGCCTCTCGGGGAAATTTTGGCCTGGTCTGGTTATCGAGCAAAGGTGGTGGGATGCCCCGCTATGCGCAATGGACGCGCGATGCCGTAAGACAGTGGCCGGAACTGCACCGGGAGTTGCTCAGCCTGACGGGTGTCGATACGGGGCTTGAGCAAACGGGCGGCTTCTGGCTTGGGTTCAGCGAAAAAGAGGTACAAGCGCGGGCGGACTTGCTTGAGAAAATCAACAAAGCAGTGGGTGATATCCCCTATCAAATGATGGGCCCTGCAGAGCTGAGGCAGCATTTGCCTGGGCTAGGCCCCAAGGTCGTCGGCGGAAGCTTCGGTACTCATGATGGCCACGCCAACCCCTTGATGCTGCTCAGGGCACTGCATGCGGGTCTGAAAATGAAGGGGGCAGATATCATTTCTGGCGTTGACGTTGTTGCGGTCTCGCAGGACCCCGGTACCGGTAAATTCACGGCGCGTTCCCGGGATGGCCAATCCTGGAACAGCGACAGGCTCGTACTCGCCGCCGGTATCGGGATCTCCGAGTTGGCATCGCAAGTGGGGTTGCATGCCCCAACCCGCCCGACGCGCGGGCAAGTGCTGATCACCGAGCGGCTCAAGCCGTTTATCCCCTACCCGACGAACAAGGCGCGGCAGACCAAGGAAGGGTCGGTGCAGATCGGCTCGACTTCAGAAGATGTCGGTCTGGATGATCGCACGACACCTGACAAGATCAGCTGGCTCGCCGAACGGGCTGTAGATACGTTTCCCGCCCTCAAGGATGTGAGGCTCGTTCGAGCATGGGGCGCCATTCGGCCTTTAACCCCCGACGGCTACCCGGTGTACCAGAGTTCGACGACGTGCCCAGGGGCCTATGCCGTTATTTGTCATAGCGGCGTGACACTGGCGGCAATCCACGCCTACGTCATCGGGCCCTGGGTCGGGGGCATAACACCCTCACCCCCGAACTTCGAAGGGTTCCACAGCGACAGATTCCTAGACCCCAACGCGAGTTTTACCCATGACCACTAAGCCGCTTTTTTCTGTTTCGAACGCGCCTGCTGGGCGGACGGTAAAAATCACATTCGAGGGGCAAGAATTGCGCGTCGCCGAGGGCATCAGTGTGGCTGCCGCGTTGCTGACCCAAGGCGCCCGTGATTTCCGCTCCAGTATCGTCGGTAATGTTTCCCGCGCTCCGTACTGCATGATGGGTGTTTGCTTTGAATGCCTCGTTGAAATCGACGGCGTACCCGCACGGCAAAGTTGCATGGTCCCGGTGCGCGACGGCATGCATATCAAGCGTCAACTCGGCGCTGTGGCACTGGACCTCGGCGAAATGGGAGGGTGCCATGAATAATGTCCCGGTAGACCTGGTGGTCGTCGGTGCCGGCCCAGCTGGAATGGCCGCAGCCTGCCAGGCACGCGCCCAGGGGTTGACGGTGGTCGTGCTGGACGAGCAACCAGCGCTCGGCGGCCAGATCTATCGGCGGATCGAGTCCGCTCCTGAAGCCATACAACACATCCTCGGCGCGGATTACGTCGCAGGCCGAGCCCTTGCTCGTGAATTCAAAGCCAGCGGTGCTATCCACATCACCGGTGCGGTGGTCTGGAACGTGGCCGCTTCGGGGGAAATCAATTACATCGCCAATGGCCATAATGAAGACATCGTCGGCAAGTATGTCGTACTGGCCAGCGGCGCCATGGAGCGACCATTCCCCATCAAAGGCTGGACGTTACCTGGTGTAATGGGCGCGGGTGCCGGTCAGATCATGCTCAAAGGGGCTGGTGCACTGCCTACCGAGCCCGTTGTCCTCGCCGGTTGCGGTCCGCTGCTCTACCTCTTGGCTTGGCAATACCTCAGGGCAGGCGTGGCGATCAAGGCGTTGGTGGACACCACACCACAGTCGGCTTATGTCCGGGCGTTGCGCGAAGCGGCTGGTGCGCTCAAAGGCTGGCGTGATCTTGCCAAGGGCATGAAGCTGCTCGCGTCGATCAAGCGTCACGGGGTCAAGGTTTACTCGGGCGCTACCGACCTGGCAATCGTGGGGGACCATGCGGCCCAAGGCATTCAATTCAAACATCGCGGGCAGCGCACGTCCGTCGCGTCTTCTCTGGTGTTACTGCATCAAGGGGTGGTCCCGAATGCGCAACTCAGCCTCTCGACGGGCGCCGCGCACTATTGGAGCCCCGAGCAACTTTGCTGGTTGCCGCATACCGATGAGCATGGACGCCTGGGCGACACCGTGATCTACGTCGCCGGTGATAGCCGAGGCATCGTCGGCGCCAAGGCATCTGCTGTACAGGGACGCTTGGCGGCCTTGGCAATTGGGGCGCAGCTTGGAAGTTTGCAGGGCTTGGGACATCAACTGGCCGGACTGGCTCAGCAGTTGGAAAACGCTACGAGCATCAGAAAGTTCCTGGATGTTCTTTATCGCCCCCAGGAGGAAAATAGAATTCCCGCAGACGATAACGTGCTGGTGTGCCGCTGCGAGGAAGTGACTGCTGGGCAGATTCGCAGCTATGTAGCGTTGGGCTGCCATGGGCCGAATCAAACCAAGGCATTTGGCCGCTGCGGCATGGGGCCATGCCAAGGACGTTTCTGCGGTTTAACCGTCACCGAAATTATCGCGAAAACGCGCAACGTCGATCCTAACGAGGTCGGCCACTACCGCGTTCGCGCCCCTATCAAACCTATTTTACTGGGCGAACTTACACATTAGTTCGCCCGTTCTTCATACTAAAATCCAGGAGCCTATATGAGTGATATCGTTCGCATCGAAACTGACCCGCGCCGTAGCCGGGTCGTTATTTATAATGGTGTGATTTATGTCGGCGGGATGACCGCCGATGACCGCACTCAAGATATCGCCGGCCAAACACGCGATACATTGGCGAAAATTGAAGCTTATCTTGAGAAGGCGGGCTCAGACAAAAGCCGGGTGCTGACAGCGCAAATCTGGATCAAAGACCTGGCCCGTGACTTCGACAGCATGAATGAGGTCTGGAACGCCTGGACCGCACCGGGTTGCGCCCCCACGCGCGCCACCGCCCAGTGCGACATGGGCGCGCCGGATGTGCTGGTCGAGATCATCGTGACCGCCGCGGTTGCTGAGTAAGCCGCCTCGCAGTACTACAGCTAAACCGGTCTGTACGGTGTTCACGGCACCGCGCAATGTGATGAGGCGTTTCAACTACAGCTTCTGACTGGCGTGAGCGCGCGCACCGGCGCAAGGTGCGCCGCTGCGCCCACGGCTTACCAATCAGCCGGGGGGATACTGGGGCCAGGCAGAAAATCTGTACCTGGGTTTCCTGCCCAAGAGGTACAGCGTAAACCCGACCGTTTGGTGCAATAGGCGGGAAGTATTGCCCGTTACCGAGGTGACGAAATTCCATGCTTGTGCTCCGGATAGATGAGGTCGCTAGACACTCTCCGGTAACTTCCTGAAAACCCAAGGTCAGCTGTTGTCAGCGAGTCGGCGCACGAGTTTATCTTGTTGGGCAAGCTAGCTCGCCACATGGCGTGCGTGCATGTAGCTGATCTAAACGCTTCGGCGTTTTGCTCACTTTCGCTAGGGTGCCGAAACTGGCAGCCCTTCCGAAGTCATCCCATGACCTCACAGGCTTGGGAAAATACTGCGTATCGCAGCGGTAGGGTGCCCTGCCGTTGGATTTGGATCAGCGCCCGCTGCCAAAAGAGGCAGCGGGCAGTTTGCTGCAGGTAGCTGGCCGTACCGCTGAAGACTCAGTCGTCGCCACGCTTTTTGTCCAGACGCGCTGCGACCATGTAGCCAATAGCGCCTGCGATGGTCAGCGCACTGACGACGGCAAGCACGGCATATACAAGCAGCTCAAAACGATCCATGCCCTTACTCCTTTGATTTGAGGTCTAAAGGTTAAGGGCTTTTGATCGAATCCCAAATCTACTGTGTGACGGCTTTGCGCCCGGTGCCTGCAGGCTCTTTCCGCATGTAGGCCCTGGCACCGACGTACGCATCAGTTTCCCAAATATGCAAATGCCCTAACTCGTAGGCGACGTCATTCCGAGCCTCCAGATCCTCATCGTCGGGTGCTTTTCCTCCAAGAATCGGGGCGTGGTGACCAGACGACCGCTGGTAGAGCTCGCAGGCATATGCTGCGCGACAGTCATCAATGTTTAGTCCGTGAGAAAGTAAAAGCTCTTGCGCTGCAGGTAGGTTCTTTGATTTCCATGTACGCCAAGCTGCAGGCTTCGGGCGCCTGCTGCCATGTCGTTTTTGAAATGCTGCGGCCTTATCCAGAATGACAATTTGCTCAGGATCAGAAATATTAATGATCCGATGCTCACGCTTATCTTTGCTGAACGCATAAAAGATGTTTTCCGCCTCGGCTTCTTTATGAGCATCTTCTGCGTCGAAGAAAAAAGCGTCTAGCATTGACATGCCGAGGTATCGAACCAATCTGATCAATGTTGCTAGCTGCTCTGAGTGGAGAGTCTGAATATCTACCATCGCGGCTTCAAACCTAGTTCGGTCAAGACCGCGAGGTACCGTAATCCGTGCATGGCTTGGAAAGCCAAGCCGGCTACCAGCATCAGCCGCTGAGCCCTTCCAGCGTCCATCACTTGCGAAGCTCATTACTGAATGTACAGTCTCAAGCAGAGCGATTACGTTTTGCTGCGGAAGGTTCCCTTGGTATGCCTGGATGTACAGCTCTTCCCCGTACTCCCTCACAAGTTTTTTATTGACGAATTCCAGGATATCCACCTCATGAGAGTCCCTGGCATAAACACAGAACTGCGCCCATTGCTGGTCGTGGATCATGGCCTCGTGTTGCCCAAGTAGCCCGCGTCGGACTGCCTCCCCGAGTACCGCCGAGCCGGCCTTGGTCAAGTCCCGATCAAAATGTGAGTGGAAACTCTGCTTCATGGGTCATTTCTCCATTCAGCTCAGGTGCTGAGCTGCTAAAGGAAATGTTGAGCGAGAAAAAATATCCTGGGCTTCGTTTTCGGTTGCATTTAGCGCCTGAAATTGACGAGCGCATCCATCCCGTAAACGGTCGTTTATGGCACACCTATTCCAAATGATCTTTTGAACTTGGGATTTACCGCTTTCCTGTCACTTTTCCTGTACCGAAATCAGTGTGAGAAAAACGTATGGGAAAGCGGATTGGGTATGCCCGAGTGTCGACTGATGATCAGAACCTCGACCTGCAGCGAGATGCACTTGCTCTGGCTGGGTGCTCAACAGTCTACGAGGAGACCATGAGCGGCAAGTCGGCGGACAGACCGGAGCTTGGGCATTGCCTAACAGCTCTGCGTAGTGGTGACACTCTGGTTGTCTGGCGACTGGACCGTCTCGGTCGTTCTCTGCCTGACTTGGTTGGGATTGTCAGTAGCTTGGAGCGGGAAGGGGTGGCCTTCGAATCCATGACCGAACGAATCGAAACCACCAGCGCTGCCGGTAAGCTGATCTTTCACGTGTTCGCTGCCCTGGCGGAGTTCGAGCGCAACCTCATTCGAGAGCGAACTCCCGCAGGGCTGGCTGCGGCTCGTGCCCGTGGGAGAAACGGTGGACGCAAGCCTGCGCTGGATGATCGTCAGGTACGTGAGATACGAGCTCTTCTCAGAGATCCTGAGATACAGGTGACCGATGTTGCCCGACGGTATGGCGTTTCTCGAACAACGCTTTACCGCTACGTCGGTTCGCAGAAATCATCTGCGGTCGTTTAAGTGGTGGTGGTATTTTCCGCTGAAGTTGCCCAGATAATTTTGGGCGCTATGACTTGGCAGGCAAGTGACGGATGTTTCCGGCGCACTACGTGTGCCGGACTACCACTGAATAAAAATAGGGAGTTTTCATGTCGGTGTATTTTTCTGTGAAGGGATGCGTTGGTACCTTGCTGTTGGTTGCGCTAGTTGGGTGCTCCAGTACCCCGAGGGTCACGTTGCCAGAACCTAAAAATGTTCCTCGCGAGAAATGGTCCGATGCCATGCTGGTTCTGGAAGCCATGCGCATCGATGGTCAGCGCGATATTCCAAGGGAAATGGTCGGGAACGAGGTAAATAACTTGAGCGCGCTGGGGACTTCGGGAGGCTCTGGAGGTCTGGCGACGGCAGGTTTGGGATACGTGTCACCTCCAACTGGTTTTAGCAGCGCAGGAGCAGCCTCTCTTGGCGTCGGGTTGTTCTTGCTGGGTGGTGGCAGCGCTGGCCCTGTCTATCATTACCAGGTTGCTGCGTGGGTGCCTGAGGAACTCGCGTCTAACCCAAAGGAGGCATCTGCGTTGGTCAGGTTGGCCTGGCTGGATGCGAGAGAAAAATACTTCGGTGGGAAAATCTCAAAGTTGCGTCATGAGCCGGCTAAGTACGCTGACGGATCAGGCAAGAAATACGACAGGCTTGCAGATTTGGCTGCTGGGAACCCTGCACCGTTCGACGCTCCGGCGAGCGCTGCGCCAGCATTCATTTCGGCCGAGAAAGCCTACGGCCCGATTTTCCTGACCGATCCCTCAGGCGAACTATTTGCTGACGCTAGCAGAGCTGATAAGGACGGCATGGATGCGCTGGCGGGTATTGCTCGTCACCTGCCCGAATGGATCTATGCATACTACCCTGGACGGAATTGGCCTAAGGACTTCCGACCTGCCGCTATTTACAACAAGAACGGCAATCTCTATTTCATTGGGAAGTAGTTCGTGGTCGACCTGTGCGCCTGGCGTGCTGGGGTTTTATCTGCGGAATCAGTCATACAGACTCTCTCGCGAGTCGAAGGCGTTCAATAAAAACGAAGATGCTCAACACGAGTATTGAGCACCTTCGACGTGCGTTGAGCGCCTTCAGGGAGCGGTGGGAAGCTCCCATGCCCATCCGCCCTGCATACCTGTTTTGTGTGAACGTATACCTAGCTGTTTCTGGGCTCTGCGAAGTGACGCCGAAGAAATGCAACGTTCTTCAGCTAAAGCCATCAACGCATTGATTGCAACAGGCCCAGCTTGCAACGTCTCCTCAAGAAAGCTACGCGCTTCTTGAGTAGCTGATGCGGGTCTGGCGTCACCCGCTTGCTCGATCGCAGCGAGAATGGCTTCAGCGCTACCATCGATGGCCTCTCCCCATCGGATGCAGGTTGTCTCCAACTGCTCGTCTATAACGATGGGCTCAACGAAATACTCGATTCCTCCGTTATCAATCGAAACGTTGGACTTGGCTCGGACAAGCACCCTGGCTTCTGAATTTTGATCCTTCTCTGCCACCAGTACAGTGCGAGCGAGCGCGGAGAATGCCTGGCTGCCGATTACACGATTAGCGGCGGAGGACTGGGCCGTACCTTTGCTCAGGTGAGATATGCCGAGGACAGCGCAACAATGCCGCTCTGCAAAATCCACTACCATTTGTAGCCCTTGCCGAACCTCGTTTGCTCGGTGCATATCTCCACGAATAAGATTGATCAGTGGATCGAAAATCAGCAATGAAACGCCGTCAATACGTGCGGCTGCCTCATTCAAAAGGGCAAAGTTGGCTGCAGGATCAAACTGTCGCCTGTTCCCGCGCTGATCACTTAGCCCTTCGATTATGTGCACGCGGGTTAGGTCTGCATCTGCAGCCGTAAGGCGGGGAATGATCGTGTCAGCGATACCATCCTCGCCGCTCCAGATTACGATGTTGCCTGCTGCCTCACATTTGCTGCCGTCTGGCCAGTCACCACCTCTGCTGAGCGTGGCGGCCAGCGAGATTGCCAGCGTGGTTTTGCCGCATCCACCTGCACCGGCAAGAATGGATAACTTTGCCTTTGGCAGCCAGCCTGGCCAAATCCACTGGGTTTTTTCCGCTGGGATATCGACCGCTGCTGTGAGTTCTATCATCCAGCCCGGTTGTTGAGGTGTTCGGCGCTGCATTACAGCGCCTCCCTTTGCCGAATCCAAGCTTGGACTTCGCTATTACGCCAACCGACGCTGGAGCCGCACAAAAGGCGCTGTCGCGGGAAAAGGCCTTCCGAAATTTTCCGATAGATCGTTGAACGTTTTAGGCCGACGATTGCCTCGACATCGCGCAAACGAAGAATTTTGTCATCGTCGCTGACATCGTCAGGGTTGCTAACGTGCATTGACATAGGTTTGAGTCCTAGGTTCTGAAGCGTGGGGCAGCGTCCTCCGGCACTACTGCTAAAAAGGGTAAAAGACGGATATCGGCTGGCTACATAGCGAGCAGGGGCATTTGCCACACGCATAGGTATATGCGCGTTTCCGAGATTGATGTTCGGTAGCGTCGGAGGTCGTTGTGGGCTACAGAAGTTCTAGGGCCCTAAGGCTTCTAGTGGCAGAACGGACTGAGAATGTCCTCGCCAGATACGCAAATCAACCAATGGCAGTTGATGCGGCCCGTTCAGCGGATGCGAACGAGGCGAAAGTTTTTAACATCGTTACCAGGGCGACGTGGCGGACCGTTGCGGATCGATATGGATCGCTTGGGACGAACACTATTTAACATGAGAGTGCCGGGCTGGCAATCAGCAGGTGCTCTGCCTTGGTTGGGAAAGGGTGGCCCAACCAAGGCAATAGTTGACTGAGTGCTCAGCGTTTTATCGGACTCAACTAGTCATCTGTACCGATATCGAGTTTGGGCAATCCCTTGACGATTTTCTGGGTTTCCAAGCTCACGGTGACCACGCGCTGGAACAGCTCCAGAGGGTATTTGGGGTTGCCCATGGTTTCGGTTGCCCAGTCGTTGGCGTCGTTGACGATGCCGCTGGCTTTGTCGGTGCGCACGGCTTGGCGTTCCATTACCCAATCCAGCGCAGCTTTGCCGTTGACCACGTAATCCCAAGCCACCTCGGGGATGCCCTTGAGGGTGATACGGGGGTTATAGATGACTGTGGTTTTGTCGCCCTTCTTGGCGAACTTCATCTTCTCCACTCGGTAGTCGGCATCGGCCAGCGTGCCCTTGGCCTCGATGGTCAACGGGTACGGCTCGACAGTTTCGTAGTTCAGGTGGAGGTCAGCCAGGGCGCGGCCTGCTTTGCTGAAAGCCCAGAAGTCGGCGGCCTTCTTCACAGCCGGGATGCGCGGCAGCTCTTTGCTCAGGTTGTCGGCAAAGCGCTCGCGGTAGTCTGGGGAGTGCAGGATGCCGTAGACGTAGTAGAACAGGTCTTCTTTGCTGATCTGCTCGCCGGGGTAGGTGGTATTGAAGTGTGCAAGGCCGGCATCGGTGATGGCATCGCGCCGGCGCAGCCCGGCTTCAGTGGGCTCGGAAAAGAGATCTTTTTTCGAGGCCTGTGCGGTTTCGTCGTAGAGGTACAGGGGGAAGCACTGCGAACCCTCAATATCCACGAAGTGAAGGCTTGGTACATGGCGAGAAATCAAGGCGCTAAATGCAACCTTTTCACCTGTGGCAGAAACGCCGATCACCAAATTCTCAGCCACGGCATCGGGAAAAATGCGCGGCATCTGGTAAACCATCTCGTTGAATCGACGGTTGAAGTACAACCATTGCTTGGTGAAAGGGCGATAAAGTGCAGTCATCAAGCAGTCGACCTCGAAGGCATAGCTGCGATCTTTGCCAAGATCCTGCTTCAGTGCGCGAGTCCAACTGATGCGTGTCGGATCGGTGTCAATAAATCCATCCACCTGAGCCTGACGGCCCTTGGTATCCAGCCCCGGATGCGCCGCATTGAAGCGCTTTACTTCAGCGTTGTAGAAACCAATCATGCCTTCCATATTGGTCGCTAATTTGGCTTTGCAGGAATTGAAGGCCCAAGCATCACGCTGAGTTTTCACGCCATTGGAGTAGTTGTCGAACAGTGTAAGTGCGCTTTTGTCGTCCTTTTCGCCCAATACAATGAACTGGTTAAAGCTGTCGTCACGCTGCTTAACCCAGTCCCCGTGCTCATCCGGGGTGATCGGCTGCCACTGCTCGATGCCGGCCACGCTGCTAAAGCCGGCGATCTTCTTCAGCTTTTCCTCACGGCTGAGGTAGTCGCCTATGTCGTTGAAATTAATCTGGCCATAAGCCTCTGCGTTAGGATTCTTGACCAATAGGGAGATGGCAATAGGCGCTCGACTACCCATGCCAAACACGTTGTCCTTTTCCTTCCGGCGTGTTTCACCTGATGTGCGGGCGTTCCCGCGCAGATGGAACACATACAGGCTGGAAAACTCATCAGTTAGGCACTTCCGCAGTCCGTCAGTAGTGCTGGCATCGACAAAGCCGGCGTTGGTAACAAAGCCGATGATCCCGGCATCACCGATACGATCGCTGGCCCATCGGATGGCGCGAATGTAGCTGTCATACAGCGAGTTCTTGTTGGTTGCTTCAGAACGCGCTCCGTATGTATCACGAATGCGTGCGTCCAATGATGGATAGGGCACATTGGCATTGTTGGCATTGGCATCTCCTTGACCAACCGAATACGGCGGATTACCCACAATCACCCGTATATCCAAATCCTTCTGGCGCTGACGCCGGGCGCTGTTGTCCTCCAGCAGCGCGCTTACCAAATCGTCCTTTTCGTACATCTGGAAGGTGTCGGTCAGGCAGATACCTTCAAACGGGGTGTATTCGTCAATCACTTCGCCGTGGTATGCCGCTTCGATATTGATGGCCGCGATGTAGTAGGCCAGCAGTACCAGCTCGTTGGCGTGAATCTCGTGTCTGTATTTGTGCGGCAGCTCGTCCGGCTTGATCAGGCCTGACTGGATCAGGCGGGTGATAAAGGTACCGGTGCCGGTGAACGGGTCAATGATGTGGACGCCCTTGCTGCCCAAGGTCTGGCTGAACTCCTGCTGCAGCAGGTGATTGACGCTGTGCAGAATAAAGTCCACGACCTCAACCGGGGTGTAAACGATCCCTAGGCGCTCAGTCATCTTGGGGAAGGCATTGCGGAAAAACTTGTCGTACAGCTCGACGATGATCTTCTGCTTGCCTTGGGCATTGTTGATGCCGGCAGCGCGTTGCCGCACGCTGGCGTAGAACTTATCTAGGGTATCGGCTTCCTTGGCCAGGTGATGTTCATGAAGCGCGTCCAGTACGCCTTGCATGGCCTTGGACATGGGGTTGTGGCTGGCGAAGCTGTACTCATCGAACAGCGCGTCGAACACTGGCTTGGTTACCAGGTGCTGGGCGAGCATTTCGACAATCTCGCCATCGCTGATGCTGTCGTTGAGGTCGTCGCGCAGCTCGGTGGCGAAGGCATTGAATGCGGTCTTTTCCTGGATGTTGGCAGGGTTCTCCAGGATGCCCTGAATGCGGTCGATATGGGTGCGGGCGATCTTGGCGATGTCGTTGGCCCAGTCTTCCCAGTGGTGGCGGTTACCGCACTTGTCAACGATCTTGGCGTAGATGGCCTTCTCGATTTCCCCCACCTCATAGGCCAGCTCGGCCTGCTGGGTCATCTGACCCTCGACATCGTACTTAGCGCGTTTCTCACCAATGCCGTATTGGCCTTTGCCAGCCTGGCCGTTGCTCGTTCCGCTGTTTTTCTTGGTCTTTTTGTCGGCCTTGTCGGTGATGGCGATGACTTCCATCTTGCGCGGGTCAGAGCCGATCAGGTCGAGCTTGTTGACCATGGCGTCGAAGCTGTCGTCGTGCGAGCGCAGGGCCTGAAGCACCTGCCAGACAACTTTGTAGGTCTGGTTGTCATTGAGCGCTTCGTGGGGCTCCATGCCGGCCGGAATGACCACGGGCAGCACCACATAGCCACGCTTCTTACCCGGTGCGTTGCGCATTACCCGGCCAACGGATTGCACCACGTCCACCTGGGAATTACGCGGGGTGAGGAAGAGAACGGCGTCCAGCGCTGGTACGTCCACACCTTCAGACAGGCAACGTACGTTGCTGAGGATGCGGCAGGTATTGGCTGGCGGTTCTTCTTTGAGCCAGTTGAGCTTGGCTTCTTTGGCACTAGCATTCATGCCGCCATCGACGTGTGCGGCTTCGCAGATGATGCGTGAGTCCTCATCGATATTTTCGGAGTCTTGATAAGCTTCCACCACCGACTGGAACATGCTGGCGATGTTGATCGAGCTGACCTTGTGCTTGGTGCCCTTGTAATTGGGCGAGATGACCTGGCAGAAAGCTACAGCGCGCCTCATGGGCTGATCATCACCCACCAAGTTTTCGGCCAATCCCTGCTTGGCCAGCGCCTTCCAGCAACCGACTATCTTGGCGGCATCGTCTACCTTGAGCTGGTTGTTCTCGTCCTTCAGCATCTCCTGAAGGCGGCGGCTGATTGTGCTTTCCTCGACGGTGAGTACTAGCACCTTGTAATCGGTGAGCAGGCCGCGCTGGACGGCCTCGGAGAAGTTGATGACGAACAGCTCTTTGCCGTAGAGCGCTTCGTCATCCATTGAGCACAGGGTGACTTCGCCGGACTCGGCCTTGAGCTTGGCGTTGTCACCGTAGATGCGCGGCGTGGCGGTCATGTACAGACGTTTGGTGGCGCGGATGTAGTCGGCATCATGAACGCGCACAAAGTTGCTTTCGTCATCGTCACCAAAGGTGGCACCCGTGGTGCGGTGCGCTTCGTCGCAGATCACCAGATCGAAAGCGGCCAGGCCATGATCAGCCTGGGCACGGCTGATCACATCGATGGAGTGATAGGTGGAGAACACCACGCTCATGTGTTCGGCATCGTGACGCTTGAGCATTTCTGCCGCGAGGCGATCTGCCTTGGTAGTGGCCGGGTATCGCAGTTCATGGGTGAACACCTGAACCGCGTCATCCTCTGCTTTTCGCTTCTTGCCTACGTCACTGTCGGAGCAGACGGCAAAGCTGTGGAGCGGGGTGGCGCTTTCCTGCGTCCATTCGGTTAGGGTCTGCGATAGCAGCGACAGGCTAGGCACCAGGAACAGTACACGCTTACCCTTGCCGGCCTGCTGTTCGGCAATTTTCAAGCTGGTGAAGGTCTTGCCGGTGCCGCAGGCCATGATTAGCTTGCCGCGTTCGGCGTCCTTGAGGCCAGCGGCCACGGCATTCAACGCGGTTTGCTGGTGCTCGCGCAGCTGCTTTTTGGCCTTGAGAGCGACTGCCTGATTGGGCTGGTACTTGGCCCAGTCTATCTGGCTGTCTTCCAGGGCTTGCAGGTCGATTTTACTGACCGGAGGCTGCTGACCCTGCAACGCGTCCTCGGCGTGCTCGCTCCAGTTGTTGGTGGTGGCGACGATGACGCGGTGCGAGAACGGCGCCTTGCCCGAGGCGGTGAAGAAACTGTCTATGTCCTTCTTCTGGACTTTGTAGTCCTCGGCGTACAGCTTGCACTGGATAGCGTGGTACTCGCCGGTGCCCTGGGTGCGAGCCACTAAATCAACGCCCGCATCCTTGCCACTGAGGCTTTGTTCCTTCGCCCACTCCGCATACGTCCATACTTTGTCGTAAAGGTCGCGGTAGGTGGCTTCGTTGCGGAGGTAAGTGCAAATCAGCTCTTCGAAGTAAGTACCTTTTTCGCGTTCGGTGACAGAAGCGCTGCGGTAGGTATTCAGCAAAGCTGATAAGGCTGACATCGGTAGGAATTCCTTTTGGATTGCGTCTGGCGCATTACAGGCGCCAAATCGGCGCAGTTTAGCAATTCAGCCAGTACTGGAGCGATAAGATAGTGCTCGTATTAGCTTGAGGGCTCGCTGACTGATGGGGGCGCTTGCATTCAGCGTTTTATCGAGTCCAAAAAGTCGGCCCAGATCTGCATCATTTCACGCCGCTCTGGCAAGAAGCTGGTTCGATCGTACGCGCGTCCCAGCGGATTTTTTACTGTGTGAGCAAGCTGATGCTCCAAGAGATCTGGGCGAAATCCCAGCACCTCCGCACCTATGGTTCTCGCTGTCGCACGAAAGCCGTGCCCAGTCATTTCGTCGCCGCTGATGTCCATGCGGCGTAATGCGCTGAGTACGGCATTGTTGGACATCGGCCGGTCGCCTCCTCGTGCCGAGGGGAAGGCGTATCGATGTCTGCCGGTGAGTGGTTTCAGCTCGCGCAGAACAGCGATTGCTTGCTGGCTCAGGGGAACCAAATGATCCGGACGATCCTGTTTGGTGGCAGTGAGCCCTTTCATCTTGTGGCCGGGAATCAACCACTCGCCCGCATCCAGATTGACCTCCGACCACTCCATGTGGCGCAGGTCACCGGGCCGGCAGAACAGCAATGGGGCCAGCTTGAGTGCACAACAAACAGGCATTGTCCCCGTGTAGCTATCCAGTGCTTTGAGCAGTGCCCCGAGTTTTTCAGGATCGGTCACGGCAGCAAAGTGTTTCACCCGCTTGGCTGGGAGCGTACGTGAGAGATTGCCAATCTGGTTGGGCGGGGTGATACCGGCAGCTTCGGCGAACTCGAAAATCTGTTTGTAGATCTGGGCAACACGACGCGCCGTCTCGCGAGCGCCGCGCTTGATGATGCGCTGCAGGTTTTCGACCAGCATGGGCGTGCTGATGCTGCTGATCGGGAGTTTTCCCAGCCAGGGGTAGGCATTGAGCTCAAGGCGCTGCCGCACCGTGCGGGTATATTCCGGATCCCAGGTTGACTCGCGAATAGTGAGCCATTGCTTTGCGACCGACTCAAAGGTGTGTTGGTGATCGAGCTGGCTGACCACCTTGGCCATGCGTCTTTGCAGCGAAGGGTCTTGGCCGCCGGCAAGCTGAACGCGAGCATCATCACGCTTGCGCCGGGCCTCCTGCAGGCCGACCTCAGGATAAACACCAAGCGCTAAGCGCTTTTCCTTTCCCAGAAAGCGGTACTTCAAGCGCCAGTAACGACCTCCGTTGGGCTGCACTTCCAGGTACAAGCCCTGTTCGTCATACAGGCGGTACGGCTTGTCCTGGGGCTTGGCGTTGCGGCAGTTGGTGTCTTTCAAGGGCATTGGGGGCACATCCTCTCCGAACGAGCAGATGAGCGTTTTATGCCCCCATATGTGCCCCCGTCAATCGTGGGATGCCCTGGGATAAGGTGGGAAAACGCGGGCAATAAAAAAGCCGTAAAGCTTTGATTTCTCTAGGCTTTACGGCTTTTCTGGGTCTTCCTGGGAAGAAAAATTGGTGGAGCCGGGGGGATTTGAACCCCCGTCCGCCAGTACTCCGCTGTCGGTACTACATGCTTAGCCGTGTCTATTGAGTTAATCCGCAGCCGCCCGACGGGCAGGGTGCTTTGGACGAGTTGGGTAAGTTTTAGTCGCTTTGCCCCCAACGTGCTACACGACGATCCTGTTCTGTATGACAATCATTTCGGGTTTACAGGCATCCCCTGATGATTGCTGGAGCCGAAGCTACCAGGAGAGCGGGCTCAGCTGCTTACGCAGCGAGAGCGTAACCCTCGTAGTTTTCGTCATTGGCAACTATAGAAAGTTGCAACAGTGGATTTACGAGTTCTGTTACCAACTCGGCATGCACCTAGAGTTTCGCTACCGGCGTCGAATCCTAATCGGCCCCACACTCAGCTCTAGCTGACGTACCTTTCGGCACGTGCTGCTGAGTATACGCCTTTGCGCGGGCGGCGTCGACAGCCGCTTCTTGCCGCCCGCTCAAAGCTTAGCTACCGCTGCCACCGGCCGAGCCGCTGCCCTTGTCGGTTTTTTCCAGGCGTTCGAGCACTTTGGTGGAGATGGCAATGCATTCTTTGGTGTCGCCCGACGCCTGCGCGGCCTTGGCCTTGTCGACGTGTTCGGTGATGGCCTTGTCCAGGCCTTCGGAGGTGGCACCGGCGGTGGCCATCTGGTTGTCGATCTTCTGCAGGTTGATAGTGCACAGGTCGTCAGCAGCGAACACCGGTGAAGCCAGGAGGGTAGCGGCCGCGAAGAGGGCCGAAAGCGCGGTACCTTTCATGGGTGTCTCCTTGAAGGCCTCTGGAAGGTGGGCCTGTAAGGGTGGACTGTCGGGGTTTGCCGAGGGTTCAATCGGGGTGTTGGCTTGGCGACATGATGGTGTGCGGCGGGGTGGTGCCGCTGATTGGGCCGCAGCGCGGCCCGGGTGGTATCAGTGGGATTTGTTCAGCCCAAGCTCGATGTCGTCGATCAGTGCCTTGGCCATCTCGCTCAGGATGCGCGCCGCGCTGCCGGCCTGGCGGTCGTGTTCCATTTCGGCTTCGGTGGTGAGGTGGCGGATGCAACCGAGCAGTACTGATAGCTGGCTGAAGGCGTGCTCGAAAGGCACGCCCGGTTGCAGGCGAAACAGGTCGAAGGTTTCACTGCCGGCTGTGGTGAGGTTTTTCAACGCGTCATTCATTGAGTCACCTCTGCCTTTGCGCGTTGTAGAGGCCAGTCAAGGCATGCTCGATCAGGGCTCTGGACGTCTCGCAGGCATGCTCGGCGTTGCTGAGCATGCTCAGGCCCGGTTCGCCGGCGTGGGTGCGGCAGTGTTCGTCGATGGTTTCGGCGACGCCGCGCAGCAGTTCGCTGGCGTGGGCCAGGGCGTCTGGTGGGGGCATGTCGCTGTGGATGGAGAAGTAAGGGTTGGTGAGGAGTTTGGAGCGGGGTGGGTCGGGTACGATTTTCTTCATGGTGCAGATCCCAGTTTGATTACTCAACAGGAGCTGCCTACGCGATCCTTTCTCACGGGATTGGGTGGCAGCCATGCGTGGGGTGAGAAACCGGTAAACATGGGAAATCCGGCCAGACCGAGGTCTGCCCACGCAGGGCCGCCATTACGAGGCTGCTGTCATGTTTACGGGGTTCTCACACCCTGTCGTTCGAAAACGACCCAGGGAAGTTAGCCCTGATGGTTGTGAGCAACAACAGCGAAACGGCAGCAGCGGTCGTAGGATAAATCCCAAAGCATTTAATCCAGAAGCATTTGGTTGCAGGTTAGGAAATGTCTTACGGGTGGAGGGCTTAGGTGAGGGCTGTGCCCTCGATCGCCGGCAATTGGGCCGCAGCGCGGCCCGGGTGGCATCAGTGGGATTTGTTCAGCCCAAGCTCGATGTCGTCGATCAGTGCCTTGGCCATCTCGCTCAGGATGCGCGCCGCGCTGCCGGCCTTGCGGTCGTTTTCCATTTCGGCTTCGGTGGTGAGGTGGCGTATGCAACCGAGCAGTACTGATAGCTGGCTGAAGGCGTGCTCGAAAGGCACGCCCGGTTGCAGGCGAAACAGGTCGAAGGTTTCACTGCCGGCTGTGGTGAGGTTTTTCAACGCGTCATTCATTGAGTCACCTCTGCCTTTGCGCGTTGTAGAGGCCAGTCAAGGCATGCTCGATCAGGGCTCTGGACGTCTCGCAGGCATGCTCGGCGTTGCTGAGCATGCTCAGGCCCGGTTCGCCGGCGTGGGTGCGGCAGTGTTCGTCGATGGTTTCGGCGACGCCGCGCAGCAGTTCGCTGGCGTGGGCAAGGGCGTCTGGAGGGGGCATGTCGCTGTGGATGGAGAAGTACGGGTTGGTGAGGAGTTTGGAGCGGGGTGGGTCGGGTACGATTTTCTTCATGGTGCAGATCCGATCGTGGCTGGATTTGAGCTGCCCTTCGTCTTCCTCTCACAGAATAAGGTGGCAGCCGAACGCGGGGTGAGAGACCGGCAAAGATCGGCATAAGCCGGCCAGGCCGAAGCCTGCCCGCGTTGCGGCTGCCATAGCAGTACTGCCGAAATTTGCGGGCTCTCACACCCAAATCGTCAAAGATGACGACCCAGGGAAGTTAGCCCTGATGGTTGTGAGCAACAACAGCGAAACGGCAGCGGCGGTCGTAGGATAATTCCCAAAGCATCCAATCCAGAAGCATTTGGTTGCAGGTTAGGAAATGTCTTACGGGTGGAGGGCGTAGGCGAGGGCTGCGCCCTCGATCGCCGGCAAGCCGGCTCCCACCGGGGGGCAGCGTTTGCCGGTGAATTAGAGGAGAGATCAGATGGGGCGCGGGCAGCGTGTTAATGAATCTGGCTGTGGCTGGGCAGGCCGAAGCATCCAATTCAGAAGCGTTTGGTTGCGGGTTAGGGAATGTCTTACGGGTGGAGGGCGTAGGCGAGGGCTGCGCCCTCGATCGCCGGCAAGCCGGCTCCCACATGGATTGCGCCAGCTTTTAGAAATTGGGCAAGACGGTTGCTTACACAGGTAAAGCGCAGGGCTGAAGAACTGCGCGGTCGCGGTGGGAGCCGGCTTGCCGGCGATGGGCTGCGCAGCAGCCCCCATAGCGGAGCTGTAATAGCACGAGCGCGCTCGACGGGACCAGCGAGCATCTGGGGCCGCTTTGCGGCCCATCGCCGGCAAGCCGGCTCCCACCTGGATCGCGCCAGCTTTTAGAAGTTGAGCAAGACCGTTGCTACCACCGGGGCCGGTTTTGCCGGCGAATCAGCGGGCAGATCAGAGCGTACGCGGACGGGTGACGCGATCCACCAGGTAAACCAACCCGTGGTAATCGATCCCGCTGTGGCTGGACAACCCGATCTCACAGGTCCGGCTGGTGGAAATCCCTTCACTGCAATACTGCACTGCGTCCTTCAGGCTGCGCAGTGAGTGGGCATTGAGCTCTGGTGTGGTAAAGCCCTTGTCACCGGCAAACCCGCAACAGTGAATCCCTTCCGGGATAACCACTTGCGTGCTGCAGCGCCGCGCCAGGTCGATCAGCGCCTGGCTTTCACCCAGGTGCTGGGTGCTGCAGGTCACGTGCACCGCCACCGGCTCGTTTTGTGGGGTGAACTCCAGCTTGTCCAGCAGGTGGGTGCGGATGAAGCGCACTGGGTCGTAGAGGTCCAGGCGGGTTTCGCCCAGGTCCTGCACCAGGCGCAGGGTGCAGGGGCTGGTGTCGCAGTAGATGGGGTCGAGGCCGCCGCGGCTGGCGTGCAGCAGCGCGTTGATCAGCTCCTGGCGCTTGTGCTCCGCTTGCTCGGGGTAACCTTTGGACGCGAACGGTTGCCCGCAGCACAGGCTGTCGGCGTTGCCGGGGAACACCACCTGGTAACCGGCCTTTTCCAGCAGGGCGCGGGTCTTGTCCAGCAGTGAACTTTGCTCGCGGTCGGCATAGGCCGGGCCCATCACTCGTGATACGCAAGCCGCCAGGTACACCACCCGTGGCCGGGCATCGTTGCTCGCCGGGCCGAAATCGATGCTGCGCAACGGCTGCGGCATGGCGGGGGACCATTGCGGCAGGCGGCCTTTGCTGGCCTTGCTCAACGAGGCACTCAGGCGGCCCAGGCGTGGGGCGCCGAGCAGCTTGCGGGCGGTGTTGGCGGCGGTCAGGGTCAGGCGGGCGCCACCCAGTGCAGTAGGGAAGTGCTCGGCCAGCCAGTCGGCGGTCTTTGCATGCTCGGCGGCCTGGCTGCGCAACTTCTTCACCAGCTCGCCGGTATTGATGCCCACCGGGCAGCGCTGGGCGCACAGGCCGGTGGCGGCGCAGGTGTCGATGCCTTGGTACTGGTAAGTCTGCAGCAGTGCGCGGGTATCGATGCCGGCGCGTTTTTTCGCCTGAATGTCACGCCACATGACGATGCGCTGGCGTGGGCTGAGGGTCAGGCCTTTGGACGGGCAGACCGGTTCGCAGAAGCCGCACTCGATGCATTTGTCGACGATCTCGTCGGCGGCGGGCAGCGGCTTCAGGTTTTTCAGGTGAATGTCCGGGTCTTCGCTCAACACCACGTCGGGGTTGAGGATGCCGTTGGGGTCGAGCAGGCGCTTGAGCGTCCACATCAGCTGATAGGCGTCATGCCCCCACTCCAGCTCCACGAACGGCGCCATGTTGCGGCCGGTGCCGTGCTCGGCCTTGAGCGAGCCGCCGAACTCCACGGCCACCAGTTGCGCCACGTCATCCATGAAGGCCTGGTAGCGCGCGACTTCTTGCGCGCTGTTGAAACCCTGGGTGAAGACAAAGTGCAGGTTGCCCTCCAGCGCATGGCCGAAAATGATCGCTTCGTCGTAGTGGTGCTTGTCGAACAGCTGGATCAGGCGATTGACGCCTTCGGCCAGTTGCTCGACGGGGAAGGTGACGTCTTCGATGATCACCGTGGTGCCGGTCTGGCGCACGGCGCCGACGGCGGGGAAGGTGTCCTTGCGGATCTTCCACAGCTGGTTGTACACCGCCGGGTCTTCGCTGAAGTCGACTTTCTGTTCCAGCGGGTATTCGGCGATAGAGGCCATGACCTGTTGCAGTTGTTCGTGCAGCAGGCTCTGGCTGGCGGCGCGGGACTCGATCAGCAGCGCGCAGGCATTGTCCGACAGGCCTTTTACCCACAGCGGCATGCCCGGCATGTTTTGCACCGAACGCAGGCTGCGGCGGTCGAGCAGCTCCACGGCGGACACCGGCTGGCGCTTGAGCACGGTCACCGCGCGGCAGCAGCTTTCCACGCTGGGGAACACCAGCAGCGCGCTGGCCTTGTGCGGGTGATCGGGCACGGTGTCGTAGGTGACGGCGCTGATGAAGCCCAGCGTACCTTCAGACCCAACCAGCAAATGCTGGAGGATATCCAGCGGCTTGTCGTAGTCCACCAGGGCGTTGAGCGACAGGCCGGTGGTGTTCTTCAGCCGGTACTTGTGCCGGATGCGCTCTGCCAGTGCGGTGTTGGCGCGGGTTTCGCGGCCAAGCCGGGCCAGCGCTTCGAGCAGGTCGGCGTGGCTGTTTTCAAAGGCGGCAACGCTGGCCGGGTCTTCGCTGTCCAGGCGCGTGCCGTCAGCCAGCACCAGGCGCAGGCCGGCCAGGGTGTGGTAGGTGTTCTGTGCGGTGCCGCAGCACATGCCGCTGGCGTTGTTGGCAACGATGCCGCCGATCTTGCAGGCATTGATCGAGGCCGGGTCCGGGCCGATCTTGCGCCCGTAAGGGGCCAGCCAGGCGTTGGCCTGGGCACCGATAACCCCCGGTTGCAGGCGGATCTGTTCGCCCTGGCCACGGATCTCTTTGTTGCCCCAGTTATCGCCGAGCACGATCAGCACCGAGTCACTGATAGCCTGGCCGGACAGGCTGGTGCCCGCGGCGCGGAAGGTCACCGGCACGCGCTCGCGCTGGGCCAGTTGCAGCAGCCCGACCACTTCGTCCTCCGACTCCACGCGCACGACCAGCTTGGGGATCAGCCGGTAGAAACTGGCGTCGGTGCCGAAGGCCAGGGTGGACGTGGCGTCGTCGAAACGGCGATCGGCGGGTATCAGGCGCTCGGCATCACGCAGGAATGCGGCGGGCAGGCTCATGCTATCTCCTCACCGGGCCACGGCGTCTGGCGCGCCGCATGCCCGGTCATACAGGCGGTGTTTTTGCAGGCGCTCAAGCGCCCAGTTCGCGTACCAGCGAGTCGCGGCTGATCTCGCTGATCGCCTTGGCGCCCGTAAGCACCATGGCCACGCGCATTTCTTTTTCGAACAGTTCGAGCAGGTTCTTCACCCCGGCCTGGCCATGCACGGCCAGGGCCCAGAGGAAGGCGCGGCCGATCAGTACGGTGTCTGCGCCCAGGGCGATCATGCGCACTACATCGAGGCCGCTGCGGATGCCGGAGTCGGCGAGGATTTTCAGGTCGCCTTTCACTGCGTCGGCAATCGCCGGCAACGCACGGGCGCTGGACAGCACGCCGTCGAGCTGGCGGCCGCCGTGGTTGGAGACGACGATGCCGTCGGCACCGAACTTGACCGCGTCACGTGCGTCGTCGGCGTCGAGGATGCCTTTGATGATCATCGGGCCGTCCCAGAACTCGCGGATCCATTCCAGGTCCTTCCAGGAAATCGACGGGTCGAAGTTGCTACCCAGCCAGCCGATGTAGTCGGCAAGGCCGGTGGGGTTGCCGCGGTATTTGGAAATGTTGCCCAGGTCGTGCGGGCGGCCCATCACGCCAACGTCCCAGGCCCATTCGGGGTGGGTCATGGCCTGCAACACGCGGCGCATTGGCCCGTTGGCACCGCTCATGCCGGAGTGTGCATCACGGTAACGGGCGCCTGGCACCGGCATGTCGACGGTGAACACCAGGGTTTTGACCCCGGCGGCCTTGGCCCGCTCCAGCGCGTTGCGCATGAAGCCGCGGTCTTTGAGCACATACAGCTGGAACCACATCGGCCGGTCGATGGCTGGCGCCACTTCTTCGATCGGGCAGACCGACACGGTAGACATGGTGAAGGGGATGCCATGGGCGGCTGCCGCACGGGCTGCCTGCACTTCGCCGCGGCGGGCATACATACCGGTGAGGCCGACCGGGGCCAGGGCCACGGGCATGCTCAGGGTTTCGTCGAACAGCCGGGTTTCCAGGCTCAGCTCGGACATGTTCTTCAGCACCCGCTGGCGCAGGGCAATGCCGGCCAGGTCCGAGACGTTGTGGCGCAGGGTGTGCTCTGCGTACGCGCCGCCGTCGGCATAGTGGAAGAGGAAGGGGGGCAGCTTGCGTTGGGCCGCGGCGCGATAGTCGGTGGAGGCGGAAATGATCATGGATTCTCGCAGCGTGGGTTGAAGGAGATGCCGGGCGCTCGGTGGCGCCCGGCCCCTTTCACTTTAGTGATGGACCAGCATGCCGGTCAGCCAGTAGGCCTGTACCAAGGTGATCAGGCCGACGATGGTGGCGAAGAACAGGCTGTGCTTGACGGTGAAGCGGAACAGGTCGGACTCCTTGCCGACCAGGCCGGTGGCTGCGCAGGCCACGGCGATCGACTGCGGCGAGATCATCTTGCCGGTCACGCCGCCGCTGGTGTTGGCTGCTACCAGCAGGGTGTCGTTGACCCCGATCTGGTGGGCGGTGGTGGCCTGCAGCGAACCGAACAGGGCATTGGACGAGGTGTCGGAGCCTGTGAGGAACACACCCAGCCAGCCCAGGAACGGCGAGAAGAACGGGAACGCGGCGCCGGTGCCGGCCAGTACCAGGGCCATGGTCGAAGACATGCCCGAATAGTTGGTGACGAAGGCGAAGGCCAGGACCATACCGATCGACAGGATCGGCCAGCGCAGCTCCCAGAAGGTTTCCTTGAAAGTGGTAAGACCAGTTTTGAAGTTGATCTTCAATACGGCCATGGAGATCAGCGCGGACAGGAAGATCGCTGTGCCGGTGGCGGAGATCGGGTCGAGCTTGAACACCGCTGACATGGCGGTCGGCGCGGCGACGATCGGCGCGGTCTTGATCACCAGTTGGTCGAGGTGCGGGATGGCGAAGTTGAACACGAAGTTGTACATCGCGCCGCCCGGGGCGAACGCCGCCTTGAACGGTTTCAGGGTCCAGATGGTGACCAGCACGGTGAGGATCAGGAACGGCGACCAGGCCTTGAAGATTTCACCGAAGCTGTAAGGGCTTGGCTGGCTGCCGCCGCTGCTGACCACGGCGGCGCCGACGCTGCCTTTGGCTTCGGCGAACGAGCGCTTGGGCTGCCAGACCTTCAGGAACAGGGTCAGGGCGACAAGGCTGGCCAGGGCCGAGGTGATGTCCGGCAGTTCCGGGCCGATGAAGTTGGAGGTGAAGTACTGGGTGACGGCGAAACTCAGGCCGGCCACCAGGGCTGCAGGCCAGGTTTCTTTGACGCCGCGCAGGCCGTCCATCATGAACACCAGCCAGAACGGCACGAATAACGACAGCAGAGGCAGCTGGCGGCCGGTCATGGCGCCGATGTGGAAGGCGTCGATGCCCGTGACCTGGCCGGCGACGATGATCGGGATGCCCAGGGCGCCGAACGCCACGGGGGCGGTGTTGGCGATCAGGCACAGGCCGGCGGCGTACAGCGGGTTGAAGCCCAGGCCCACCAGCAGCGCGGCAGTGATTGCCACTGGTGCGCCGAAGCCGGCCGCGCCTTCGAGGAAGGCACCGAAGCAGAAACCGATCAGCAGCACCTGCAGGCGCTGGTCGTCGGTGATCGACAGTACCGAGCTGCGGATCACCTCGAACTGGCCGCTCTTGACCGTGAGTTTGTACAGGAACACCGCGGCTACGATGATCCAGGCGATTGGCCAGAGGCCGTAGAGGAAGCCATAGCCCGCGGCAGCAAGGGCCATGTCGACCGGCATCTGGAAGGCGAAGATCGCCACCAGCATCGATAATCCAAGGGTAATGCTGCCGGCGACGTGGCCTTTGAGGCGGAACACGGCGAGGGCCAGGAAGAAGAACACGATGGGTATGACCGCCGCCAGTGCGGACAGGCCAAGACTACCAAGCGGGGAATAGAGTTGTTGCCAGGTTTGCATATGGGGTAGCCCCTAATTGTTGTTGGTCAGGCACTGGCATTGGATAATTGGTAAGACCAATTTACAATGGCTGGACGCTAGGTTAAAAGCGCTGTCATGGGTGTGTCAATTTGTCCTGTGCAAAACTTTGGTCGTGTGCCGATGAGCGGGCGGCTGATGGTGTTTGAAAATCGTCGCCTGATGGGTGTCGGCGTGGCGTGGATCGGCGAGAATAGACGCCCCCTGAACTTTGCCGGGGGTTTGTGGAGAGCATGTGATGGTTTTTGATCAGGTCCGCCAGCGGCGCCTGTCCGACGACATCGTCGATCGGTTGGAAGGGATGATTCTCGAAGGCACGCTGACCTCAGGCCAGCGGCTGCCGGCCGAGCGCGCCCTGGCCGAGCAGTTCGGTGTGTCGCGCCCCTCACTGCGCGAGGCGATCCAGAAGCTGGTGGCCAAGGGGCTGTTGGTCAGCCGGCAGGGTGGCGGTAACTATGTGGCCGAATCGCTCGGTTCAACCTTCAGTGACCCATTGCTGCAGCTGCTGGAGCACAGCGCCGAGGCGCAGCGCGATTTGCTGGAGTTCCGTCACACCCTGGAGGCGTCATGCGCCTACTACGCTGCCCAGCGCGCCACCGAGCCAGATCGGGCGCGCCTCAAGGCTGCATTCGACACCCTGCAGGACTGTTATGCGCGGGCTGACCAAGTCACGCGCGCAGAGGAGGGCGCGGCGGATGCGCGATTCCACCTGGCGATTGCCGAAGCCAGCCACAATGCGGTGCTGCTGCATACCATTCGCGGGCTGTTCGACCTGCTAAAGCGCAACGTGGTGACCAACATCGGGGGCATGTACCAGCAGCGTACTGAGACGCGGGACATGCTGATCAGCCAGCACCGTGAGTTGTACCAGGCGATTGTCGAGGGCAGGGCGGATGATGCGCGGGAGGTGTCCAGCCGGCACATTCTGTATGTGCAGGAGGTGCTGGAAGAGGCGCAGAGCGAAGCCCAGCGCGTAGCGCGGGCAGAGCGGCGCAGCGGGCGCTGAAGTTTGCTGGCCCTATCGCCGGCAAGCCGGCTCCCACAGGTACTCCACCGACTTCAAGCCAGTGGGCTGCCTGTGGGAGCCGGCTTGCCGGCGATAAGGTCGCTACAGGCGAAAGAAGCCTTTAGTCTTCCTTGCCCTTGTTGCGCACCGCACGCTGCAGCTCGCGGTTGGAATCGCGTTCGCGCACGGTGTCGCGCTTGTCGAATTCCTTCTTGCCCTTGCCAAGCGCAATCTCGCACTTGATCAGGTGCTTGCTCCAGTACAGCGCCAGGGCCACACAGGTGTAGCCCTTTTGCGCCACCGCAGCTTCCACACGCTCCAGCTCGCGCTTGTTCAGCAGCAGCTTGCGCGAGCGGATAGGGTCGGCGATGACGTGGGTGCTGGCAGTGGTCAGCGGGGTGATGTGGCTGCCGAACAGCCAGGCTTCGCCATCCTTGAGCAGCACGTAGCTGTCGGTCAGGTGCGCCTTGCCGGCCCGCAGGCTTTTTACTTCCCAACCGGACAGGACCAGCCCGGCCTCGAACTTGTGTTCGATGAAGTAATCGTGTCGCGCCTTTTTGTTTTGCGCGATGGTCCCGGTCGGATGTTTCTTTTGTTTAGCCATAGGGGCGGCATTATAGGCAAGTCACCGCGTGGTCGGCTACGGGATTTAGGTGCGCTTGAGCCACCGCAATGAATACCGGACAATACAGGCCCTGTCTTACGCACAGAACCTGTTTTTGGCACGCTGCGAAGCCCGCCACCCAGCCTTGGAAGTGACGCCTGGATGACTACCCATATTCAACGCTCCGCCCTGCTGCCGTACCCTGCCCAGGCGCTGTACGACCTGGTCAATGATGTAGCCAGCTACCCGCAGTTCCTGCCCTGGTGCTCGGCTTCGACGGTGCTCGAAGCCAGTGACACGCACATGCGCGCCAAGCTGGAGGTGGCCAAAGGGGGCATGAGCCAGCAGTTCGTGACCCGCAATGTGCTGGTGCCGGGGCAGTCCATCGAGATGAACCTGGAAGAAGGGCCGTTCACCCAGCTGCACGGCGTGTGGGTGTTCAAGGCACTGGGTGAAAAAGCCTGCAAGATCAGCCTGGACCTGTCCTTCGATTACGCCGGGCCGATTGTGCGGGCGACCTTGGGGCCGCTGTTCAATCAGGCCGCCAACACGCTGGTGGATGCGTTCTGTCAGCGTGCCAAGCAGCTCAATACGTGATGCTGCCAAGTCATCAGGCACAAAAAAGCCCGGACTGATCCGGGCTTTTTTTGCGCCTGCATTTACTGCGGCGAGGTTTCCAGCGGGGCAGGTGTCGGCACCGGTGTGGTCTCGATGGTGTCGATCTCGCGCTGGATGGATTCTTCCACCGAACCAGGTTTGGCCGGCTTCTCTTCCGGTTGCGACGCTGGCTGGCCTGGCTGGGTGGCCGGGCTGACCGTGGTATCACCGCTGCCGCCCAGGATTTCCTGGTCGCGGCTCACGCCTGGCATGAAGTCACCCGACAGGCTGACCAGTTGGTCGCTGTCGTTGAAGAAGATGCTCATGCGCTCCTGCTGGCGTTGGCCGCCACCAGGTTGCAGGCTGTACAGGTAATCCCAACGATTGGTGTTGAAAGTATCCTGAAGCAGAGGGTTGCCCATGATAAACCTTACTTGCCGGCGGGTCATTCCGGGGCGTAATTGGTCTATCATGTCTTGCGTAACGACATTGCCCTGCTGGATGTCGATTTTGTAAACCCCGGGAAACGAGCAACCGGCGAGTGCGAGCAGTCCCACGAAGGTGAGGCTGGTTAGCAAGAGCTTGGTGTTGTTTTGCATCGGTGGGCGACTTCCACTATCTTGGCTGGACAACGTAAACCCCGATCATACCCGTATTAAGAGAAGCTGCGAAGCAGCATCGGCGAGAAAGCTGACCATGGTTGAAAATAGCGAATTGCGCAAAGCCGGTCTCAAGGTGACACTGCCTCGAGTCAAGATCCTTCAGATGCTCGACTCGACCGAGCAACGTCACATGAGCGCCGAGGATGTCTACAAGGCGCTGATGGAGGCTGGCGAGGACGTCGGCCTGGCAACCGTTTATCGCGTACTCACCCAGTTCGAGGCTGCTGGGCTGGTGGTACGGCACAACTTCGATGGCGGTCACGCAGTTTTCGAGCTGGCGGACGGCGGTCACCACGACCATATGGTCAACGTGGACACCAGTGAAGTCATCGAATTCATGGACGCCGAAATCGAGCGGCGCCAAAAAGAGATCGTGGCCGAGCATGGCTACGAGCTGGTGGACCACAACCTGGTCCTCTACGTGCGTAAGAAAAAGTAACGATTGCGGTCGTTATGAAGAGCAAAGGCGGCCCTGGGGTCGCCTTTGTGCTTTCTGCTGCAGGGGTAGCTGCGTGAGCCGGCTGTCGGCGATGACACCAAGTATCACGCCTTACCGGACACCACCATCTTGCGCGCATGTGCCAGCGATTCCTTGGTCAGGTCGATACCGCCCAGCATCCGCGCCACTTCCTCGACCCGTTCGCGCTTGCCAAGGCTTGCTACGGCAGTGTGCGTGGTGTCGCTGTTGCGCACCTTGTGCACGAACAAATGATGGTGCCCCTGCGCCGCGACCTGCGGCAGGTGGGTGACGGTCAGCACCTGGCCGCGCTCACCGAGGCGGCGCAACAGCTGGCCGACGATCTCGGCCGTCGGGCCACCGATGCCCACGTCAACCTCATCGAAGACCAGTGTCGGGATGCGTGAGGTTTGCGCCGTGATGACCTGGATCGCCAGGCTGATCCGTGACAGTTCGCCACCCGAGGCCACCTTGGCCAAACCTTTGAGCGGCTGCCCGGGGTTGGCGCTCACCAGCAGCTCTATCTGCTCCAGGCCGTGTGGCGACAGGTCGCTGCTTTCGTTGGGTGTGAGTTCGATGCAGAACCGCCCGCCAGGCATGCCCAGGCGCTGGATCTCCTGTTCGACCGCGATGGCGAGCTGCTGTGCCGCCTGCTGGCGCAGGGCGCTCAGCTCGATCGCCCTTTCCTGATAGTGCTTGGCATAGGCCGACAGTTCTTCGCCCAGGCGCTCGATCGATTCGTCGCTGGCATTCAGGCCTTCCAGCTCCTCCATCAACTGCTGCTGCAGGTGGGGCAGTTCGGTCGGGTGCACGCGATGTTTGCGCGCCAGGGTGTAGATGGTGTCGAGGCGCTCTTCCAGGGCCTGCAGGCGCATGGGGTCGGCGTCGAAATTGTCGAGGAAGCGGTTGAGTTCGCCTACGGCTTCTTCTATCTGGATCTGTGCGCTGGCGATGAGGTTGGCGGCTTCACCCAGCGCCTTGGGGGTGTTGGCTGCGGCGCCCAGGCGATTGAGGCTGGAGGTGAGGGCGCCGAGCACATTGCCTGAGTCGCTTTCGCTGCATTGGTCGATGACCTGGCGGCAGATGCCGAACAGGGCCTCGGCGTTGGTCAGGTTCTTGTGTTCCTGCTCCAGCTGCTCCAGTTCGTTTTCACCCAGGCCAAGGTTGTCGAGCTCTTCCAGCTGATAGCTGAGCAACTGGTGGCGTGCGCGCTGCTCATCGCCGGAGTTGGACAGGCGCTCGAGCTCCAGGCGGGTCTGGTTCCAGCGCTTGGCTGCGAGCTGGACCTGGCGGGACAGGTCGATGGCGCCGGCATATTCGTCGAGCAGGCGGCGGTGGGTGTCGGTCTTGAGCAGCGACTGGTGCTCATGCTGGCTGTGGATGTCGATCAGCAGTTCACCGAGCGCCTTCAGGTCACCCAGTGGGCAGGGCGTGCCGTTTATATAGCCGCGGCTGCGGCCTTCGGCCGTGATGACGCGGCGCAGGATGCACGGGCCGCCGTCGTCCAGGTCGCGCTCGGCCAGCCAGGTGTGCGCTTCGGGGATATCCACCAGATCGAAGGTGGCCAGGATGTCCGCCTTGTCCGCGCCAGGGCGCACCACGCCGCTGTCGGCGCGATCACCAAGGGCCAGGCCGAGGGCGTCGAGCATGATCGATTTGCCTGCGCCGGTCTCGCCGGTGATGACGGACATGCCGCGGGCGAGTTCGAGGTCGAGGTGTTCGACGATGGCGTAGTTGTGAATGGACAGATGCACCAGCATGGGGCGGCTCCCGAGAAGTCAGGTCTGGTTATTTATACAGTACTTTTTTCGAGCCTGCCAATGCCTGCTCGCAGTTTCCATCGTCGACCTGAAAACCGCTTTGCCCCTTGAAGCTGATTTTTCCGGCCCCATATAGCCGGCAGACACGGCGAGCTTTGCTCGTACTACAGAGATTGCGGAGGAGAGACCCCATGGCTGACGAACAGCTGAATGAGAAAGACCTTAACGCCGAAGAGGCTGGTGCAGTGGATAACGGCGCCCGCGTTCAAGAGCTCGAGGAGCAGCTGGCCGCCGCCAAGGATCAGTCCCTGCGTGCCGTCGCCGACCTGCAGAACGTGCGTCGCCGCGCCGAGCAGGATGTCGAGAAGGCGCACAAATTCGCCCTGGAGAAGTTTGCCGGCGACCTGTTGCCGGTGATCGACAGCCTGGAGCTGGCTCTGGCGCACTCCAGCGCTGAAGATGAGCAGGTCAAGAAGATCCGTGAAGGCGTCGAACTGACCCTCAAGATGTTCCAGGACACCCTCAAGCGTTACAACCTCGAAGCCATCGACCCGCACGGTCAGCCGTTCAATGCCGAGCACCATCAGGCCATGGCCATGCAGGAAAGCGCCGAGGTAGAGCCCAACAGCGTGCTGAACGTGTTCCAGAAGGGCTACCTGCTCAACGGCCGCCTGCTGCGCCCTGCCATGGTGGTGGTCAGCAAGGCGCCGAGCGCGCCGCAGCCTTCTATCGATGAAAAGGCTTGAAATCTGACGGGCCATCCCCATCTAGGTGTCAAGCCTTCAAGTATTACCGCAGTTGGCCAAAGTAGTCGCTGCTACCAAATTCAAGTTTCGGGAGAGTAAACATGGGCAAAATCATCGGTATCGACCTGGGGACCACCAACTCGTGCGTCTCCATTCTGGAAAACGGTAACGTCAAGGTCATCGAAAACGCCGAAGGTGCGCGTACCACCCCTTCGATCGTGGCCTACGCCAATGATGGCGAAATCCTGGTTGGCCAGTCGGCCAAGCGCCAGGCCGTCACCAACCCGCACAACACCCTGTTCGCAGTGAAGCGCCTCATCGGCCGCCGCTTCGAAGAAGATGTCGTGCAGAAAGACATCAAGCTGGTGCCGTACAAGATCGTCAAGGCTAACAACGGTGACGCCTGGGTCGAGGCTGCCGGCAAGGAAATGGCGCCGCCGCAGATCAGCGCCGAAGTTCTGAAAAAGATGAAGAAGACCGCCGAAGACTACCTCGGCGAGCCAGTCACCGAAGCGGTCATCACCGTTCCGGCCTACTTCAACGACAGCCAGCGTCAGGCCACCAAAGACGCCGGTCGCATCGCGGGTCTGGACGTAAAGCGCATCATCAACGAACCGACCGCTGCTGCGCTGGCCTATGGCATGGACAAGGCCAAGGGCGACCACACTGTCATCGTTTATGACCTGGGTGGCGGTACCTTCGACGTATCGGTCATCGAAATCGCCGAAGTTGACGGTGAGCACCAGTTCGAAGTGCTGGCCACCAACGGCGACACCTTCCTGGGTGGCGAAGACTTCGACATGCGCCTGATCGACTACCTCGTCGACGAGTTCAAGAAAGAGTCGGGCATGGACCTGAAGAACGACCCTCTGGCCCTGCAGCGTCTGAAAGAAGCCGCGGAAAAGGCCAAGATCGAACTGTCCTCCGCTCAGTCGACCGACGTCAACCTGCCGTACATCACTGCAGATGCGACCGGTCCGAAGCACCTGAACGTGAAGATCTCCCGCGCCAAGCTGGAGTCGCTGGTGGAAGACCTGGTCAACCGTACCATCGAGCCTTGCCGCATCGCCCTGAAAGACGCAGGCATCGACGCCAGCAAGATCGACGACGTGATCCTGGTCGGTGGCCAGACCCGTATGCCGCTGGTTCAGAAGGCCGTTGCCGATTTCTTCGGCAAGGAAGCCCGCAAGGACGTCAACCCGGACGAAGCAGTTGCCATGGGCGCTGCCATCCAGGGTGCCGTACTGGCCGGTGACGTGAAAGACGTACTGCTGCTGGACGTCAGCCCGCTGACCCTGGGTATCGAAACCATGGGCGGCGTGATGACCCCGCTGATCGAGAAGAACACCACCATTCCGACCAAGAAGTCGCAGGTGTTCTCGACTGCCGACGACAACCAGGGCGCAGTGACCATTCACGTGCTGCAGGGTGAGCGCAAGCAGGCTTCGCAGAACAAGTCGCTGGGCAAGTTCGACCTGGCTGACATCCCGCCAGCACCGCGTGGTGTTCCGCAGATCGAAGTGACCTTCGACATTGACGCCAACGGCATCCTGCACGTCGGCGCCAAAGACAAGGCCACCGGCAAGACTCAGTCGATTGTGATCAAGGCCAACTCCGGTCTGTCCGACGAAGAGATCGAAAAAATGGTGCGTGACGCCGAGGCCAATGCCGAGGAAGACCGCAAGTTCGAAGAGCTGGCCGCTGCCCGCAACCAGGGTGATGCGCTGGTTCACTCGACCCGCAAGATGGTCGCTGACGCCGGTGACAAGGTCACTGCCGAAGAGAAGACTGCCATCGAAGCGGCCGTGGTTGCCCTGGAAGCCGCTGTGAAAGGCGACGACAAGGCTGCCATCGATGCCAAGGTCGAAGAGCTGTCCAAGGTCTCCGCGCCGGTAGCCCAGAAGATGTACGCCGAGCAGTCGGCCGAACAGCCTCAGGGCGGCGCTCAGCAGGCCGAGCCGGAAGCCAAGCACGATGACGTGGTTGACGCCGAGTTCGAAGAAGTGAAAGGCGACGACAAGAAGTAATCGTTGCATGTTGTCGGCCAGCCCACCGCCGTTTGGCGGTGAGCTGGTAGGATGTCGCCGCGCGGGGGCTTGCTCCCGCGTTGGCGTATCTGGAATTCGAGAATTTTTACAGCATTTGTCTGGGCCGCATCGGGTCTTCAGGCGGGTGCTGACGGCGCGGCGCGGGTGCCGAACGCCCAACAAGGTGCAAATGACCTATGTCCAAGCGTGATTATTATGAGGTCCTGGGTGTCGAGCGCGGCGCCAGTGAAGCAGACCTGAAAAAGGCTTATCGCCGCCTGGCGATGAAGTACCACCCGGACCGCAACCCGGGCGATAAAGAGTCCGAAGACAAGTTCAAGGAGGCCAACGAGGCCTACGAAGTACTGTCTGACGCAAGCAAGCGGGCGGCGTTCGACCAGTATGGTCACGCCGGCGTCGACCCGAGCATGGGTGGCGGCGGTGCAGGCTTCGGTGGCGCCAACTTCTCCGACATCTTTGGCGATGTGTTCAGTGACTTCTTCGGTGGTGGTCGTGGCGGTGGTCGTGGTGGCGCTTCGCGCGGCAGCGACCTGCGCTACACCCTGGAGCTGAACCTGGAAGAAGCCGTGCGCGGCACCACGGTCAGCATTCGGGTGCCGACCCTGGTCAACTGCCAGCCTTGTGACGGCAGTGGTGCGAAGAAGGGTTCGACCCCGTCGACCTGCCCGACGTGCGGCGGTATCGGCCAGGTGCGCATGCAGCAGGGCTTCTTCTCGGTGCAGCAGACCTGCCCGCGCTGCCATGGCCAGGGCAAGATCATCACCGACCCTTGCGGTTCGTGCCACGGTGAAGGCCGTGTCGAGGAATACAAGACCCTGTCGGTCAAGGTGCCGGCCGGCGTCGACACTGGCGACCGCATCCGCCTGTCCGGCGAAGGCGAGGCAGGCACCCATGGTGGCCCGACCGGCGACCTTTACGTGGTGATCAACGTGCGTGAGCACGAGATTTTCCAGCGTGACGGCAAGCACCTGTATTGCGAAGTGCCTATCAGCTATACCGATGCCGCTCTGGGTGGCGAGCTGGAAGTGCCGACCCTCGATGGTCGTGTGAAGCTGAAGATCCCGGAAGGCACGCAGACCGGCAAGCAGTTCCGCTTGCGTGGCAAGGGTGTGGCACCGGTGCGTGGTGGTGGTGCGGGTGACCTGCTGTGCCGCGTTGCGGTCGAGACCCCGGTCAACCTCAGCCGTCGCCAGCGTGAACTGCTCGAAGAGCTGCGCGACTCGCTCGAAGGCGACAGCTCCCACTCGCCCAAGGCCAATGGCTGGTTCGATGGCGTGAAGCGCTTCTTCGGCGATCTCTGACAAGGAACAGGCTATGCGACGTATTGCAGTGATGGGCGCGGCTGGGCGGATGGGCAAGACCCTGATCGAAGCCGTGCAGCAAACCCCGGGTGCCGGGCTGACGGCGGCGATCGACCGCCCGGACAGCTCGCTGGTCGGTGCGGATGCCGGTGAGTTGGCGGCGCTCGGTCGGATCGGCGTGCTGTTGTCGGATGACCTGGCCAAGGTTGCCGACGAATTCGACGTGCTGATCGACTTCACTCACCCTTCGGTGACCCTGAAGAACCTGGCGTTTTGCCGCAAGCATGGCAAGGCGATGATCATCGGCACCACCGGTTTCACCAGCGAGGAGAAGCAGTTGCTGGCCGAGGCAGGCAAGGACATCCCGATCGTCTTCGCCGCCAACTTCAGCGTAGGCGTCAACCTCAGCCTGAAGTTGCTGGACATGGCGGCGCGTGTGCTGGGCGATGATGTCGACATCGAGATCATCGAGGCGCACCACCGCCACAAGGTCGACGCGCCGTCAGGCACTGCGCTGCGCATGGGTGAGGTGGTTGCCAATGCCCTGGGCCGTGATCTTCAAGAAGTGGCGGTGTATGGTCGTGAGGGCCAGACGGGCGCGCGTGATCGCCAGACCATCGGTTTTGCCACCGTGCGTGCCGGCGATGTGGTCGGTGACCACACCGTATTGTTCGCCGCTGAAGGTGAGCGCCTGGAAATCACCCACAAGGCTTCCAGCCGCATGACCTTCGCCAAGGGTGCGGTGCGTGCCGCGCTGTGGCTGGATGGGCGCGAGGCGGGCTTGTACGACATGCAGGATGTGCTGGAGCTGCGTTAAGCCGTTCCCTCGGGGTACATGTGATCCCTGGTAGGAGCGGCCTTGTGTCGCGAAAGGACTGCGCAGCAGTCCCAGCTTTCTGCGGCGCTGCCGAGGTCCCTGGGGCCGCTGCGCGACCCTTTCGCGACACAAGGCCGCTCCTACACGCGTGTGCATTGCCCAAGAAGGTCAGTCTGTCGCAATCATGTGTTTTAGAGGCACATTTGCGGTAGACCAAAAAAGCACTTTTCTGTAAGCTACAGCTTTAGTGTGTCCACTAAAAGCGCGCAGCGAATTGAATTCAGCACATAGAAGCGGGGTGACGTGTCCATACGTCACTCCGCTTTTTTGCAACCTGCGATCGCCCTTTCATGCTTGATTTACGGGAGGTCTTCTTGACAAAGCCAGCCATACTCGCCCTTGCCGACGGCAGTATTTTTCGCGGTGAAGCCATCGGAGCCGACGGTCAGACCGTTGGTGAGGTGGTGTTCAACACCGCTATGACCGGCTACCAGGAAATCCTTACAGACCCTTCCTACGCGCAGCAAATCGTTACTCTGACCTACCCGCACATTGGCAACACCGGTACCACTCCGGAAGACGCCGAGTCGAACCGTGTCTGGTCCGCCGGCCTGGTCATCCGTGACCTGCCGCTGCTGGCCAGCAACTGGCGTAACACCCAGTCGCTGCCTGACTACCTCAAGGCCAACAATGTCGTTGCCATCGCCGGCATCGACACCCGTCGCCTGACCCGTATCCTGCGTGAAAAGGGCGCTCAGAACGGCTGCATCCTCGCCGGTGACAACATCAGCGAAGAAGCCGCCATCGCCGCTGCCCGCGCCTTCCCGGGCCTCAAGGGCATGGACCTGGCCAAGGTCGTTTCCACCAAGGAGCGTTACGAGTGGCGCTCCAGCGTGTGGGAGCTGAAAACCGACAGCCACCCGACCCTGGAAGCTTCCGAGCTGCCGTACCACGTTGTTGCCTTCGACTACGGCGTCAAGCTGAACATCCTGCGCATGCTGGTCGCCCGTGGCTGCCGCGTGACCGTGGTGCCTGCCCAGACCCCGGCCAGCGAAGTGCTCGCGCTCAACCCCGATGGTGTGTTCCTGTCCAACGGCCCTGGTGATCCGGAGCCATGCGACTACGCGATCCAGGCGATCAAAGAGATCCTCGACACCGATATTCCGGTGTTCGGCATCTGCCTGGGCCACCAGCTGCTGGCGCTGGCCTCTGGCGCCAAGACCGTGAAAATGGGCCACGGTCACCATGGTGCCAACCACCCGGTCCAGGACCTGGACACCGGCGTGGTGATGATCACCAGCCAGAACCACGGTTTCGCCGTAGACGAAGCCACCCTGCCGGGTAACGTCCGCGCCATCCACAAGTCGCTGTTCGACGGCACCCTGCAGGGTATCGAGCGTACCGACAAGAGCGCGTTCAGCTTCCAGGGCCACCCTGAAGCGAGCCCGGGCCCGACCGACGTCGCGCCACTGTTCGATCGTTTCACCGATGCCATGGCCAAGCGCCGCTGAGCATCCTGCTTCAAGGCCCCGGGCCGGCACCTGCCGCGCCCGGAAGCGCCTGACCCAGATTGTTCAAAGCGGCTTGCCGACTGACCCCGGATTTGAGTGACCACCATGCCAAAACGTACAGACATCAAAAGCATCCTGATTCTCGGCGCTGGCCCGATCGTGATCGGCCAGGCCTGCGAATTCGACTACTCCGGCGCCCAGGCCTGTAAAGCCCTGCGCGAGGAAGGTTTCCGCGTCATCCTGGTGAACTCCAACCCAGCCACCATCATGACCGACCCGGCCATGGCCGACGCCACCTACATCGAGCCGATCAAGTGGCAGTCGGTGGCCAAGATCATCGAAAAAGAGCGCCCGGACGCCGTATTGCCGACCATGGGTGGCCAGACCGCACTGAACTGCGCCCTGGACCTGGAGCGCCACGGCGTTCTGGAGAAGTTCGGCGTAGAGATGATCGGTGCCAACGCCGACACCATCGACAAGGCCGAAGACCGTTCGCGCTTCGACAAGGCCATGAAGGATATCGGCCTGGAGTGCCCGCGCTCCGGTATCGCCCACAGCATGGAAGAGGCCAATGCGGTCCTTGAGAAGCTTGGCTTCCCATGCATCATCCGCCCGTCGTTCACCATGGGTGGCACAGGCGGTGGTATCGCTTACAACCGTGAAGAGTTCGAAGAAATCTGCACCCGTGGTCTGGACCTGTCGCCGACCAAAGAGCTGCTGATCGACGAATCGCTGATCGGCTGGAAAGAGTACGAGATGGAAGTGGTCCGCGACAAAAAGGACAACTGCATCATCGTCTGCTCGATCGAAAACTTCGACCCGATGGGCGTGCACACCGGTGACTCGATCACCGTTGCTCCGGCGCAGACCCTGACCGACAAGGAATACCAGATCATGCGCAACGCCTCGCTGGCGGTGCTGCGTGAAATTGGCGTTGAAACCGGCGGTTCCAACGTGCAGTTCGGTATCTGCCCGAACACCGGCCGCATGGTCGTGATCGAGATGAACCCGCGTGTTTCGCGTTCCTCGGCGCTGGCTTCCAAGGCAACTGGCTTCCCGATCGCCAAGATCGCCGCCAAGCTGGCCATTGGTTACACCCTGGACGAACTGCAGAACGACATCACTGGCGGCCGTACCCCGGCGTCCTTCGAGCCGTCGATCGACTACGTCGTCACCAAGCTGCCACGCTTCGCCTTCGAGAAATTCCCGAAAGCCGACGCCCGCCTGACCACCCAGATGAAGTCCGTGGGTGAAGTCATGGCCATCGGCCGTACCTTCCAGGAATCCCTGCAGAAAGCCCTGCGTGGCCTGGAAGTCGGTGCTTGCGGTCTCGACCCTAAAGTCGACCTGGCCAGCCCGGAAGCCGCCGGCATCCTCAAGCGCGAGCTGACCGTGCCGGGCGCCGAGCGCATCTGGTACGTGGCTGACGCCATGCGTTCGGGTATGACCTGCGAAGAGATCTTCGCCCTGACCGGCATCGACATGTGGTTCCTGGTTCAGATGGAAGACCTGATCAAGGAAGAAGAGAAGGTCAAGACCCTGGCCCTGTCGGCGATCGACAAGGACTACATGCTGCGCCTCAAGCGCAAGGGCTTCTCGGACCAGCGTCTGGCCAAGCTGCTCGGCATCACCGACAAGAACCTGCGCCGTCACCGCCACAAGCTGGAAGTGTTCCCGGTGTACAAGCGCGTCGACACCTGCGCTGCCGAGTTCGCCACCGACACCGCCTACCTGTACTCCACCTACGAGGAAGAGTGCGAGGCCAACCCGTCGACCCGCGACAAGATCATGATTCTGGGTGGCGGCCCTAACCGTATCGGCCAAGGCATCGAGTTCGACTATTGCTGCGTACACGCGGCACTGGCACTGCGTGAAGACGGTTACGAGACCATCATGGTCAACTGCAACCCGGAAACCGTCTCCACCGACTACGATACCTCCGACCGCCTGTACTTCGAGCCGTTGACCCTGGAAGACGTGCTGGAAGTCTGCCGCGTCGAGAAGCCAAAGGGTGTCATCGTCCACTACGGCGGCCAGACCCCGCTGAAACTGGCTCGCGCCCTGGAAGAGGCCGGCGTACCGATCATCGGTACCAGCCCGGACGCGATCGACCGTGCCGAAGACCGTGAGCGCTTCCAGCAGATGGTTCAGCGCCTGAACCTGCTGCAGCCGCCAAACGCTACCGTGCGCAGCGAAGAAGAAGCCATCCGTGCTGCGGGCGGTATCGGTTACCCGCTGGTGGTGCGCCCGTCCTATGTACTGGGCGGCCGCGCGATGGAGATCGTCTACGAACTGGACGAGCTCAAGCGCTACCTGCGTGAAGCCGTGCAAGTGTCCAACGACAGCCCGGTACTGCTGGACCACTTCCTCAACTGCGCCATCGAGATGGACGTGGATGCGGTCTGTGACGGCACCGACGTGGTGATCGGCGCGATCATGCAGCACATCGAACAGGCCGGCGTTCACTCCGGTGACTCGGCGTGCTCGCTGCCGCCGTACTCGCTGAGCAAGGACGTGCAGGACCAGGTTCGCGACCAGGTGCGCAAGATGGCCCTGGAGCTGGGCGTGGTTGGCCTGATGAACGTGCAGCTGGCCTTGCAGGGCGACAAGATCTACGTGATTGAAGTCAACCCGCGCGCCTCGCGTACCGTGCCGTTCGTGTCCAAGTGCATCGGCACTTCCCTGGCGATGATCGCTGCCCGCGTCATGGCTGGCAAAACCCTGAAAGAGCTGGGCTTCACCCAGGAAATCATCCCGAACTTCTATAGCGTCAAGGAAGCCGTCTTCCCGTTCGCCAAGTTCCCGGGGGTTGACCCAATCCTCGGCCCTGAGATGAAATCGACCGGTGAAGTCATGGGTGTCGGTGACAGCTTCGGTGAAGCGTTCGCCAAGGCTCAGATGGGTGCCAGCGAAGTGCTGCCAACTGGCGGTACCGCGTTCATCAGCGTACGTGACGACGACAAGCCGCAAGTGGCTGGCGTTGCCCGTGACCTGATCGCCCTGGGCTTCGAAGTGGTCGCTACTGCAGGCACCGCCAAGGTCATCGAGGCGGCCGGCCTGAAAGTGCGCCGCGTGAACAAGGTGACCGAAGGCCGTCCGCACGTGGTCGACATGATCAAGAACGACGAAGTGTCGTTGATCATCAACACCACCGAAGGCCGTCAGTCGATTGCCGATTCCTATTCGATTCGTCGCAATGCGTTGCAGCACAAGATTTACTGCACCACGACCATTGCGGCTGGTGAAGCCATCTGCGAAGCGCTGAAATTCGGCCCTGAAAAGACCGTTCGTCGCTTGCAGGATCTGCATGCAGGACTTAAAGCATGAGCATTACCAAGTATCCGATGACCGTCCAGGGCGCTCGCGCCCTGGAAGAGGAGCACCTGTTCCTGAGCAAGACCGAGCGCCCGCGCCTGAGCCAGGCCATTGGCGAAGCGCGCGAACTGGGCGACCTCAAGGAAAATGCCGAATACCATGCCGCCCGTGAGGAGCAGGGCATGGTCGAGGCGCGTATCCGCGACATCGAAGGCCGTCTGCAGAACTCGGTAGTGATCGACGTGACCACTATCCCTCACACCGGCAAAGTGATTTTCGGCACCACTGTGGTGCTGGCCAACACTGAAACCGATGAAGAGGTGAGCTACCAGATCGTTGGTGAGGATGAAGCCGACGTGAAGCAAGGCAAGCTCTCGAGCGGCGCACCGATCGCCCGTGCCATCATCGGCAAGGAAGAAGGTGATACTGTCGTCGTCAAGACGCCAAGCGGCTCGGTCGAGTACGAGATTGTCGAAGTCAAGCACATCTGACCGGCGCCTGCGGGCGCCATCCCTTGAGGGGATCCTCTGGCAACTGGCCCAGGTTTTCTGGGTCGGTGGCCTTTGGGTGTTCCATGTTGGGCTGGTGCCTGCGCTCAAGGTCAGTGGCCTGGCACCTTTGCTGGTACAGGATATCGCCGGGCAGATTGACCGTTGGTTGATTGGCGTGGCGTTGCTCGGGCTGCTGACGCAGCTGGCAGTACTGGCGAGGGTCGATGGCCTGGCGGCCTGGTGGCGGCAATTTCGTGGCCAGATGCTGTTGCTCGGCTTTGCGGCCTGCGTGGGGTACTACACCTTGCGCTATGGCATCTCGGTCGGCGAGCGCTGGCAGATGTTCTGTTTTCTGGTTCTGGGTTTTTCCGGCATCGTGCTGGTGGCTCAACCGGTACCGGTCAGGGCGCGCCAAGCGCGCCACTGATCGGCGCCACCGTTACTTGTAGCGGTGGATGTTGGACAGCTGTTTGTTCGGCTGTGGGTTCTTGCGGTAGATCAGCGCTTTCTTGCCGATGGTCTGCACCAGCTCGGCGCGGCCGGCCTTGCACAGCTCTGCGATGGTTTCGGCGCGCTCTTCGCGATCTTCCGAGCGAATTTCGACCTTGATCAGCTCGTGGTCGACCAGTGCGCGCTCCAGTTCGGCGATCACGCCTTCATTCAAACCGTTGCCAGCAACGATCAGGACCGGTTTCAGGTCATGACCAATGGATTTGTATTGCTTCTTCTGCTCGTTATTGAGCGGCATAATCTGACCCTTTCCGTCTGATTCTGTAAAATTGACGGGCATTTTACCCGAGGGCCTGTGGCTCCGCCCAGTCAAACACGACGCATATCATCGAGGTGCCCCGTGGTACAACGTTCCAAAAGCAGCGCTAACTGGCTGCGAGAGCATTTTAACGACCCTTTTGTTAAGCAGGCGCAGAAGGATGGCTACCGCTCGCGTGCGAGCTACAAACTGCTTGAGATCCAGGAGAAAGACCGCCTGATCCGCCCAGGCATGAGCGTGATCGACCTGGGCGCGGCGCCGGGTGGCTGGTCGCAGGTGACCAGTCGTCTGATTGGTGGCCAGGGCCGTCTGATCGCTTCGGACATTCTGGAAATGGACTCGATCCCGGACGTTACCTTCATTCAGGGCGACTTCACCCAGGATGAGGTCCTGCAGCAGATCCTCGATGCGGTCGGTGATTCGCACGTAGACCTTGTGATTTCCGACATGGCCCCCAATATGAGTGGTACGCCTGAGGTGGACATGCCGCGCGCCATGTTCCTCTGTGAGTTGGCCCTGGACCTGGCAACCCGTGTGCTCAAGCCCGGCGGTGATTTTCTGATCAAGATTTTCCAGGGCGAAGGCTTTGACATGTACCTGAAGGATGTGCGCACCAAGTTCGACAAGGTGCAGATGCGCAAGCCGTCCTCTTCACGGGATCGCTCGCGTGAACAGTACCTGTTGGGTAAGGGTTTCAAGGGCGCTTGAATGGCGTGCTGCGGGGTGGTCGATAGTTATTTCCAATCGGCCGCCCCGTCTGGATTGTCCGAACTTCGTGTAGTCTAGATTTCACAAAGGGTTACAGACGGTGCCTGCGGTTGCGTAGGTAATGTAGTAAGTTAGGGCGATGAATATCATGCGAGGCACGGCTGCGTCGTGCGCCGGCCTCAGAGGGTAGCGAATTGAACGACATGGCAAAGAATCTGATCCTGTGGTTGATCATCGCAGCTGTCCTGGTGACAGTGATGAACAACTTCTCCAGCCCTAACGAGCCGCAGACCCTCAACTACTCCGACTTCATCCAGCAGGTCAAGGATGGCAAGGTCGAGCGTGTGACCGTCGACGGCTACATCATTACCGGCAAGCGCGCCGACGGCGACAGCTTCAAGACCGTTCGCCCGGCCATTACCGATAACGGCCTGATCGGCGACTTGGTCGACAATAACGTGGTCGTCGAAGGCAAGCAGCCCGAGCAGCAGAGCATCTGGACTCAGCTGCTGGTGGCGAGCTTCCCGATCCTGGTGATCATTGCCGTGTTCATGTTCTTCATGCGCCAGATGCAGGGCGGTGCAGGCGGCAAGGGCGGGCCGATGAGCTTCGGCAAGAGCAAGGCGCGCCTGCTTTCCGAAGACCAGGTCAAGACCACTTTGGCTGACGTTGCAGGTTGCGACGAGGCCAAGGAAGAAGTCGGCGAGCTGGTCGAGTTCCTGCGCGACCCGGGCAAGTTCCAGCGTCTGGGTGGCCGCATCCCGCGTGGCGTGCTGATGGTCGGCCCGCCGGGTACCGGTAAGACCTTGCTGGCCAAGGCGATTGCCGGCGAAGCCAAGGTGCCTTTCTTCACCATTTCCGGTTCGGACTTCGTCGAGATGTTCGTCGGTGTGGGTGCCAGCCGTGTGCGCGACATGTTCGAGCAGGCCAAAAAGCACGCCCCATGCATTATCTTCATCGACGAGATCGACGCCGTTGGTCGCCACCGTGGCGCCGGCATGGGCGGTGGTCACGACGAGCGTGAACAGACCCTCAACCAGTTGCTGGTCGAGATGGACGGCTTTGAAATGAACGATGGCATCATCGTCATTGCCGCCACCAACCGTCCGGACGTACTGGACCCGGCTCTGCTGCGTCCTGGCCGCTTCGACCGCCAGGTGGTGGTCGGCCTGCCAGACATCCGTGGTCGTGAGCAGATCCTCAAGGTTCACATGCGCAAGGTTCCGATCGGCGAGAACGTCAACCCTGCAGTCATTGCCCGTGGTACACCAGGCTTCTCCGGTGCTGACCTTGCCAACCTGGTCAACGAAGCTTCGCTGTTCGCTGCGCGCTCCAACAAGCGCCTGGTCGAGATGAAAGAGTTCGAACTGGCCAAAGACAAGATCATGATGGGCGCCGAGCGCAAGACCATGGTCATGTCCGAGAAGGAAAAACAGAACACCGCTTACCACGAGGCCGGTCACGCCATCGTTGGTCGCCTGGTGCCTGAGCATGACCCGGTTTACAAGGTCTCGATCATCCCGCGCGGTCGCGCCCTGGGTGTGACCATGTTCCTGCCCGAGGAAGACCGTTACAGCCTGTCCAAGCGTGCTCTGATCAGCCAGATCTGCTCGCTGTACGGTGGCCGTATCGCCGAGGAAATGACCTTGGGCTTCGACGGTGTTACCACCGGTGCCTCGAACGACATCATGCGTGCCAGCCAGATTGCCCGGAACATGGTCACCAAGTGGGGCCTGTCCGAGAAGCTCGGCCCGCTGATGTATGCCGAAGAAGAGGGCGAGGTTTTCCTCGGCCGCAGCGCCGGCAGCCAGCACGCCAGTGTTTCTGGCGAAACGGCCAAGCTGATCGACTCGGAAGTGCGCAGCATCATCGACCAGTGCTACGCCACTGCCAAACAGCTGTTGACCGACAACCGCGACAAGCTCGATGCCATGGCCGAAGCGCTGATGAAGTACGAGACCATCGACGCCGACCAGATCGACGACATCATGTCCGGTCGTACGCCTCGCGAACCGCGTGACTGGGATGACGACAAGACTTCGGGCACGCCTGCTGCCCAGAATGATCGCCCTGAATCGCCGATCGGCGGCCCAGCGGCTCAACACTAAGGGCATCTATGAGCTCTAAGCTGTACCCGACCCGGTTGCCTTGCGGCAACCGGGTTCTTGATTTGTCCCGTACCCATGTCATGGGTATCCTCAATATCACCCCCGATTCCTTCTCTGATGGCGGGCGCTTCAGTCAGCGCGACGAGGCCCTGCGTCATGCAGAAGCCATGGTTGCGGCGGGCGCGACGCTGATCGACATCGGCGGCGAATCGACGCGCCCCGGCGCCCGTGCGGTCTCGGTGACCGAGGAGCTCGAGCGTGTGGCGCCGATGGTCGAGGCAATCAACAGTCGCCTTGATGTGGTCATTTCGGTCGATACCTCAACGCCTGCCGTCATGCGTGAGTCAGCTCGCCTCGGTGCTGGCCTGATCAACGACGTGCGTGCGCTGGAGCGTGATGGCGCCCTCGATGCCGCTGCAGATACCGGGCTGCCGGTGTGCCTGATGCACATGCGCGGCGAGCCGGGGAACATGCAGGACGACCCGCATTACGAGGATGTGACCGCCGATGTAACGCGCTATCTTGAACAGCGGATGGCGGCTTGCGCAGCAGCGGGTATCGGTGCCGAACGCATCATCCTCGACCCGGGTTTCGGGTTCGCCAAGACACTGGCGCATAACCTGAGCCTGTTCAAGCATATGGAAGCACTTTACAGTCTCGGGCGCCCGTTGCTGGTGGGTGTTTCACGCAAGAGCATGATCGGCCTGACGCTGGATCGTCCGGTTGGTGAGCGGCTGTACGGCAGCCTGGCGCTGGCGGCCTTGGCCATGACCAAGGGGGCCAGCATTCTGCGCGTCCATGATGTGGCCGAGACCGCCGATGTGGTGCGCATGATTGCTGCGGTACAGAACGCCGAATAAGAACATTGGAGTCCCTATGAGCAGAAAATACTTTGGTACCGACGGCATCCGTGGCCGCGTCGGCGAATACCCGATCACCCCTGACTTCATGCTGAAGCTGGGCTGGGCGGCGGGCATGGCCTTCCGCAAGCAGGGTAACTGCCGCGTGTTGGTGGGCAAGGACACGCGCATTTCCGGTTACATGTTCGAGTCCGCGCTCGAGGCGGGCCTTTCTGCTGCAGGTGCTGACGTCTTGCTGCTCGGGCCGATGCCTACCCCGGCCATCGCCTACCTGACCCGTACCTTCCATGCTGAAGCGGGTATCGTCATCAGTGCTTCGCACAACCCGCACGATGACAACGGTATCAAGTTCTTCTCAGGCCAGGGCACCAAGCTGCCCGACGAAATCGAGCTGATGATCGAGGAGCTTCTTGACCAGCCGATGACGGTGGTCGGCTCGAGCAAGTTGGGCAAGGTCTCGCGCATCAACGATGCCGCTGGCCGCTACATCGAGTTTTGCAAGAGCAGTGTGCCGTCCAGCACCGGCTTCGAAGGGCTCAAGCTGGTCGTCGACTGCGCCCATGGCGCCACCTACAAAGTCGCGCCGAGCGTGTTCCGTGAGCTGGGTGCCGAAGTGACGGTGCTGCATGCGCAGCCTGACGGCCTGAACATCAACGAAAGCTGCGGCTCGACCCACATCGAGTCGCTGCAGGCGGCAGTGCTGGTCGGTCACGCCGACTTGGGCATTGCCTTCGACGGTGATGGTGACCGGGTGTTGATGGTCGATCATACCGGCGCGATCGTCGATGGCGACGAGCTGCTGTTCATCATCGCCCGGGACCTGCACGAGCGGGGCAAGCTGCAGGGCGGGGTGGTCGGTACGCTGATGAGTAACCTGGGCCTGGAGCTTGCACTCAAGGACCTGGACATTCCTTTCGTGCGGGCCAAGGTTGGCGACCGTTACGTCATGGCCGAGCTGCTGGAGCGCGGCTGGCTGGTGGGGGGTGAAAACTCCGGGCATGTCGTGTGCTGCAACCACACCACCACCGGTGATGCGATCATTGCCGCACTGCAGGTACTGCTGGCGCTCAAGCGCCGCGGCGAGACCCTGGCGCAGGCTCGCCAGGCCTTGCGCAAGTGCCCGCAGGTGTTGATCAATGTGCGCTTCGGCGCCAGCAAGGTCGACCCCCTGGAGCATCCGGCTGTCAAGGAGGCCAGTGCCAAGGTTACCGAGGACATGGCAGGGCGTGGGCGTGTGCTGTTGCGCAAGTCGGGCACCGAGCCGTTGGTGCGGGTGATGGTTGAAGGTGACGATGAAAGCCAGGTGCGCACGCATGCCGAAGCCCTGGCCAAACTGGTCGCTGAAGTTTGTGTCTGAATTGGGCTTGCCAGCGCAGATCTGGTTGGGTAAGATCTGCGCCCACTTTGACCGACGAGGTAAAGCATGCGTCGCCCCATGGTAGCTGGTAACTGGAAGATGCACGGTACCCGCGCCAGCGTCGCTGAGCTGACTCAGGGCTTGGGCAATATGCTCATTCCCGAAGGTATCGAAGTCGCGGTTTTTCCTCCCGCCCTGTTCATCAATGAAGTCATTGATGGCCTGAAAGGCAAAGGAATCATCGTTGGAGCACAGAATTCTGCAGTACAGCCCGAACAGGGTGCGCTGACTGGTGAAGTTGCACCGAGTCAGTTGGCTGAAGTGGGTTGCAAGTTGGTGTTGATTGGTCACTCCGAACGTCGCCAGGTTATCGGTGAAAGTGAAGAAGTGCTTAATCGCAAGTTTGCAGCTGCTCAGAAAAGTGGTTTGACGCCGGTGCTCTGCATAGGGGAAACTCTACAAGAGCGCGAAGCAGGCAAGACGCTTGAAGTTGTAGGGCGTCAACTAAGCAGTGTTATCGACGCGTTCGGTATTGCCGCTTTTGCCAATGCAGTAATTGCCTATGAGCCTGTATGGGCCATCGGTACAGGTTTGACGGCCTCGCCGCAGCAAGCTCAGGATGTGCATGCAGCCATCCGTAAGCAGTTGGCAGCGAAGGACGCCGAAGTTGCGCAGAATGTGCAGCTTCTCTACGGCGGTAGCGTGAAGGCGGCCAATGCGGCCGAACTGTTCGGCATGCCGGATATTGATGGGGGGCTCATTGGTGGAGCATCCCTGAACGCAGACGAATTCGGTGCAATTTGTCGCGCCGCAGGAAACTGAACAAATGCTGGAAACAGTCATCGTTGTTTTTCATCTGTTGGCAGCGCTGTCGCTTGTAGTGCTGGTGCTGTTGCAACAGGGTAAGGGTGCGGAAGCAGGTGCATCTTTCGGCGCAGGTGCTTCAAATACTGTGTTCGGAAGCCAAGGTTCTGCTACCTTCCTGAGTAAATTCACTGCTATACTTGCTGCCACTTTCTTTTTGACAGCACTTGGGTTAGGATACTTCGCCAAGCAACAAGCTCACCAGCTTGGTCAGGCGGGACTTCCGGATCCAGCGGTGTTGGAAGTAAAGCAGCCAAAGCCGGCAGTAAATGATGATGTACCGGTGCTCCAGGAGCAGAAGAGCGAAACCACCCCAGCGGGTGACGTACCTCCTCCAGCCGAAGAGCAGAAGTAACGGGTTTCAAGAAGTAATATTGCCGAGGTGGTGGAATTGGTAGACACGCAACCTTGAGGTGGTTGTGCCCATAGGGTGTAGGGGTTCGAGTCCCCTTCTCGGTACCAATTAAAGCTTGAGAGCCCGCTTTAGCGGGCTTTCTTGCAGGTGGAGGTTAGATTGACCCAGCGACGGGTTCAGTCTTATACTTTCGCCCCAGCTTTGTCGCGGGGTGGAGCAGCTTGGTAGCTCGTCGGGCTCATAACCCGAAGGTCGTTGGTTCAAATCCAGCCCCCGCAACCAGCTTCAGCGGAGCCCCTTTTCAGGGGCTTTTTGCTAGCCGAACAGTTTACGGCGTCGTTGTCCAACGGCGCTTTCAGGGATGGGCGCTTCGCCCATTTTTTATTTGCACAGCATGCACGAGGGGGTTCAGGTGTCGAGCAAGCTAGAACAGTTGCAGGCCTTGTTGGCCCCGGTGGTCGAGGGTCTGGGCTATCAATGCTGGGGGATCGAGTACGTTTCCCAGGGTAAGCATTCGGTATTGCGCATCTATATCGACAAGGAAGGCGGCATTCTGGTGGAGGACTGTGAAGCGGTCAGCCGTCAGGCCAGCGCCATTCTTGATGTGGAAGATCCGATCAGCAGTGAATATACCCTTGAGGTGTCCTCTCCAGGCATGGATCGCCCGCTGTTCACGCTGGAACAGTTTGCCTCGCATGCCGGCGAACAAGTGAAGATCAAGCTGCGTACGCCCTTCGAGGGTCGTCGTAACTTCCAGGGCCTTCTCCGCGGTGTGGAGGAGCAGGATGTGGTGGTCCAGGTGGACAGTCATGAGTTCCTGTTGCCGATCGACTCGATCGACAAGGCCAATATTATTCCCAGTTTTGACTGAGACGTGCCGGGCCCGGCGGACTATCCGGGCCCAATGGCTTGCGCAAGGCGAGGCGTACGATGAGCAAAGAAGTACTGCTGGTTGTTGAATCGGTATCCAACGAAAAAGGTGTACCGCCCGGCGTCATTTTCGAAGCGCTGGAAGTGGCCTTGGCTACTGCAACCAAAAAACGTTTTGAAGACGAAGTCGACCTGCGTGTGGAAATCAACCGCCACACCGGTAGCTACGAGACCTTCCGTCGCTGGACCGTGGTCGACGAAGCCGATCTGGACGATCCGGCAATCGAGACCTGGCTGGCCAAGATCCACGAGACTCACCCTGAAGCCAAGGTGGGTGACGTGATCGAGGAGAAGATCGAGTCCATCGAATTCGGTCGTATCGCCGCCCAGACCGCCAAGCAGGTCATCGTGCAGAAGGTCCGTGAGGCCGAGCGCGCCCAGGTGGTCGATGCCTACCGCGAACGCGTTGGCGAGATCATCTCCGGTACTGTCAAGAAGGTTACCCGCGACAACGTCATCGTCGACCTGGGCAACAACGCCGAGGCGCTGCTGGCTCGCGAAGACATCATTCCACGTGAGACCTTCCGGGTTGGCGTGCGCTTGCGTGCGCTGCTCAAGGAAATCCGCACCGAGAACCGCGGTCCGCAGCTGATCCTGTCGCGCACCGCGCCACAGATGCTGATCGAACTGTTCCGCATCGAAGTGCCGGAAATCGCAGAAGGCCTCATTGAAGTCATGGCCGCTTCCCGTGATCCGGGATCGCGTGCCAAGATCGCCGTCCGCTCCAAGGACAAGCGCATCGACCCGCAGGGTGCCTGTATCGGCATGCGCGGTTCGCGCGTCCAGGCCGTATCCGGCGAGCTGGGTGGCGAGCGTGTGGATATCGTCCTGTGGGACGAGAACCCGGCGCAATTTGTCATCAACGCCATGTCGCCGGCTGAAGTCGCGGCGATCATCGTTGACGAAGATGCCCATGCCATGGACATCGCCGTTGCCGAGGACAACCTGGCCCAGGCCATTGGCCGTGGTGGTCAGAACGTTCGCCTGGCCAGTCAGTTGACCGGCTGGACCCTGAACGTGATGACCGAGAAGGACATCCAGGCCAAGCAGCAGGCGGAAACCGGTGACATCCTGCGCAACTTCATCGAGGAGCTGGAAGTCGACGAGGAGCTGGCCCAAGTGCTGGTCGACGAAGGCTTTACCAGCCTTGAAGAAATTGCCTACGTACCGTTGGAGGAAATGCTCAACATCGATGGCTTTGACGAGGATATCGTCAATGAGCTCCGCGCTCGAGCCAAGGACCGTTTGTTGACCAAGGCCATCGCTACCGAAGAAAAACTGGCAGACGCCCATCCGGCCGAAGACCTGCTCTCCCTTGAGGGCATGGACAAGGACCTGGCGGCGGAACTGGCGGTGCGCGGCGTGGTTAACCGCGAAGACCTGGCCGAGCAGTCGATTGACGACCTGCTCGACATCGACGGCATCGACCAAGAGCGTGCCGGCAAGTTGATCATGGCCGCCCGAGCCCACTGGTTCGAGTAATTAGGCGCGGCCTGAGGAGAGAAGTGCATGACGCAAGTCACGGTGAAAGAACTGGCCCAAGAGGTCGAGGCACCGGTAGAGCGCCTGCTGCAGCAGATGCGTGAGGCAGGTCTGCCGCACACCGACGCCGGTCAGGTAGTGACCGACAATGAGAAGCAGACTCTGCTGACCCATTTGAAGAGCAGCCACAAGAGCAAGGCGGAAGAGCCGCGCAAGATTACCTTGCAGCGCAAGACCACCAGCACCCTGCGTGTCGCCGGTAGCAAAAGCATCAGCGTAGAAGTACGCAAGAAGAAAGTATTCGTTCAGCGCAGCCCTGAAGAGATTCAGGCTGAGCAGAAACGTGAGCAGGACGAGCGCCGTGCGGCTGAAAATGCCGCGCGTGACAAGGTCGACGCCGACGTTCGCCAGCGTAACGAAGAGCAGGCTCGTCGCCACGCGACCGCTACTGCTGCCGCTGCGCCGGCTGCCAAGGCCGAGCCGGCACCGGCTGCTGCTGCTCCGGCACCAGCACCGGCCGTCGCTAACGCCCCGGCTTCCGAAGACGCTGCAGCCCGTGCTGCCGAGCGCAAGAAGGACGAGACCCGTCGCAACGAAAGCCGTACTCGCGATGACGACCGTCGCCGTGGCGAGGCGCCACGTGTGTCGATCAAGGTCAAGGTGAAGGAGAAAGAAAAGGCTCCGACCCCTCGTGCCGCTCCGCGCACCACCGACGAAGAGAGCGATGGCGCTCGCCGTGGTCGTGGTGGCAAGGGCAAGCTGAAGAAGCGTAACCAGCATGGCTTCCAGAACCCGACCGGTCCGGTCATCCGTGACGTGACCATCGGCGAGACCATCACCGTCTCGGAGCTTGCGCAGCAGATGTCGGTCAAGGCCGCTGAAGTCGTCAAGTTCATGTTCAAGATGGGCACTCCGGTCACCATCAACCAGGTGCTCGACCAGGAAACCGCTCAGCTGATCGCAGAAGAGCTGGGCCACAAGGTCACCCTGGTCAGCGATACCGCCCTGGAAGATTCCCTGGCCGAATCGCTGAAGTTCGAAGGCCAGGCCGAGTCGCGTGCACCGGTCGTTACCGTCATGGGTCACGTTGACCATGGCAAGACCTCGCTGCTCGACTATATCCGTCGTGCCAAGGTTGCCGCTGGCGAAGCCGGTGGTATCACCCAGCACATCGGTGCCTACCACGTGGAAACCGACCGCGGCATGGTCACCTTCCTCGATACCCCAGGCCACGCTGCGTTCACTCAGATGCGTGCCCGTGGTGCCAAGGCGACCGACATCGTCATCCTGGTGGTGGCGGCGGACGATGGCGTGATGCCACAGACCCGTGAAGCCGTTCAGCATGCCAAGGCAGCTGGCGTCCCTCTGGTGGTTGCGGTGAACAAGATCGACAAGCCTGGTGCTGACCTCGATCGCATCCGTAACGAGCTGTCCGTCGAAGGCGTGACCTCCGAGGAATGGGGTGGTGACACGCCGTTCGTCAAGGTTTCGGCGAAGATGGGTACGGGCGTCGACGAACTGCTTGAAGCCGTATTGCTGCAGGCCGAAGTCCTCGAGTTGACGGCCACTCCGACCGCGCCTGGTCGTGGTGTGGTTGTCGAATCGCGCCTGGACAAGGGCCGCGGCCCGGTGGCGACCATCCTGGTTCAGGACGGTACCCTGCGTCAGGGCGACATGGTCCTGTGCGGCTCCAACTATGGCCGCGTGCGTGCCATGCTGGACGAGAACGGCAAGCCTGTTAAGGAAGCCGGCCCATCGATCCCGGTCGAAATCCTCGGCCTGGATGGCACTCCGGAAGCCGGTGACGAGCTGTCCGTGGTTGCCGACGAGAAGAAGGCCCGCGAGGTTGCACTGTTCCGTCAGGGCAAATACCGCGAGGTCAAGCTGGCCCGTGCTCACGCCGGCAAGCTGGAAAACATCTTCGAGACCATGGGTCAGGAAGAGAAGAAGACCCTCAACATCGTCCTCAAGACCGACGTGCGCGGTTCCCTGGAAGCACTTCAGGGTTCGCTCGGCGGCCTGGGCAACGACGAAGTTCAGGTTCGCGTGATCGGTGGCGGCGTCGGTGGTATCACCGAGAGCGATGCCAACCTGGCGCTGGCGTCCAATGCGGTGCTGTTCGGCTTCAACGTGCGTGCCGATGCCGGTGCGCGCAAGATCGTCGAGCAGGAAGGTCTGGATATGCGTTACTACAACGTGATCTACGACATCATCGAAGACGTCAAGAAGGCCCTGACCGGCATGCTCGGCAGCGATGTTCGCGAGAACATCCTGGGTGTGGCCGAAGTGCGTGACGTGTTCCGTTCGCCGAAGTTCGGCGCCATCGCTGGCTGTATGGTCATCGAGGGTACCGTGTACCGCAACCGTCCGATCCGCGTACTGCGCGACGACGTGGTCATCTTCGAAGGCGAGCTGGAATCGCTGCGTCGTTTCAAGGACGACGCTGCAGAAGTCCGTTCGGGCATGGAGTGCGGTATTGGCGTCAAGAGCTACAACGACGTCAAGGTCGGCGACAAGATCGAAGTCTTCGAGAAAGTCCAGGTTGCTCGTACCCTTTAAGGGCGAGCAGGGTGTCGGCCCCCGCCCCAGGGCGGTGGGCAGCCCCTCAGTAGGTAGCGCCCGGTCAGGCTTCAGCCTGACCGGGCGTTTGCCGCTTTAAGTTACAGGTAGCAAGAATGGCCAAAGAATACAGCCGTACCCAACGTATCGGTGATCAGATGCAGCGCGAGCTGGCAGAACTGATCCGCCGTGAAGTCAAGGACCCACGCGTCGGCCTGGTGACCATCACCGCCGTCGACGTCAGTCGCGACCTGGGCCATGCCAAGGTCTTCATCACTGTCATGGGTGAAGAAACGCCGGACGCAGTGCAGCAATCGCTCAAGGCGCTGAACAGCGCTGCCAGCTTCCTGCGCCTGCACCTGGGCCGCTCGATGCAGCTGCGCAGCGTGCCGCAGTTGCACTTCCATTTCGATGAGAGCGTCAGCCGTGGTGTCCACCTGTCGGCGCTGATCGAGCGTGCAGTGGCCGAAGACCGCCTGCACAAGGATACCGACGAGCAGGACACCAAGGAGTAACCGGTGGCCCAGGTCAAACGTATCCGCCGCAACGTCAGCGGCATCATCCTGCTCGACAAGCCACTGGGGTTCACCTCCAACGCCGCACTGCAGAAAGTGCGCTGGTTGCTCAACGCGGAAAAGGCCGGCCACACCGGCAGCCTCGACCCGTTGGCCACCGGCGTGCTGCCGCTGTGCTTCGGCGAAGCGACCAAGTTTTCGCAGTACCTGCTCGATTCCGACAAGGGCTACGAAACCGTCATGCAGCTGGGGCAGACTACCAATACTGCCGATGCTGAAGGCGAGGTCCTGCAAACCCGTGAAGTGACCGTTGGTCGTGCCGACATCGAGGCGCTACTGCCACGTTTTCGCGGCCCGATCAGCCAGATACCGCCGATGTACTCGGCGCTCAAGCGTGACGGTCAGCCGCTTTACAAGCTGGCACGTGCAGGAGAGGTAGTGGAGCGCGAGGCGCGTTCTGTTACTATTAACCGCTTGGAGTTGCTCGAGTGCGAAGGCACCCGTGCACGGCTGAGCGTAGGATGCAGCAAAGGCACCTATATCCGCACCCTGGTGGAGGATATCGGCGAGGCCCTCGGCTGTGGCGCCTATGTTGCCGAGCTGCGCAGGACCCACGCCGGGCCCTTCGAGCTGGCCCAGACCGTGACCCTCGAGGAACTCGAACAGGCCCACGCCGAAGGCGGCAACGAAGCGCTCGATCGCTTCCTCATGCCTTCGGACAGTGGCCTGCAGGACTGGCCGCTGATCGGCTTGTCCGAACACAGCGCGTTCTACTGGCTGCATGGCCAGGCGGTACGTGCTCCGGACGCGCCGCAATTTGGCATGGTCCGGGTACAGGATCACAATGGTCGTTTCATCGGTATCGGTGAAGTGAGCGAAGACGGGCGTATTGCGCCGCGTCGACTGATTCGGTCGGAATGATCGAAACCGCAGGCTTCGGCTCATGCTGTGGCCTGCGGATACAAGGGTGGCTGTCAGTAGGCACGGTCACACCTTTTTTATTAATACAGGGATTTGTCCCTGGCCTATTGGACCCGCTTGCGGGTTCCGTTATCAGGAGAAGCCACATGGCCCTCAGCGTTGAAGAAAAAGCTCAAATCGTTACCGACTTCCAGCAAGCTGCTGGTGACACTGGTAGCCCGGAAGTTCAGGTCGCTCTGCTGACCGCGAACATCAACAAGCTGCAAGGCCACTTCAAGGCCAACGGTAAAGACCACCACTCGCGTCGTGGCCTGATCCGCATGGTTAACCAGCGTCGTAAGCTGCTGGACTACCTGAAGGGCAAAGACACCACTCGTTACAGCGCCCTGATCGGTCGCCTGGGCCTGCGTCGCTAATAGCGGCCTGGTCAGTGGTGTGCATGGCGTGTCGCATGCTTCGCCAGCGCTGCTTGGCAGCGTTTGCGTCGGACACGCCACGCGTATCTTCGAGGTTGGCAGCCTGGCAACGCCGAGCGGTTTTTTCCGCTCGGCGCCAGGCTCCCAGCCTCGTGTTGTATCTGGACGGTCAATGGGGCCGATTCCCCGTTCTGCCCAAGAATTCGCAAGAAACCAGTTCCCCCAGAGCCACTGAAAAAAGGTAGGAAACCGTGAACCCGGTAATCAAGAAATTCCAGTTCGGTCAATCGACCGTTACTCTCGAAACGGGCCGCATTGCCCGTCAGGCAACCGGCGCCGTGCTGGTTACCGTCGACAACGATGTCACCGTGCTGGTGACCGTGGTCGGTGCCAAGCAGGCCGATCCAGGCAAGGGCTTCTTCCCTCTGTCGGTCCACTACCAGGAAAAGACCTACGCCGCCGGCAAGATCCCGGGTGGCTTCTTCAAGCGCGAAGGCCGTCCTTCCGAGAAAGAGACGCTGACCTCGCGCCTGATCGACCGTCCGATCCGCCCGCTGTTCCCTGAAGGCTTCATGAACGAAGTCCAGGTCGTCTGCACCGTGGTATCGACCAGCAAGAAGACCGATCCGGACATCGCTGCGATGATCGGTACCTCGGCTGCGCTGGCCATCTCCGGCATCCCGTTCGAAGGCCCGATCGGCGCTGCCCGTGTTGCCTTCCACGAAAGCACCGGCTACCTGCTGAACCCGACTTACGAGCAACTGGCTGCCTCGAGCCTGGACATGGTCGTTGCCGGTACTTCCGACGCCGTGCTGATGGTTGAGTCGGAAGCCCAAGAGCTGACCGAAGACCAGATGCTGGGCGCTGTACTGTTCGCCCACGACGAATTCCAGGCCGTTATCCAGGCTGTCAAAGAGCTGGCTGCCGAAGCTGCCAAGCCGACCTGGGACTGGAAACCTGCCGTTGCCAACACCGAGCTGTTCAACGCCATTCGCGCTGAATTCGGCGAAGCCGTTTCGCAGGGCTACACCATCACCGTCAAGGCCGACCGCTACGCGCGCCTGGGCGAGCTGCGCGACCAGGCGATCGCCAAGTTCTCCGGTGAAGAAGGCCAGCCATCGGCCAGCGAAGTAAAAGAAATCTTCGGTGAGATCGAATACCGCACCGTTCGCGAAAACATCGTCAACGGCAAGCCGCGTATCGATGGTCGTGACACCAAGACCGTTCGCCCGCTGAACATCGAAGTCGGCGTTCTGCCGAAGACGCACGGTTCGGCACTGTTCACCCGTGGTGAAACCCAGGCCCTGGTCGTCGCGACCCTGGGTACTGCCCGTGACGCCCAGCTGCTGGACACCCTCGAAGGCGAGAAGAAAGACCCCTTCATGCTGCACTACAACTTCCCGCCGTTCTCGGTGGGCGAGTGTGGTCGCATGGGCGGTGCTGGCCGTCGTGAAATCGGTCACGGCCGCCTGGCCCGCCGTTCGGTACAGGCCATGCTGCCTGCCGCTGACGTGTTCCCGTACACCATCCGTGTTGTGTCGGAAATCACCGAGTCCAACGGTTCCAGCTCCATGGCGTCGGTCTGCGGTGCTTCCCTGGCACTGATGGATGCTGGTGTACCGATGAAGGCACCGGTGGCCGGTATCGCCATGGGCCTGGTCAAGGAAGGCGAGAAGTTCGCAGTCCTGACCGACATCCTGGGTGATGAAGACCACCTGGGCGACATGGACTTCAAGGTTGCCGGTACTGCTAAAGGCGTTACCGCACTGCAGATGGACATCAAGATCAACGGCATCACCGAAGAGATCATGGAAATCGCCCTGGGCCAGGCCCTGGAAGCGCGCCTGAACATCCTCGGCCAGATGAACCAGATCATTGGCCAGTCGCGTACCGAGCTGTCGGCCAACGCCCCGACCATGATCGCGATGAAGATCGACACCGACAAGATCCGTGACGTCATCGGTAAAGGCGGCGCCACCATCCGTGCCATCTGCGAAGAGACCAAAGCTTCGATCGATATCGAAGACGATGGCTCGATCAAGATCTTCGGCGAAACCAAAGAAGCTGCAGAAGCCGCGCGTCAGCGCGTTCTGGGCATCACCGCTGAAGCCGAGATCGGCAAGATCTACGTGGGCAAGGTCGAGCGTATCGTCGACTTCGGCGCCTTCGTCAACATCCTGCCTGGCAAGGACGGCCTGGTACACATCTCCATGCTCAGCGATGCACGCGTAGAGAAAGTGACCGATATTCTGAAAGAAGGTCAGGAAGTCGAAGTGCTGGTACTGGACGTGGACAACCGCGGCCGTATCAAGCTGTCGATCAAAGACGTTGCCGCGGCCAAGGCCTCGGGCGTCTAAGCGACCTGCAACGTTGTACAAAAAGGGCCCTTAGCGGGCCCTTTTTTATTGTCTGCACGGAACCTTTTGCACACTTGCATCTTGCACGCAGATTTACCTCGCAGGTTGCAATTTGCACGATTGGCGACTTGTTCTGATTTTATTAAGTTATTGATATTAAAGGAAAAATTTAAATATTAAAACCTGGCACAGCCCGTGCAACTACCTTCATACCTGCCGCCAGGACATACGGCGCAGACCTTTCGAAAAACAGGAGTGACTCACATGAAGAAGTTCGCCATTGCTGCCGCTACTGCTACCGCCCTGACCCTGACCATGGCTAATGGTGCGTTCGCCGCCGAGCCTGTCCAGGCTCCAGTCATGCTGGCTGCCAACGACACTGTGGACAACATGCAACAGGAAGGCTCCGACACTTGGATCACCACCAAAGTCAAAGCTGATCTGATGACTGAAAAAGGCGTTCCAGGCAGTGACATCAAAGTCGAAACCAGCCAAGGCGTCGTGTCGCTGTCTTCTGACGTGAAGGTCACCGATTCTCAGAAAGAAGAAGCGGTCCGCATTGCCAAGAACATCAAGGGCGTCAAGAGCGTCATGTCTGATGGTCTGAAGTCCGAATAAGGAATGTCCCGTCGGCCAAAGGATCTGGCCACCTTTCAAAACAGCCCCGGCCTTGGCCGGGGCTTTTCGTTACCGCTTAATTCACTGGGTTACGCGCGATAACGTTGCTTTCGAAATACTCCTGCTCGGCGATCAGAGGCTCTACAAGGGGGCGGCTGTCACGAAAGTGCGCAGTGCGGGTATGCGCTTCATATGCCTCGTCGTCGCGGTAGATTTCGTACAGGTAGATCACCTCCGGATCGACCCGGTCCTGTGACACATCGAACACCAGGCACCCGGGTTCCGTGGCCACGGAGGCGGCAGCGTTTACCTTGATGGCCGTGAGAAAGCGTTCGGCGCAACCAGGCTTGACGCGCGTCTTGATGAACAGGCTATACACATGAGGCTCCTTTTGTTTTAAATTCTATTATGAATTGTATACAAAAATGGAGTCGCGCTAATGTCTGAATTACCTGCCCGCCCCGGTCGTCTCAATGGCCTGCGCCATATCGCCCTGCTGGTGCCCAACCTTGAAGAGTGCGAGCGTTTCTATGTCGATGTGCTGGGCATGGAGGTGTTGAATCGGGCCAACGAGGATCTGGTCTACTTGACGTGTGGTAACGACAACCTCTCGCTGGGGCGGGGGGCAGGGGCTGCCAATGGCCTGCAGACGCTGGATCACTACGGCTTCATCGTCGACAGCGTGGAGGAATTGGAGGCCTGGTATCAGTACTTCAAGGCTCGTGGGGTGACCTTGCTGGACCGGCCTTTCAATCATGGGGATGGCGCGCGCAGCTTCCACTTGCTGGACCCGGCAGGCAACAAGGTGCAGCCGCTGTACCACCCGGCGGTATCCGGGCAGCGGCTTTCGTAGGAGCGGCCTTGTGTCGCGAAAGGGCTGCGCAGCAGTCCCAGGATAGCTGTGGCGCCGCTGATATCCTGGGGCCGCTTTGCGGCCCTTTCGCGACGCAAGGCCGCTCTTACAGGGCGCGTCAGGGCAGACATTGTTTACTCGGCATCCAGATGCATCGGTGTAATCACCCGGCCATCTTTTTCAGCCTGTCCAAGGCTTGTATCAATGAAATACACCCGGTCATCCTCAAGCTTGCCCTTGTCGACCAGGTAGTCCTTGATACTGCTGGCCCGCTCCTGGCCCAGGGTGCGCAGCAATGCGGCGCTTTCGGCCCATGACTTGATCACCGCCTCGCGCAGCCTAACGGTGCGCTCCTCGCGGCTCAGCTGTTCCCAGTCGGCCGGCGGTTGCTGTTTCAGACGGGTACGGTAGATGCCTTCGAGCATGGCCGGTTTGTCGCTGTCGTCGACCACCAGCATGGAGGCGTTGGCCGGCACCTTGTCGCCACGGCGTTGCAGGATCTTGTACCAGGTGGCCTGATACTCCCGCTCCAGGCGCTGCTGAGCGAGCAGTGGGCCATCGCTGCTCTGGGCACTGGTGCCTTCGATTTCCAGGCGCAGCTCGGGGCGCTCCTTGAGGGCCGAGGCGAGTTTGTCCAGGGCCGATTGCGCATCGCCACTGAGCTCGCTGGAACCTGGGGCGAACGATACATTGCCGAGGTCTTGCGAGCCGCCGCCAGCAATCAGCCCGCCGATGAATTTGAAAGGCGCCTGAGCCGCACGCAGCACCAGGTTGCGCAATGTCTGCCAGACGATAGGCATGACGCTGAATTGCGGGTTGTTGAGGTCGCCGGTCACCGGCAGCTCGATCGAAATCTTGCCTTCGGTGTCTTTGAGCAGCGCGACCGCCAAGCGAATGGGCAGGTCGACCGCATCCGGGCTATCGACCTTCTCACCCAACTGCAATTGCTCGACCACCAGCTTGTTCTCGGCCTTCAATTGGCCATTGGTGATCAGGTAGTGCAGGTCGAGGTTCAGGCGGCCCTTGCGGATACGGAAGCCGGCGAACTTGCCAGAGTAGGGCGTCAGCGTGGTCAGTTCGACACGTTTGAAGCTGGTGGCGATATCCAGGCTTGCCATCGGGTTGAACGGGTTCAGCGCGCCTTTGATGGTAACCGGTGCATAACGGTCGACCTTGCCCTTGATGTCGACCTTGGCCGGCGCCGGCTTGCGGTTGTCGATGGTGCCGATCTGGCCGTTGAGCTGCTGCACCGCCGTGGCGAAGTTAGGTGTCAGAGTGAGGTCGGCAAAGTTGGCTGAACCATCGTTGATGCTGATCTGCCCGATGCGGATGCCCAGCGGCTTGCTGCTTTGGGTGCTGGCCGGCTTGGCTTGGCTTGGCGCGGGGGCATTGGCAGGCTGCGGGATCAGCAGGTCATCGACATTGGTGGTGCGGTCTTCGTTGATGATGAAGCGGGCATAAGGCTGCAGCAGGGTTACCTTGTCGATCGACAGGGCATCACCGTGCACATAGGCCAGGCCGTCCACATTCACCTGTTGCCATTTGACGAAGTCGCGGGTCTTGATGGTGTCCAGGGTGTGCAGCTGGTTGACCTGCGCCTTGCCGGCCACGGTGAAGGCCAGAGGTTCGGTGCCTTTGAGGTCGACCTTGAGGTCACTGGCAAGCATGCCACTACGCAGCTCCAGGCGGATGAACGGGCTGATGTAGGCCTGCGCAATACGCAGGTCGATGTCGCGTGTGCTGACATCGAGCCTGGCGCTGACCGGCGCCAGGTTGACCTCGCCACTGGCCTGCAACTTGCCCTGCTTGCCAATGCCGGTGTCGAGCTTGAGGGTGAAGGGCGACTGGTTGAGGCTGTCGAAACCCTGCATGTCGACGTTCAGAGGCCCAACGTCCAGCGCAACTGGCTCTTTCTGGCTACGGTCGGCCAGGTGCACCTGATAATTGCGCAGCTGAACGTCCTTGAGTAGCACTTGCCATGGCTTGCCTGGTTCCTTGGCTGCCTTGTCGTCGGGAGCCGGTTCGGCGGCGGCCGGCTCTGCCTTTTCCGTCGGCGTGGGCTTGGCCGGCTGGCTGGCGAAGAGTTTCTGCCAGTCGAGCTGGCCGTCCTGCTCCAGGGCGGCCCAGGTTTCCAGTTTTTCACTGCGGACCTTGCCCACGGTAACCCGCTGTTTGGCCAGGTCGATGCTGGTTTCGCTGACATCGAGGCTCGCCAGGCGTACCAGTGGGCGACCATCTGGCGCCTTTATGGCGAATGGCGCGACACGTACCGAGGTGTTGTCCAGCAGCAGCTCGGTTTCCTTGGACAGGTTGAGCGTGTAGTGCGTGTCGAGGTTGACCACGCCGTCCTCCAGCACCAGCGGCACGGCATCGCGAACGTAGGGCCAGAACAGCTTCATCTTGCCGTCGGTGATTTTCAGAGTGCCCTTTGAAGCTATAGGCGCAAGGCTCAAGGTGCCGTTCCAGTCGATGCGCCCACCGTTAGGGCCCAATGCCACCAACGTCATGTCAGCGTTGTCGTCCGGCAAGGTGCTGAGGTTTTTCAGCTCCAGGTTCATGTCGTCGTAGATGAATTCGATCGGCTCGCTTGGACGCGCATCGGCAAAATGCAGGTAGCCAGCGCTGAGCTTGATGCTGCCGATGCGCAAGGGGAACGGATCGGATGCAGGCTCTTCAGCTTTGGGTTCGCTGGCTGGCAGCTTGAACAGCTGGGTGAGGTTGAGCGTGCCGTCCTTGGCGAACAGCACTTCGTTGCGGGGTTTGTCGAGTTCGATCGCCTGCAGGTGCAGGGCGCCGCTCCACAGGCTGTCGAGCGCAAGGTTCGCATACAGCCGCTCAAACCCTACCTGTTCTTTACCCGGTTCGCCGATCTGCAGGCCCCACAGCGTCAGCTCGAGGCTGAACGGGTTGAGCTCGATACGCTGAAGGTGCGCCGGCAGTGTGGCGTATTGGGCCAACTGCTGGTTGGCGATGCGCAGGGCAACGCCAGGAACGATGAGGAAGCCAAGCAGGCTGTAGAGGGCCACGAGAGCCAACAGGGCGCCGAGGGCGCGAGTCAATCCTTTGTACATGTGTCGCTTCGTCTGTCCAGGCAGGAGAGCTTGGAGTATGGCAGGTTAAATCGGTTCCGCTGGGGGCGCGGCATTTGCGCTCACTCGATCCCCATGCGCCTTTTGGCGCGATGCGCCGAACCGTCACGCATGGCCCAACGCAGCACCGGGGCGGTGCGGCTTAGCCCCAAACGGATCATGCGCTGCTGCAGCGGGCCCTGATGCAGGCCGAGCATGGCCTGGGCCCAGGCCGGCAACAGGTCGATACCCGCTTGCAGCATCAACCTGCCAACCGGCTGGGCAAGACGGCTCGGTGCAGGGGCCTGAAGCAGGATCTCGATCACTTCCAGGCTGCGCGCGTCGCAGTGCAATTGAGGACGCATACGCTGCAGGTACTCGTCGACCTGCTGGCATGAGCGGGGCACATCGCGGGCGCCGAGGCGTTCGGCGATCAGGGCGATTTCGTCGTAATAGGCATCCTGCTCGGTGCGTGACAGCTGCGGGTCGCGATAGCGCAGGTGGGCCGCGAGGAAGCTGCTGACTTCGGCCACATGTACCCAGGTCAGCAGATCGGGGTCGCTGGCAGCGTATGGACGGCCATCGGGCGCAGTTCCGGTCACTTGCAGGTGAATGGTGCGCACCTTGTCGATCAGCCACTCGGCGTCACGGGTCGAGCCGAATGTCGTGCCCGAAATGAATTGGCTGGTGCGACGCAAGCGGCCGAGCAGGTCTTGGCGAAAGTTGGAGTGGTCCCACACGCCCGCCAGTGCCAGCGGGTGCAGCAGTTGCAGCATCAGGGCGCTGATACCGCCAACCAGCATGCTGGGGAAATCGCCATGCACCCGCCAGCTCATGCTGTGCGGGCCGAACAGGCCGGGGTCACCTTTGGGGGATTCCAGGTCGAGCTGGCCGAGGGCCAGCCCGGTGAGGCTCATGACCTGGGTTTCGATACGGCGGCGTAGGGCTTCCATGGTGACCTGTCGTTCAGGGCGGCCATGAACAGGTGCCGCCGGCTATTGGTTGAGGCGTTTGTCGATCAACCCCTGCACCACGCTTGGGTCAGCCAGGGTCGAGGTGTCGCCCAGGGTGTCGAGTTCGTTGCAGGCGATCTTGCGCAGTATACGCCGCATGATCTTGCCCGAGCGGGTCTTGGGCAAGGCCGGCGCCCACTGGATCAGCTCGGGTTTGGCGAAGCTGCCGATTTCCTTGCTGACCAGTGCCAACAGTTCCGCTTTCAGGGCATCGTCCGCTGTCACGCCGTTCATGGTCGTCACGAACGCATACACACCCTGGCCCTTGAGGTCATGGGGGTAACCGACCACTGCGGCCTCGGCGACGCTTTCATGCAATACCAGTGCGCTTTCCACTTCGGCGGTACCGATGCGGTGGCCGGAAACGTTGATCACATCATCGATGCGGCCGGTGATCCAGTAGTCGCCATCGGCATCGCGCCGGGCACCGTCGCCGGTGAAGTAATAGCCGGGCATGGGCTTGAAGTAGGTATCGACCATGCGTTGGTGGTCGCCGTAGACGCTGCGGATCTGCCCCGGCCAACTCGCCTTTATCGCCAGCAAGCCGGCGCCGGGCCCTTCGATCGGCTTGCCTTGGTCATCCAGCAGCACCGGTTGCACGCCGAACATGGGTTGTGTCGCACAACCTGGCTTGAGCTTCTGTGTGCCGGGCAGCGGGGTGAGCATGATGCCGCCGGTTTCGGTCTGCCACCAGGTGTCGACGATGGGGCAGCGTTTTTGGCCGACTTCCTCGAAGTACCATTCCCACGCCTCTGGGTTGATCGGCTCGCCGACGCTGCCGAGCAGGCGCAGGCTCTTGCGCGACGTACTCTGCAACGGGCCAGAGCCTTCACGCATCAGAGCGCGCAGTGCGGTGGGCGCGGTATAGAAAATATTGACCTTGTGCTTGTCCACCACCTGCCAGAAACGCGAGGTGTCCGGGTAGTTGGGAACACCCTCGAACATCAGTGAAACCGCGCCGTTGGCCAGCGGGCCATAGACGATGTAACTGTGGCCGGTGACCCAGCCCACGTCGGCGGTGCACCAGAACACCTCGCCGTCACGGTAGTCGAACACCACCTTGAAGGTCATGGTGGCCTGCAGCAGGTAACCGGCGGTGGTGTGCAGCACGCCCTTGGGCTTGCCGGTGCTGCCGGAGGTGTAGAGGATGAACAGCGGGTCTTCGGCCTCCATGGGTTCAGGTGGGCAGTCGTCACCCGCGTTTTCCGTTGCCTGGTCATACCAGAGGTCGCGGCCCTCGCTCCAGGCTACATCGGTACCGGTACGGCGCACCACCAATACGCTACTGACGTCCGGGCAACTGGCCATTGCCTTGTCGACATTCTGCTTGAGCGGGATGCGTTTGCCGCCGCGTACACCCTCATCGGCGGTGATCACGGTGCGGCAGTCAGCATCGAGAATGCGGTCGCGCAACGCATCCGGGGAGAAGCCGCCGAACACCACCGAGTGGATCGCGCCAATCCGCGTGCAGGCAAGCATGGCGTAGGCGGCTTCGGGGATCATCGGCATGTAGATGCATACCCGGTCGCCTTTCTTCACGCCACGTGCCTTGAGTGCATTGGCCAGGCGACAGACCTGGCGGTGCAACTCTTGGTAGGTGATGGCCTTGGAGTCCGCAGGATCGTCGCCTTCCCACAGCAGGGCGGTCTGCTCGCCGCGTTGGGCCAGGTGGCGATCGATGCAGTTGTAGCTGACGTTCAGCTGGGCACCTTCGAACCAGCGGGCTTCGCCGGTCTTGAGGTCGCATTGCTGTACCCTGGACCACGGTTTGATCCAGGCCAGGCGTTTGGCCTGTTCGGCCCAGAAGGTGTCGGGGGCTTCGACCGACTGGCGGTAGAGGCGGCTGTAGTCGTCGGTAGAAAGGCTGGCGGACTGGCTGACGGCCAGGGCCTGGGGGTAGTCGCGTATATCGAACATGGCAGGTGGTCCTTTGCTCTTGTCGGGGCGGTGGACTGCAACGGCTATTCGATTGGACAGTGTAGCTGGAAGAGGTGTTCAACCTGTGCCGGCGTCTTCGCGGGCTGGCCACGAAGACGCCGGCATCGGTCAGCCGCGGTGACGGCCGCGGAAGTAGTTGATCAGGCCCTGGGTGGAACCATCTTCGGCGCTGTCTTCCAGGCTGCCGACGATACGCTGGTAGACACCCTTGCCCAGCTCCTTGCCCAGTTCCACACCCCACTGGTCGAAGGCGTTGATGCCCCAGATCACGCTCTGCACGAACACCTTGTGCTCATACATCGCCACCAGCGCGCCAAGGCGACGCGGGCTGATGCGTTCGACCACAAGGGTGTTGCTCGGGCGGTTGCCCGGGATCACCTTGTGTGGAGCGAGTTTTTCGATGTCGGCTTCATTCAGGCCCTTTTGGCGCAATTCGGCCTCGGCCTCCTCACGCGTTTTGCCCAGCATCAGCGCCTGGCTTTGCGACAGGCAGTTGGCGTACAGCCACTGATGGTGGTCGGCAACCGGGTTGAAGCTCACCACCGGGACAATGAAGTCGGCCGGGATCAGCTGGGTGCCCTGGTGCAGCAACTGGTGGTAGGCGTGCTGGCCGTTGCAGCCGACGCCGCCCCAGATCACCGGGCCGGTATCGGTCTTCACTGGCGTACCGTCGGTCAGCACGCTCTTGCCGTTGGACTCCATGTCCAGCTGCTGCAAGTGTTTGGTGATGTTGCGCAGATAATGATCGTAAGGGAGGATCGCGTGGCTGCGGGCACCCCAGAAATTACCGTACCAGACGCCCAGCAGGGCCAGCAGCACCGGCATGTTCTTCTCGAACGGCGCGGTCTGGAAGTGCTGGTCCATGGTGTAGGCACCCGACAGCAGTTCCTTGAAGTTGGCGGTACCGATGGCCAGGGCAATCGGCAGGCCGATGGCCGACCACAGCGAATAGCGCCCGCCGACCCAGTCCCACATGGGGAAGATGTTCTCTTCGCGGATGCCGAAGGCTACGGCGGCAGCCTTGTTGCTGGATACGGCGATGAAGTGGCGATACAGCTCGGCTTCCGAACCGCCCTGGGCCAGGTACCAGGTACGCGCGGCCATGGCGTTTTTCAGGGTCTCGAGGGTGTTGAACGACTTGGACGAGACGATGAACAAGGTGGTTTCGGCGCGCAGGTTGGCCGACAGCTCATGGAACTCACTGCCATCGATGTTGGCCAGGTAGTGGCAGCGCACGCCGCGCTGGGCGTAGGGCAGCAGCGCCTCGGAAACCAGTTCAGGGCCCAGGAAAGAACCGCCGATGCCGATATTGACCACATCGGTGATCGGCTTCTCACTGTAGCCACGCCACAGCCCGTCATGGATACGCCCCACCAGCTCGGTGATCTGGTTGAGTACCTTGTGCACCTCGGGCATCACGTTGACGCCGTTGACGCTGAGCTTGTCACCCACCGGGCGGCGCAGGGCGGTGTGCAGCACGGGGCGGCCTTCGGAGGCGTTGATGATTTCGCCGCTGAACATCGACTTGATCGCATCCTGCAGGCCGACTTGTTCGGCCAGCTGCACCAGCAGGTCGCGGCTTTGTTCGTTGATCAGGTTTTTCGAGTAGTCGAGGAACAGGCCGCAGCAGCTCAGGGAAAACTCGTCGAAGCGCTTGGAGTCGGCGGCGAAGGCTTCGCGCATGCTGAAATCCTGCATGGCGTCGCGGTGCTGCTGGAGGGCCTGCCAGGCTGGCAGGGCCGTAACATCATGGGGTGTCCGGTAATACGCCATTGCGCAGAATTCCTTGTTGCGTAGTGTGGCCTTGGACAGGGGCGTCATGGCCAGGTTCAGGCTGGCCATCATTATAGGCATTGGTTGCGCGCAGGGAATGGGGCGGGGAGGGGAATTTGGGGCTGCAGGGCAGCCCCCGGCATCATGCAGTCTTTTCGTCCAGATGCACGTAAAGGTTGTCGATAAGCCGCGTGTTACCCAGGTAGGCCGCCACCAGAATCACCAGGTCCCGGTCATCGACCATCGCTGGGCGAAGGGTCAGCGCATGGCGTACCTGCAGATAGTCCGGGCGCAGGCCGGCCGCTGTCAGCTGAGCCTGCCCATCGGCAACCAGCGCTGCAAAGTCGCGCTGGCCACGGCTGATGGCGTCGCCGATCTGCTGCAGCGTGCGGTACACAACCGGGGCGGTAGCACGCTGTTCTGCCGTCAGGTAACCATTACGCGACGACAGCGCCAGGCCATCCTCGGCGCGCACGGTCGGCTCGCCGATGATCTGGATCGGCATGTTCAGGTCACGCACCATGGCGCGAATCACCGCCAGTTGCTGGTAGTCCTTTTCGCCGAACACTGCAAGATCGGGCTGCACCATGTTGAACAGCTTGCTGACCACGGTGGCTACGCCCTCGAAATGCCCCGGGCGGCTTGTGCCACACAGGCCTTCGGAAAGGTTCGGCACGCTGACGCGGGTCTGCACGGCCATACCGTCGGGGTACATCTCTTCGACAGTGGGAGCGAACAGCAGATTGCAGCCAGCCTGGAGCAGGCGCTCTTGGTCGGCGGCGAGGGTGCGTGGGTACTTGTCGAGGTCTTCGTTGGCGCCGAACTGCAGCGGGTTGACGAAGATGCTGGCAACGACGAAGTCGGCACGTTGGGCCGCTGTGGTCACCAGCGCAGCATGGCCGCTGTGCAGGTTGCCCATGGTTGGCACGAAGGCGATACGCTTGCCCTCGCCACGGGCGCGCGCAATGGCTGCGCGCAGTTCACGGACGGTCTTGACTGTGTTCATGCGCTGAATCCGTGCTCGCTCGCTGGGAAACTGACGTCTTTGACAGCCTTGACGTAGGCGGTAAGTGCGCTCGCGATGTCCGGTTGGCCGACCATGAAGTTCTTCACGAACTTTGGTACCCGACCGCTAAGGGACAAGCCCAGCATGTCGTGCAGGACCAGCACCTGGCCGTCGGTAGCGTTGCCGGCTCCGATGCCGATCACTGGGATGCTCACGGCCTGGGTAATCTCTGCGGCCAATTCGCTAGGTACGCATTCGAGCAACAGCATGGCGGCGCCGGCCTGTTCCAGGGCGATGGCATCGGCGCGCATCTGCCGTGCCTGGGCTTCCTGGCGCCCCTGCACTTTATAACCGCCCAGAACGTTGACGGTTTGCGGGGTCAGGCCCATGTGAGCGCACACCGGCACACCGCGCTCGGCCAGCAGGCGAATGGTCTCGCCCAGCCAGGCAGCGCCTTCAAGCTTGATCATGTGGGCGCCGGCCTGCATCAGCGTGGCGCAGTTGGCGAAGGCCTGCTCGGGGGTGGCGTGGGCCATGAACGGCAGGTCGGCAAGAATCAGCGCACCCTCGTTGCCGCGTTTGACGCAGGCGGTGTGGTAGGCCATTTCCGCCGTGGTGACGGGCAGCGTGCTGTCATGGCCCTGCAGGACCATCCCCAAGGAGTCGCCCACCAGCAACACTTCGACGCCGGCCTGGCTTGCAGCCTTGGCAAAGGTAGCGTCGTAGCAGGTCAGCATGGTGATCTTTTCACCCTTGGCCTTGAGGCCGTGCAGGGTGGTCAGGGTTACTTCAGGCATGTAGGAAAATCCTCGTTCAGGCGCTGTGAAAAACGACCGCCAACAACGCGTGTAGTCATCTTCCGGAGCGGCACATCATCGTGTGTGATGTTCGGGGCACAGGTCCGTCCGGGCCTAAATACGGGTATGCGGCACTTTGGTGCCACACGGGACGCCTATAGTCGTGAGCGAGGTGGGGGAAGTCAATCACCCTGTTACCGCATTGTTACGAACAGGGTGTTACTGGCGTTACCGCCCTTGGAGAAAGGCCCCAAGCGCCTGGGCTACAGGCGTTCCAGGCCGACAAACGGGCAGGCTTGGAGCAACTGGGCAAGCGGGCGGCCGTCGGCCAGGTGAAAGTCGTCTGCCACCAGTTCGGCCAGTGGGTACAGCACGAAGGGGCGGGCATGCATGTGGTAGTGCGGCACCTGCAGGCGTGGCACATCGATGACGTGGTCGCCGAACAGCAAGATGTCCAGGTCGAGCGTGCGTGGGCCCCAGCGTTCCTTGCGTACACGGCCCTGTTCATTCTCGATGGCCTGCAGGGCGTCCAGCAGGTCCAGGGGGGCGAGAGAGGTATCCAGGGCGGCGACAGCGTTGGTGTAACGCGGCTGGCCAGGCAGCAGGGAGTCGCTGGTGTACAGAGCAGAGGCCGCCACCAGACGGGTGCTCGCGACCCGGTCCAGCGCCTGCAGGGCGTTGCCCAGTTGCTCGGCAGGCGCATCCAGGTTGCTGCCAAGGCCGATGTAGGCGCGAGTGGTCACTCGAACGCCTCATCGCCACCACGTTTGCGCTTGCTGTTGCTGCGCTTGCGCTTGCGTGGGCCGGCCCCGGTGCCCTCATCACGGCTGCCCAGCTCGCGGATCATCTCGCGGCGCTCGGAGTCGTTGGCATCCTGGTAATCGGTCCACCACTGGCCAAGGTCGTCGGTTTCTTCGCCTGCGCTCTCGCGCAGCAGGAGGAAATCGTAGCCGGCACGGAAGCGTGGGTTGTCGAGCAGCAGGTCGGCGCGTTTGCCGCTGCGTCGTGGCAGGCGCTCCTGCATGTCCCAGATCTCGCGGATAGGCAGGGTGAAACGCTTCGGAATGGCAATGCGCGCACACTGTTCGGCAATCAGGTCGTGGGCTGCGCCATTCATGGCCGGGATCGGCGGTACACCCTGGTTTTGCAGGTGCAGTACGCGGCTTGGCAGGGCTGGCCAGAGCAGGGCGGCGAACAGGAAGGCCGGGGTCACCGGTTTGCCTTGCTTGATACGCAGGTCAGTGTTGCTCAGCGCCTGGCTGATCAGGGTATGGGTGTAGGTCGGGCGCTCTTCCAGTGCATGCGCACTGGCCGGGAACAGCGGCTCGAACAATGCCAGGTCGACCAGCATCTCGAAGACGATCGCGCCTTGGCCGGACAGGAACAGCTTGAGGCATTCCTCGAACAGCCGCGCAGGCGGGATTTCGCGCAGCAGCGGTGCCAGGCCGCGGATAGGCTGGAAAGTATGCTTTTCGATGCCGAAGTCGAGTTTGGCGGCAAAACGCACCGCACGCAGCATGCGTACCGGGTCTTCCTGGTAGCGATGCGTCGGGTCACCGATCAGGCGCAACAGGCGGTTGCGTACGTCGTGCACGCCGTTGGCGTAATCGAGGACGCGTTCGCTGACCGGGTCGTAGTACAGGGCGTTGATGGTGAAGTCGCGGCGTTGCGCGTCCTCTTCCAGGCTGCCATATACGTTGTCACGCAGAATGCGACCACTGGCATTGTGCGACGAGCGGTGACTGTCACCTTGGTCGTCTTCTGAGTGATGGGCACGGAAGGTCGCGACTTCGATGATTTCACGGCCGAAATGCACGTGAACCAGCTTGAAGCGACGGCCGATGATGCGCGCATTGCGGAACTCGGCACGTACCTGCTCAGGTGTTGCGCTGGTGGCGACGTCGAAGTCCTTGGGCGTGATGCCCAGCATCAGGTCGCGCACGCAACCACCGACCAGGTAGGCCTGGTAGCCCGCGCCTTGCAGGCGCTCGACGATATTCACCGCATGGCGGCTGAACTGGTGGCGCTGCAGCGAGTGTTGGCTCTTGTTGATCACCTCAGGCGTGGTGCGCTTGTGGTGCTGGCCCGGTACGGGAGGGCGGAAAGACTGGAACAGCTTCTTCAGCATGGGATGCACTGTGTGAAGGAATGTTCGGCCAAGAATAGGAGAATGGCCGCATGATGGGCGGGGATTCTAGCATTTACTCGGGGAATGGTGTAGGCGGTAGCAGGATGGACTGCCAGAAGGGAGAAACGACAAGGGGAGCCTAAGCTCCCCAAGAAGTCGTTGCGTGCTCTTATTGTTTTTATGCCGGGCTTCTTGTTTTTGTTGAGTGCCCTGCCCACAAATCTCAAAGCTTGTGGACGACCCCCAATCCAGGGGTTAAGAGCAAACGGATTGCTTTGGCCGCTGATGTCACGCTGATCATTCGATCCAACCAGTTCAGGCGCTGCTTTTTAGTGCAGTTTTTGTTGTTCTCTGCCTGGTCGTGGGGCAAGCCCCAAACACGCATCCTCTCCAAAAGAATCAGTTAGCTGCGCCTCCGCCGTCTTGTTTTTATTGTGCGTGAGCCGTTTCGTCTTGTTCTTATTCTGAGTTGCAGTGCTTGTTATTGTTCTTGTACTGAACATATAGCAGGTGGCGTGCCAACTTTTGCAAACCCAATGAAATCAATGGTTTGGCGGGTTTTTGAGAAGGCTCGCGGGTGGTAAATGTCGGAATTTCGTTACCGTACGCCTCGGGAACTGTTACGGCGCAAAGATTGGGTAACAGATTTTTGCGGGTACTGATGTGTTACCACGGGTTGCCGCGACCTGTTCAGCGCCCATGCGATCGAGCGCCGCGGGCGGCGCTCGATCTGACTGGCGCCACCTTTGCTGCGGCGTGCACCATCGGAGTCGATCATTCGCTGGTAGCGTTGCTCTTGCGGCGCGGTATGCCCAGGCGCTGACGGCGCTCCCACAGGCACTTGCGGCTGACCCCGAGCTTGCGGGCAAGCTCGGTTTCGGTCATGTGGTCCTGGTGCTCAAGCACGAAATGCTGGAAGTAGTCTTCCAGCGACAGATCCTCGGTCGGCTCATGGCTGGCGTTGCTGGCAGCGCCAGCGGCCATCGCCTTGTCGAGAAGGTCGTCATCGTCCATATCGCTCAGCTCGATATCGATACCCAGCAGTTCGGCCGATATTTCCGCGCTCTCGCTCAGAATCACCGCACGCTCTACGGCGTTCTCCAGTTCGCGCACGTTGCCCGGCCAGCTGTAATGACGAATGGCTTGCTCGGCTTCAGGCGAGAAGTGCAGGTCGTCACGACCGATGCGCGCGCTCTGCCTGGCGAGGAAGGCGCTGGCGATCTCGTTGACGTCACTGCCGCGCTCGCGCAGGGCTGGCAATTTCAGGGCGATCACATGCAGGCGATAGTAAAGGTCTTCACGGAATTGCCCAGCCTTGGCCAGGTTTTTCAGGTCGCGGTGGGTCGCGGCAATCAGGCGCACATCGACTTTTTGCGACTGTACCGAACCCACCCGGCGGATTTCGCCCTCCTGCAGTACGCGCAGCAGACGGGCTTGGGCTTCCAGTGGCAGTTCACCGATCTCATCGAGGAACAGGGTGCCGCCGTCTGCCGCTTCCACTAGGCCGGCACGTCCGGCGCTGGCACCGGTGAACGCGCCTTTTTCGTGGCCGAACAGTTCCGACTCGATCAAGGTTTCGGGAATGGCCGCGCAGTTCACCGAGATCATCGGCGCTTTGGCGCGCCGTGACAGGTTGTGCAGGGCACGGGCTACCAGTTCCTTGCCGGTACCGGACTCGCCCTGGATGAGCACATTGGAATCGGTGGGCGCCACCTTGCGGATCTTGCTGTACATATCCTGCATGGGGGGGCAGGAGCCAATGATGCCGATCTCGCCGTTGGCCGATGCCGGGGCGCCTTTGTCGGCAGGCGCTGCCTTGCCGTTGCTGCGTGGCTCGGCGGCTGGGGCGGGTGCCGGCGCACTCTGCCGGTCGCGCAGGATGCGCGCCACGGCCTGGAGCATTTCGTCGTGGTCGAAAGGCTTGGCGATGTAGTCCACCGCGCCCATCTTCATCGAGTCCACCGCCGAGCGCAGGCTGGCGTAACTGGTCATGATCAGCACCGGGGTGCCTTGGCCGAGCTTGATCAACTCGGTTCCCGGCGCGCCGGGCAGGCGCAGGTCGCTGACGATCAGGTCGAAGGTGGCAATGCTGAAGCGTTCCTGGGCTTCCTGCACCGAGCCGGCTTCGCTGACCTGGTACTGGTTCCGCTCAAGCAGACGACGCAAGGCCGAGCGGATGATGGTTTCGTCTTCGACGATCAGAATATGCGGCATTGATTCAATTCTCTCGACGGTCTCGAATTTCAGGGGACGTCGCTACGACATGCCGGGGCAGGGTCACGCGGATCCGTGTGCCACGTTGCCGTTCGATGTCGGCCGGGCTGTCGATGGTGATTTGCCCATAATGCTCTTCCACGATGGAATAGACCAGAGCGAGCCCCAGTCCGGTTCCTTCGCCCGGGTCCTTGGTGGTGAAGAAAGGTTCGAACAGGCGGTCCATGATGTTCTTCGGAATCCCACTGCCTTCGTCCTCGACGATCAGGTCGACGGTGTGCTCGCTGACTTCGGTGCGTACCCGCACGGCGCTGCCGGGCGGCGAAGCATCGCGCGCGTTGGAGAGCAGGTTGATCAGTACCTGGGCCAGGCGCTGGGGGTCCCCCTCGGCCCAGTGGTCGGGGTCGCAGAGGTTGAAGAACTGTACTTCGAAATTGCGCCGGTTCAACGCCAGCAGACCGATGGCATCCTGGGCCACTTCAGCCAGGCACACCGGCTCTTCGCTGTTCTGGTGGCTACCGCCGGCATGGGCAAAGCTCATCAGCGACTGCACGATGCGCGACACCCGTTTGGTCTGTTCGAGTATCTGGCTCGACAATTCGATGATCTCGCCGTCCCCTTCGCGCTCCTCGCGCAGGTTTTGCGCCAGGCAGGCGATGCCGGTGATCGGGTTGCCGATCTCGTGGGCCACGCCCGCAGCCAGGCGGCCGATGCTGGCAAGGCGCTCGGAGTGCACCAGCTTGTCTTCCAGGGCCTGGGTCTCGGTGAGGTCTTCGACCAGCAGCACCAGGCCGCTGTTGCCGGGTGCCAGGGGCTCATCGATGGCTGCCTTGTGCAGGTTCAGCCAGCGCGGCTGCCCGTCCAGTACCAGGCGCTGCTTGTGCAAGTGCTCATCAGGCACGTTGATGAAACCCTGCAGCAGGCCGCGCCAGGGTTCATCGATGGTTACCAGGCGCGACCCGACCACGTGCTTGGCGGCGATGCCGGTCAGCTCCTCCATGGCCTTGTTCCACATCAGGATCTCCTGGTCCTTGGCCAGCGAGCAGACGCCCATGGGCAGCTCCTGCAGGGTCTGGCGGTGGTAGCGGCGCAAGGCATCGAGTTCAGCAGCCAGGCCCGTCAGGCGCGAGTGGTAATCTTCCAGGCGGCTTTCGATGAAGTGGATGTCTTCGGTGACGTAGTTCTCGTTGCCAGACTTGTAAGGCAGGAAGGTTTCGACCATGTCCTGGGCCACGCTCGGCCCCATCAGGCCCGAGAGGTTGGCCTCGATGCGGTCACGCAGGCGGCGCAGGGCATAGGGGCGGCGCTCGTCGAACGGCAGGTAGAGGTCACGCAGGGCTTGTTCGACTTCCTTCTGTGCAGCCTTGGCACCCAGTGGCTTGGCCAGTTGGGTGGCGAATTCCTGCGGTGAGGCAGCATGCAGCTCGCGGCGCTGGGGGCGGCGCACGTTGTCCACCGCGCATGCTTCAGCGGCGCTGACTTCCTCGCTGCTGGCGTTGGTGAACAGTGAAATCAGCGTGAACAACAATACGTTGGCGGCCAGCGAGGCAATTGCCGCCATGTGCCAGCTGGTGTCGTCGAGCACATAGATCATGTCCAGCAGCGGGATGTAGAAGCCCTGCAGATTGCCCAGCAGGGGCAGCAGCATGGTCACCATCCATACCAGGGTGCCGGCCAGCAGGCCGGCGATGAAGCCGCGGCGGTTGGCGGTCGGCCAGTACAGCACCGACAGCACCCCAGGCAGGAACTGCAAGGTGGCGACGAAGGCGACGATGCCCAGGTTGGCGAGGCTCTGGTGGGTGTTCTGGTTCAGGTAGAACATGAAGCCAGCGGTGATGATGGCGACTATCAGCGCGCGGCGGGTCCATTTCAGCCAGCGGTAGATGTTGCCTTCGGCCGGTGGCTGGTACAACGGCAGCACCAGGTGGTTGAGCGCCATGCCAGACAGCGCCAGGGTGGTGACGATGATCAGGCCGCTGGCGGCAGACAAGCCACCGACATAGGCCAGCAGTGCCAGCGCCTTGTTGTTGGCGGCGATGCCAAGGCCCAGTGTGAAGTACTCGGGGTTGGTACTGGCGCCCAGGCGCAGGCCTGCCCACAGCACCAGCGGCACGGCCAGGCTCATCAACAGCAGGAACAGCGGCAGGCCCCAGCTGGCGCTGACCAGTGAGCGCGGGTTGAGGTTTTCGGTGAAGGCCATGTGGTACATGTGCGGCATGACGATGGCCGAGGCGAAGAACACCAGCAGCAGGGTGCGCCATGGGCCCTCCTGCAGCGGGGTATGCAGCGCTGCCAGGGCGGTCTGGTTCTGCAGCAGCCACACTTCCAGCCCGTGCGGGCCACCGAACACGCCGTACAGGGCATACAGGCCAATGCCGCCCAGGGCCAGCAGCTTGATCACCGACTCGAAGGCGATGGCGAACACCAGCCCTTCATGCTTTTCGCGCGTGGCGATGTGGCGTGAGCCGAAGAAGATGGTGAACAGGATGATCAGCGCACAGAAGGCAAAGGCCACCCGGGCCTTGACTGGTTCACCGGTGAGAATGCTGATCGAGTCGGCCACTGCCTGGATTTGCAGCGCCAGCAGGGGCAGTACCCCGATCAGCATGAAAATGGTCGTCAGCGCACCGGCCCAGGTGCTGCGAAAGCGAAAGGCCAGCAGGTCGGCCAGTGACGACAATTGGTAGGTGCGGGTGATCTTGAGGATCGGGTAGAGCAGCACCGGTGCCAGCAGGAAGGCGCCGGACACCCCAAGGTAACAGGCGAGGAAGCCGTAGCCATACTGATAGGCCAGGCCCACCGAGCCGTAGAACGCCCAGGCGCTGGCGTAGACACCCAGCGACAGGGTGTAGGTCAGCGGGTGGCGAATGATCGAACGGGGTATCAACCCACGCTCGCTGATCCAGGCCACGCCGAACAGCACCATCAGGTACGCGGCGCTGATCAGGATCATCTGGGTCAGGCTAAAGCTCATCGGCATCTCGTTGGCTCTGCAGGATGAAGGTGACGACGATCAGGATCAGCCAGAGCAGGTAAGGGCGGTACCAGGCACCGGTCGGTTCGATCCACCAGTCCATGATGGCCGGGGAGAACAGGTAGATCCCCACGACCAGAAGCAGGACCAAACGATAGATGTACATGCTGGCCTCGATGGTTGGGCGCTGCGGGCTTGGACTTATTATTGGCGCAAATGGCTGGGGCGATGCTAGCGGGAATCGGTGGTGTTCGCCAAGGGTTTGAAATTATTGGGCTTTTGTTTTTGAGACGTTAGTTGCCTGTAATGGCCCTATCGTCGGTAAGCCCGCCCCCCGCAAGTACCCACACCTATAGGTACTGCACTGTACCTGTGCAAGCCGGCTTGCCGGCGATAGGGCCGGTGATGCTTCAGTTCAAATCAGCCTCGGGCACCGTCGTTCGCTGTGCAATGGCCGCTGGCTGCCAACGCTGGCGCGCCACGGCCAACACTTCAGCCGGCGTCGCCGTCAACAACTGGGGGTCGGCTTCCTGGCCCAATGCCCGCAACGCCCGCAACAGCAACGGCGTCGCCTGGCCAGCCTCAAGGGGCGGCGAACGGTACGACTTGCCCAGCTTGTGCCCATCAGGTTGCACGATCAGCGGAATGTGCAGGTAGCGCGGCTGGGAAAAGCCCAGCAATTCCTGCAGGTACAGTTGGCGCGGCGTGTTGTCGAGCAGGTCGGCCCCGCGCACGATGTCGGTAACACCTTGCCAGGCATCATCCAGCACAACGGCCAACTGGTACGCATACAGCCCGTCGCGGCGCTGAATCACGAAATCGCCCACCTCGCGGCCAAGGTGTTGCTGGAACGCCCCTTGCACCCGGTCGGTAAAGCGGTAGAGCAGTTCTGGCACCCGCAGGCGGATGGCCGCGCCTTCACGGGCATGCCCGGCGTTGCGGCAAAACCCTGGATAGATGCCGTTGTAGCCTTCGAGCTGCTTGCGCGAACAGGTGCAGGCATAGGCCAGGCCCATATTGAACAAGCGCTCGACCACTTCTGCATAAGCCGGGTGGCGCTGGCTCTGGAAGACAACCTCGCCGTCCCACTCCAGCCCATAGCGCTCCAGCGTCTGCAGGATTGCATCACGGGCGCCCGGCATTTCCCGGGGCGGGTCGGTGTCTTCCACGCGAAGCAGCCAACGGCCATCGACCGCACGGGCGTCAAGCCAGGAGGCGAGGGCTGCGACCAGCGAGCCGAAGTGCAGAAAGCCGCTGGGGGTGGGGGCGAAGCGTCCGATGTAGCGGGAGTCGTTCATGGGTGGTCGTGCGTATGAAATGAAACGGGGCGCATGATGCGCCCCGTTCGGGTAGGAGAAGGATCAGCCTTTGCCGACTGTTTTTTCCTTTTTCTCCGCGATTTCCTTGCAGTCGAAGCACAGGTCGGCAGTCGGACGGGCTTCCAGGCGGCGCAGGCCGATCTCGATACCGCAGGAGTCGCACCAGCCGTATTCGTCGTCCTGAATTTTCTGCAGGGTCTTGTCGATCTTCTTGATCAGCTTGCGCTCGCGATCGCGGTTGCGCAGCTCAAGGGCGAATTCCTCTTCCTGGCTGGCGCGGTCGGCCGGGTCCGGGAAGTTGGCCGCTTCGTCTTTCATGTGATCAACGGTGCGATCCACACTGACCATCAGCTCGCCTTTCCAGGCATTGAGCAGCTTGGTGAAGTGCTTTTTCATGGGCTCGCCCATGTACGCCTCACCCTTGCTTTCGACGTAGGGCTCGACACCGTACATGGTCTGGACTTTTTGCTTTTCTACGGTGGACATGAATAGACCGCCTCTCACTCATCTGATCCAATGCGCAGGATGCTCCATCTCCGGCACCCGCCGGCCCTGCGACTGCGAGCCGCCGAACTTACCAGATAGATCGGGGGTGCGCTAGCCCGCCCGGTCCTAGCTGTTGACAGCGCCGTGAAGCGCACGTTCGGTGCCGCGCAGAGGTAGAATCACCAGTTTAGACCCAATTGAGAGAAGGTCATGGCTCACCCCTACAGTGCGCGCAGCCGCGCCATCGAACCCTTCCACGTCATGGCGTTGCTGGCGCGGGCCAACGAGCTGCAAGCGGCCGGTCATGATGTGATCCACCTGGAGATCGGCGAGCCGGACTTCACCACTGCCGCGCCTATCGTCGAGGCAGGCCAGGCAGCGCTGGCTGCCGGGCATACCCGCTATACCGCCGCGCGTGGCCTGCCGGCACTGCGCGAGGCGATTGCGGGTTTTTACGACCAGCGTTATGGCGTTGCGGTGGACCCTGAACGCATCCTGATCACCCCGGGGGGCTCTGGCGCGCTGCTGTTGGCCAGCAGCCTGCTGGTCGACCCGGGCAAGCACTGGCTGTTGGCAGACCCCGGCTATCCATGCAACCGCCACTTCCTGCGACTGGTCGAGGGTGGTGCGCAACTGGTACCTGTCGGGCCTGAGGTGAACTACCAGCTGACCGCCGACCTGGTGGCCCGCCACTGGAACCAGGACACCGTCGGTGCCCTGGTCGCCTCGCCAGCCAACCCCACCGGTACGGTGCTGGAGCGTGATGAGCTGGCCAGCCTGGCCAAGGCCACCCGCGAACGAAATGGCCACCTGGTGGTGGACGAGATCTACCACGGGCTGACGTACGGCATGGACGCTGCGAGCGTCCTGGAGGTGGATGATTCGGCATTCGTCCTGAATAGTTTTTCCAAGTATTTCGGCATGACCGGGTGGCGGCTTGGCTGGCTGGTTGCCCCGCCTGACGCCGTGGCCGATCTGGAAAAGCTGGCGCAAAATCTGTACATCAGCGCGCCCAGCATGGCCCAGCACGCCGCACTGGCCTGCTTCCAGCCTGAAACCCTGGCAATATTCGAAGCGCGCCGCGCCGAGTTTGCCCGTCGTCGCGACTACCTGTTGCCCGCCCTGCGCGAACTGGGCTTTCGCATTGCCGTGGAGCCGCAGGGCGCGTTCTATCTATATGCCGACATCAGTGCCTTCGGTGGCGATGCCTTTGCCTTTTGTCGGCACTTTCTGGAAACCGAGCACCTGGCGTTCACGCCGGGCCTGGACTTTGGTCGCCACCTGGCTGGCCATCATGTGCGCTTTGCCTACACCCAGAGCCTGCCGCGGCTGGAGGAAGCGGTCCAGCGCATCGCCCGTGGCTTACGGAGCTGGCAAGGCTGATGGTGTTCTTTCCTCCACTCGAGCAGGGGCGGCTGTTGCGCCGCTACAAGCGGTTCCTGGCGGACATCGAACTGGCCAATGGGGAGCAACTGACCATCCATTGCCCCAACACCGGCTCCATGCTCAATTGCATGCGTGAGGGCGGGCAGGTCTGGTTCAGTCGCTCCAACGACCCCAAGCGCAAGCTGCCGGGCACCTGGGAAATCAGTGAAACGCCCCAAGGGCGGCTGGCCTGCGTCAACACGGGGCGGGCCAACGCGCTGGTCGAAGAAGCGCTTCGCGCCGGCGTGATCCGAGAGCTGGCGGGCTTCACTGCACTCAAACGTGAGGTGGCCTACGGTGAAGAAGGCAGCCGGGTGGACTTTCGCCTGGAGTTCGACCACGGGCCGGCCTACGTCGAGGTCAAGAGCGTGACACTGGGGTACCCGGACACGGCAGTGGCCGCTTTCCCGGATGCTGTCACCCAGCGCGGTGCCAAGCACCTGCGCGAACTGGCGACGCTGGCCCGGCAAGGTATACGTGCGGTGCAGTTGTACTGTGTGAACCTGACAGGCATCGAAGCGGTGCGCCCGGCCGACGAGATCGATGCGGCTTATGCCCGGGCACTGCGCACCGCGGTGGCGGATGGAGTAGAGGTGCTGGCCTATGGTGCGCGCCTGGATACCGGGCACATCGTCATCGACCGTCCGCTACCGGTGCTGCTCAACCCCTGAGCCAGATGCCCTGGCTATCTTCCAGGCAGTCCAGGGCCTGCAGCGCGTCACCTTCGCAGGGGCCTGCCACGCATTCGCCATTCTCAATCAGGAACAGCGCCCCGTGATGGGCGCAGTGGATCAGGCTGGCACTGTCATCGAGAAATGCGTCCGCCTGCCAGTTCAAGGGGATACCCCGGTGCGGGCAGCGGTTGCGATACAGGTGCACACGGCCCTGGCGACGCACGCCGAACAGTTCGGTGCCGTCTACGCTGAAGGCGCGGCTGTGGCCCTCGGCCAGCACTGCGGAAGTACAAAGGAAGTGCATTTGCGGGAACGACTCGTGAAACAAGTGATGGCTTGACGCGTCAATGCGAATAATTATCAAATTGCCCGCTATCGCTGCGCCCGGTTGTCTATGGTGCGCAGTTCCGCCGTTCGCCACAAGGCGTGTGGCTCGCCTTCAGAAGGAATCCGATGATGCGTCGTCCCGCTGTCTTGCTTGCCTTGTGTGTGGCCCTGGTTGCTTGCACCCAAGCCCTGGCCGCCGACCTGCCACAGCGCTGGGTCAGTGCTGGCGGCGCATTGAGCGAGTGGATCAGCGCACTGGGCGGCGAGCCGCGCCTGGTGGGTGTGGACACCACCAGCCAGCATCCTGAGTCACTCAAGGGCCTGCCAAGTATCGGTTACCAGCGCCAGTTGTCCGCAGAGGGCATTCTCAGCTTGCGCCCGGATGTACTGGTGGGCACAGAAGAGATGGGGCCGCCACCTGTGCTTGCGCAAATCCGCAAAGCCGGCGTTCGGGTGGAGCTGTTCTCCAGCAAGGCTGACCTCGCCGCCGTGGATGCAAACCTCGAGCAGTTGGGTATGTTGCTCGGCGCCGAGCAGAAGGCCGCGCAACTCGTTGCCGATTATCATCAGCAGCTCGAGGTATTGCAGGAGCAGGTCAAGCAGGCCCAGGCCAGCCACAAGGTGCCGGGTGTGCTGTTGCTGGTCGGCCATGCCGGTGCCAAACCGCTGATTGCCGGGCAGGGCACCGCAGGTGACTGGCTGCTGCGTCAGGCAGGTGGGCGAAACCTGGCGGAGCATCAGGGATACAAGAACTTCTCCAATGAGGCGTTGGCGGCGCTGGACCCGGATGTCGTGGTGTTCTCCGACCGCGCCTTGGTCGGCGACCAGGCCCTGCAGGCACTGCTCAAGGAAAACCCGGCCCTGAACGCCTCCCGCGCGGTACGCGACAGGCGCCTGGTGCCACTCGACCCGACCTTGCTGGTTGGCGGCCTGGGCCCGCGCTTGCCGCTGGCCCTGCAAGACCTGGCGGCTGCGCTCTACCCGGCGGCAAAGGTCAGCTTCACGCAATGAAGCCGCGCGTGCAGCCACGTACACTGATTATCTGCCTGAGCCTGCTGTGCCTGTTGGCGGTATGGCTGTCACTCGCGTTGGGCCCTGTGAGCTTGCCGCTGTTCGATACCTTGCGCGCGGGCCTGCGGTTATCGGGGCTGCGCATCGATGGCGAAGGCCTGCAGCAGGCCGAAATGATCCTGGGCCAGATTCGCCTGCCACGCACACTGCTGGGTTTGGCAGTGGGGGCGGTGCTGGCGCTGTGCGGTGTGGCCATGCAGGGGTTGTTCCGCAATCCGCTGGCCGACCCTGGGCTTGTGGGTGTCTCCGCCGGTGCCGCAATGGGCGCCGCAGTGGCTATCGTTGGCGGTAGTTGGTTTGGCGGCATGCCTGAGGCTTTCGCACCTTACTTATTGTCACTGTGCGCCTTTGCCGGCGGCCTCGGGGTCACCGCGCTGGTCTATCGCCTTGGGCGGCGCGACGGGCAGACCAATGTGGCCACAATGTTGCTGGCCGGTGTAGCCATGACTGCGCTGGGGGGCGCGGCGGTTGGCCTGTTTTCCTATCTGGCCGACGATGCCACCCTGCGCACGCTGACCTTCTGGAACCTGGGCAGTCTCAATGGTGCCAGCTACGACCGGCTGTGGCCGTTGCTGATCGTTGCCGCAGGCGTCGCGCTGTGGTTGCCGCGCCGGGCGCGGGCGCTCAATGCCTTGCTGCTGGGCGAGTCCGAGGCGCGGCACCTGGGGATCGAGGTGGAGCGGCTCAAGCGCGAGTTGGTGTTCTGCACGGCCTTGGGTGTGGGAGCGGCCGTTGCGGCGGCGGGGCTTATCGGCTTCATCGGCCTGGTGGTACCGCACCTGGTGCGCTTGCTGGCCGGGCCTGATCACCGCGTGGTGTTGCCCGCCTCGTTGTTGGCCGGCGGCGTGCTGATGCTGCTCGCCGACCTGGTGGCGCGGTTGGCTCTGGCGCCGGCCGAGTTGCCGATCGGTATTGTCACGGCATTTATCGGTGCGCCGTTTTTCCTGGTTCTGCTGATCAGAGGGCGCAGCTGATGTTGCAAGTCGAGGGCCTGTACCTGCGTCGTGGTGGGAATGAAGTACTGCAAGACCTCCACCTGCAATTGCTCCCGGGCCAGGTCATGGGCGTGCTCGGGCCGAATGGTGCAGGCAAGAGCAGCCTGCTGGGCGTGCTGTGTGGCGAGCTGTCGCCCGGCCAAGGAAGCGTGACGCTGCAGGGCCGGCCGTTGGCCGATTGGCCTGGGCAGGCGCGGGCCAGGCGCCTGGCGGTGTTGCCGCAGGTGTCCAGCCTGGGCTTTGCGTTCAGGGTCGAGGAAGTGGTGGGCATGGGGCGAATGCCGCATGACAGCGGCCAGGTGCGTGACGCTGAGATCGTTGAGGCGGCCCTGCGCGCGGCGGATGCCTGGCACCTGCTGGGTCGCAGTTACCTGGCTTTGTCGGGCGGAGAGCGGCAACGGGTGCATCTGGCCCGCGTACTGGCTCAGCTTTGGCCGGGTGAGGAGGGGACTACGCTGCTGCTTGACGAGCCGACCTCGATGCTCGATCCCTTGCACCAGCACACCACCTTGCAAGCCGTGCGCAGTTTTGCCGATCGCGGCGCAGCGGTATTGGTGATCCTGCATGACCTGAACCTGGCGGCGCGCTACTGTGATCGTATCCTGTTGCTCGAAGGCGGCCGTGCCCATGCTCTGGCGTCGCCGCAGGAGGTATTGACGCCCAGGGCGCTCAAGGCCGTGTTCGGCATTGACGTATTGGTGCAGGCCCATCCGGAACGGGGGCATCCGCTGATCATCACCCGCTAGGAGGCGTTGCCGATGCATCATTCCTTACTGTCTGGCGCGTTGCTGGGCTTGTTGCTGGCGTTGGGTGGCTGCCAGGCCAGCTTGCCGCCGTTACCCGCCTGGCAGAGTAGCGAGGGGCGTGACAGCGCAGACCTGGGGCAAATCCACGACCTGGCCAGTGGCAAGGTCATCAGCCCGGAACAGCTGGTCGAGCAACTGGCTGGCGTACCGCGAGTGCTGGTAGGCGAAAAGCATGACAATGCCGACCATCACGCCTTGCAACTTTGGTTGATCCGCGCCATGCAGGCCCGGCGTGCCCAGGGCAGCCTGCTTCTGGAAATGCTGCAACCGCAGCAGCAGTCACGGGTCGATGCGGTTGAAGGCCAGGCCCGGTTGCCGCAGGACCTGCCCAAGGCCCTGGCGTGGCAGGAGGGCTGGGACTGGCAGCTGTACGGGCCGATCGTACGTGAAGCACTGGGTAACCATATTCCCCTTCTGGCCGCCAACCTGTCGCCTGGCGAAATGCGCCAAGCCTACCGGCAGGCGGCGGCGGTGCCGGGGGCGCAGTCCAATGCCCCGTCAGTAAAGGCGGCATTGCTCGAGCAGGTGAGGGTCGGGCACTGTAATTTGCTCCCCGAGAGCCAGTTGCCGGCCATGCTGGCCGTTCAGCAACAACGTGACCGGCGCATTGCCGAGCGGCTGCTGGCAGCGCCGCAGCCGGCCTTGTTGTTCGCCGGTGCATTCCACGCACGCAAGGACCTGGGCGTGCCGCTGCACCTTGCCGACCTGGGGGCCGAGGGGCAGAGCAAAGTGCTGCTGTTGGCCGAGGTCGGTCAGCAGGTCGAGGCGGGGATGGCAGACTTTGTGTGGTATACGGCTGCGATGCCGGAGCAGGACTATTGCGCACGGTTGCGTAGGTAGACGGGGAAGCGCGAGCGCTGACAATGCAGTGACAAGCAAAAAAAAGACCCGGCAAAAATGCCGGGTCAATAACCGTGATTAGCCTGATGAGGAGATAATCTGAGAGTCCGAACCAGGGGCTTTCAGCTTATCCAACCAGTCTCGCGACCAGTTGTGATAATCATAACGATTCTCATTATCGAGTCAATCCCCATCTGATGTTTATTTTGCATTTTTTTGCGCAGGGCATTTCGCATCCAGTTGTTGATTGAGCGCTTGCTTGCGCTCGGCCGGCAAATCGTTCCAGTGCATGTCCAGCAGCGCGCCTTCAATGGCGTACAGCAACACCTTCGACGCCCGGAATCCTCGGGTTTTCACGGCCTGGTACGCACCTACCGCGCCGAGTCGACGCAAATCCGATGCACTGTGGATACCGGCCGCATGCAACCACTGCGCGGAGGTCTTTCCAAGATTCTTCAGATGCTGCAATTCATCGTTCATCGAGCCTCCTTGCGATGGCTGAACGGGTATTAGGGGATAAATCGCGAGCAGGTCAGAGAGGAGTGTAGCGGGGGTTGGAAAATGCGCGGCCTTTTGCCATCGGGGGCGACGAGATGCCCTGTTTGCGGTGGGTGCAGGAATGCGGGCCGGCCAATTGCCGGCCCGAATTGCGTTGAATCAAAGACCGGGCAAACGCTGACGGACCTGGTCGATCACCTGGTCCATGCTGCTGGCATCCTGAGTATCAACACGTGTGCTCTGCTGCAGTTCAACGTCATCCAATGGCTCACGGCTGGCCTGCTGTGCCTTGACCACTTCCAGGGTGGCGTCCGACGGGTCGCTATTCTGGGCCAGGCGCTGCGCCAGCCAACTGGCGATGACCGCCTCCGGGGCCTGGCAATCGAGGATCAGCAGTGGCACGCCGGTATCGCTCGCGACCTCGGCTGCGGCCTTGCGGTGTTCGTGCTTGAGGTAAGTGGCATCGAGCACTACCGGGAAGCCTGCGCGCAGGATGGTCGCGGCAAGCTGGTGCAGGCGCTGGTAGGTGGCGGTGCTGGCATCGTTGTCGTAGATGCCGGCTTGCAGTTGGCCTGCTTCGGCTTTCTGCTGTTCACCGAACAGGCGCTTGCGCTCCACATCGGAACGCACGCGCACGGCGCCCAAGGCTTCGACCAGGCGCATGGCGACGTGGCTCTTGCCCACTGCCGAGACGCCGTGGGTGATGGCCAGCAGGCGCGAAGGGATGGCGCTGTAGCTTTCAGCCAGGTTGGCGTAGTTGCGGTAGGTGCGCAGGCTGGTGGCGCGCTGCACGCCATCGGCATTGGCCGGCATGCTGAACAGGGCGATCTTGGCGCGGACCAGGGCGCGGTAGGCCTTGTAGAAGTTCAACACTTCCAGGCCTTCATAGTCGCCGGTCAGCTCCAGGTACTGGCTGACGAAGCGCCGCGCCAGGCATTTGAGGCCGCGGTCTTCCAGGTCCATGGCGAGGAAACCGGTGTCGGCCCAGACGTCGGTCATGCGGAACGGTTCATTGAACTCGATGCAGTCGAAGATCACCACCTTGCCATCGATCACGGTGGCGTTACCCAAATGAATGTCGCCATGGCATTCGCGGGTGAACCCATTGGCCTTGCGCGCCGCGAACAGGCCTTCAAGGCGTTCGAAACTGCTGCGCGCCCAGGCCTGCAGGTTGTCCAGCTGCTGCAGGTCGGCCTTGTCACTGAGGAATGGGCGGATCTGCTCGAAGTTTTGCTCGACCGGGGCCATGACGCTTTCAGGTGAGCCATAGGGCTGCTCGGCGGGCACTTTCGGAGTTTGCAGGTGGAATTCGGCGATCTGCCGGGCCATTTGGTCGATGTGCCCGGCATTGAGTTCACCGTTGGCCTGCAGGGTGTTGAGCATCTGCCCCTGCGGGAACTGGCGCATTTTCAGCGCGTACTCGATCGCCGCACCTTCACCGCCGAGCTGCGGGGCTTCGGCGCTGCCAGTGATCGGCAGCACTTCCAGGTACAGGCCGTCGGTCAGGCGCTGGTTCAGGCGCAACTCTTCGTTACAGAAATGCTGGCGCTGATCAAGCCCGGTGAAGTCGAGGAAGCCGAAATTCATCGGCTTCTTGATCTTGTAGGCGTATTCGCCAGTGAGCAGGACCCAGGAGATATGCGTCTCGATGAGTTGGAACCCGTCCACGGGGTGAGGGTAGAGGGCAGGGTTCTGCAACGCTTTGATCAAGGCTTGGCTCACGGGAAATCCTTCCGGGGGCAGGGAATTCGAAGGCGCCATTATGGTCAATGGTGCCGTCCCTGCATACCGCCAGAGGGCGCCTGCCCAGCCTTTACAAAGTGCGTATAATCCGCCGCCATGACTCGAACCCGAAATTCCCGTACTCCTAAGAAACGCCCGACCGGCCGCTCGCGCGCCTGGCTGGGCTGGGCGTTGAAGCTCAGCCTGGTCGGCCTGGTGATCGTTGCCGGCTTCGCGGTTTACCTCGATGCTGTCGTCCAGGAGAAGTTCTCCGGCAAGCGCTGGACCATCCCTGCCAAGGTGTACGCCCGGCCGCTGGAGCTGTTCGTCGGCCAGAAGCTGAGCAAGAACGACTTCCTCACCGAACTCGATGCCCTCGGCTACCGGCGTGAAAGCGCGGCCAATGGCCCGGGCGCTGCTGCTGTCAACGGTAACACCGTCGACCTCAACACCCGCGGCTTCCAGTTCTACGAGGGTATGGAGCCCGCGCAGTTCGTGCGTGTGCGCTTCTCCGGCGACTACGTTGCCGGGCTGTCCGGCGCCAACAATGGCAAGCTGGATGTGGTGCGCCTCGAGCCGTTGATGATCGGGGGTATCTACCCGAAGAACCTCGAGGACCGCATCCTGATCAAGATCGATCAGGTGCCGCCGTACTTGCTCGAAACCCTGGTGGCAACCGAAGACCGAGACTTCTACAGCCACTTCGGCGTGTCGCCAAAGTCCATCGCCCGCGCAATGTGGATCAACACCTCCTCCGGTTCCATGCGCCAGGGTGGCAGTACCCTGACCCAGCAGTTGGTGAAGAACTTCTACCTGACCAGCGAGCGCACCCTCAGCCGCAAGCTGACCGAAGCGATGATGGCCGTACTGCTGGAGATGCACTACGACAAGCGCGAAATTCTCGAGGCCTACCTCAACGAGGTGTTCGTCGGCCAAGATGGCCAGCGCGCCGTGCATGGCTTTGGCCTGGCCAGCCAGTTCTTCTTCAGCCAACCGCTGTCGGAGCTTAAATTGCACCAGATCGCCCTGTTGGTGGGTATGGTCAAAGGGCCGTCCTACTACAACCCGCGTCGCCACCCCGAGCGGGCGCTGGCGCGGCGTAACCTGGTCCTGGACCTTGTGGCCGAGCAGGGTGTTGCGAGCCAGGAAGCGGTCGATGCGGCGAAGAAGATGCCGCTGGGCGTGACCAAGCGAGGCAGCCTGGCCGACAGCTCGTTCCCGGCCTTCCTCGACCTGGTCAAGCGCCAGCTGCGCCAGGACTATCGCGACGAAGACTTGACTGAAGAGGGCCTGCGCATCTTCACCAGTTTCGACCCGATCCTGCAGATGAAGGCCGAAACCTCGATGAATGAGACCTTCAAGCGTCTGTCGGGGCGCAAAGGCGCTGACGAGGTCGAATCGGCGATGGTCGTGACCAACCCGGAAACCGGTGAGGTGCAGGCCATTATCGGCAGTCGTCAGGCCGGATTCGCCGGCTTCAACCGTGCCATCGATGCCGTGCGGCCGATTGGCTCGCTGGTCAAGCCGGCGGTGTACCTGACCGCGCTGGAGCAGCCGAGCAAGTACACCCTGACCAGCTGGGTGCAGGACGAGGCGTTTTCGGTCAAGGGCGCCAATGGCCAGGTGTGGCGCCCGCAAAACTATGACCGCCGCCCGCATGGCACCATTTACCTGTACCAGGGGCTGGCCAACTCCTACAACCTGTCGACCGCCAAGATCGGCCTGGAAGTGGGTGTGCCCAACGTCATCAAGACCATCGGCCGGCTCGGGGTCAATGTCGACTGGCCAGCGTTCCCGGCAATGCTGCTGGGGGCCGGTGGCATGTCGCCGATGCAGGTGGCGACCATGTACCAGACCATCGCCAATGGCGGTTTCAATACGCCGATGCGCGGCATCCGCAGTGTGCTCACCGCCGAAGGTGAGCCGCTCAAGCGTTACCCGTTCCAGATCCAGCAGACCTTCGATCCGGGCTCCATCTACCTGGTACAGAACGCGATGCAGCGGGTGATGCGCGAAGGTACCGGCCGCTCCGTGTACAACGTGCTGCCCAGGTCGCTGACCCTGGCGGGCAAGACCGGTACCAGTAACGACTCGCGTGACAGCTGGTTCTCAGGCTTCAGCCAGGACCTGCTGGCGGTGGTGTGGATGGGCCGTGACGATAACGGCAAGACGCCGTTCACTGGCGCCACCGGTGCCCTGCAGGTGTGGACCAGCTTCATGAAGAAGGCTGACCCGCTGCCGCTGGACATGCCGCAACCGGACAACGTGGTACAGGCCTGGATCGACCCCTACAGTGGGCAGGGTTCCGACGCAAGCTGTCCGGGGGCGGTGCAGATGCCGTATATTCGCGGGAGCGAACCGCCCGCCGGCGCGATCTGTGGCGGCGAGCAGAATCCGGCAGAATCGGTCATGGACTGGGTCAAAGGCTGGATGAATTAAGCCCTGGCAGCATTGATGAGGTGTGAAGTGAAAAAGTGGTGGTTTCCTGCCGTGACGGCACTGGTGGTGCTGCAGGGCTGTTCCAGCGTTCAGCGTGGCAACATCCCGGTTGTGGACTCAAGCACACGGGTGTCCAACAGTGAACGCGTGACGGCCAACCGCTCGGCGGCCGGCATCAGCAATGGCACCTCGCAGGCGCAGACCCTGCCTGAGGACTCCGGCGTGACCGTGATGATTCCGCAAGGTGCCGGTGCCACGGGCATCCAGACGTTCCCGGCAGGCAATGGCGTGGCCCCGATCAGCACCACGCCGATTACCACTGGCCCCGGCACATCTGCACCGATGACGACCAACCCCAACCCGATCGCCGACGAACCGTTCGACATCGCGTCGATGAACAGTGCCCCGGCCGCTGCCAGCGCGCCAACCGGCATTCCGCGCAGCAGTGCGGCATCCGGGGGGCTGTCGGCTGACGAGCAGCTCGATGGCCCGGTGCTGGCATTGTTGACCACCGCCCAGTCGCAACAGGGCAGTGGCGACTTCAACGGTGCGGCCTCGAGCCTGGAGCGCGCCCAGCGCATCGCCCCGCGTGAGCCGCAGGTACTGTTCCGTCTGGCGCAGGTGCGCCTGTCCCAGGGCGATGCGGCGCAGGCCGAGCAATTGGCGCGCCGTGCCCTGACCTATGCCAATGGTCGCCCTGACCTTCAGGCCGAGCTGTGGAACACCATCGCCCAGGCCCGTGAGAAGCAGGGTGACAGCGCCGGCGCCGCGCTGGCCCGGCAAAAAGCGCGGGTCAACTCCTGATGATCGAGCAGCGCATTCTGGACATCGCCGACCACCTGCTGCTCATCGAGCGTGAGTTGATCGTGCAGGGCTGGTGGGCTGACGAGCCGCCAAGCGATGAGGCGCTGGCCAGCACAGTGCCTTTTGCGGTCGATAGCATGAGCTTCGAGCAGTGGCTGCAGTGGATATTCCTGCCGCGCATGAAGATCATCATCGAGCTTGGTCAACCGCTGCCCAACGCCTCGAGCATTCTGGTGATGGCCGAGACGGTGTTCGTCGACCGGCCGGAGCAGAGTCGTGAGTTGCGGCGCCTGCTGGCAGAGTTCGATCAATTGATCGCTGCTTGAGCCTGATTTCTTCTCTTTTTCCTTCAGGGGCCGCAGATTGTGGCCCTTTTTTGTGAAAAAGTTATTTTTCCTGCTGCTGTGTCGGTTTTTAGTGGTGGCAGGAATTCATCTTGAGGAAAAATTGGCAATAATTTTTCTTGACTTGTAGCCGCCAAATCACAAGAATCCAGTTTCCGCTTTAGAGGGACTGCCAGAAGCAGACCCGCTAAGCAGATCATGAGGCGCACACCCGCGCCGACCTGTTACACCCCGCAACGCGTTACCTCGCGCTGGGTGGGATAACCCCGCAACACTCTGGGGTGCTCCCAATACTTGCTCAGTCAGTGCTGACGTTCGCTCATGCTCTGCTTGGCAGTAAACCTATTAAGACCCGTCCACTAGGGACGGTATTCTGGCGTTTTAGAGGTGAACAACGTGGAGCTTTTATCTGGCGCTGAGATGGTCGTCCGCTTCTTGCGTGACGAAGGCGTTAAGCACATCTACGGGTACCCTGGTGGTGCTCTCCTGCATGTTTACGACGCCCTGTTCAAGGAACCGGAAGTCGAGCACATCCTGGTTCGTCACGAGCAGGCTGCTACCCATATGGCGGACGGCTACGCCCGCGCCACCGGCAAGGCCGGTGTGGTGCTGGTAACCTCCGGCCCGGGCGCGACCAATGCCATCACCGGTATTGCCACCGCTTACATGGACTCGATTCCGATGGTCATCCTGTCCGGCCAGGTGCCTAGCACCATGGTGGGTACCGATGCCTTCCAGGAAACCGACATGATCGGCATCTCGCGGCCGATCGTGAAGCACAGCTTCATGATCAAGCACGCTACCGAGATCCCTGAAGTTCTGAAAAAAGCCTTCTATCTGGCGCAATCCGGCCGTCCAGGCCCGGTCGTGGTCGACATTCCAAAAGATATGACCAACCCGGCCGAGAAGTTCGAATACGTCTATCCGAAGAAGGTCAAGCTGCGCTCCTACAGCCCGGCAGTGCGTGGCCACTCCGGCCAGATCCGCAAGGCTGCCGAGATGCTGCTGGCTGCCAAGCGTCCGATCGTCTATGCCGGTGGCGGTGTGATTCTCGGTGGTGGCTCCGAAGCGCTGACCGAAATCGCCAAGTCGCTGAACCTGCCAGTCACCAATACCCTGATGGGCCTTGGCTGCTTCCCGGGTACCGACCGCCAGTTCCTGGGCATGCTCGGCATGCACGGTAGCTACACCGCGAACATGGCCATGCACAATGCCGATGTGATTTTCGCGGTCGGCGCACGCTTCGATGACCGCGTGGTCAATGGCCCGGCCAAGTTCTGCCCGAATGCCAAGATCATTCACATCGACATCGATCCGGCGTCGATCTCCAAAATGATCAAGGCCGATGTGCCGATCGTGGGCCCGGTCGACAGCGTGTTGAACGAGATGCTGGGCATCCTCAAGGAAATCGGCGAGCAGCCAGACAAGGCAGCGGCCGAAGCCTGGTGGAAGCAGATCGACGAGTGGCGCGGTAATGGCGACCTGTTCCCCTACAACAAGGGCGACGGCAGCGTCATCAAGCCGCAGACCGTCATCGAGACCTTGTGCGAAGTGACCAACGGCGATGCTTTCGTCACCTCCGACGTCGGTCAGCACCAGATGTTCGCAGCACAGTACTACCGCTTCAACAAGCCGAACCGCTGGATCAACTCCGGTGGCCTGGGCACCATGGGCTTCGGTTTCCCGGCAGCCATGGGCATCAAGCTCAATTTCCCGGATCAGGACGTGGCCTGCGTGACTGGCGAAGGCAGCATCCAGATGAACATCCAGGAGCTGTCCACCTGCATGCAGTACGGCCTGCCGGTGAAAATCGTCAACCTGAACAACGGCGTGCTGGGCATGGTCCGTCAGTGGCAGGACATGGCCTACAACGGCCGTCACTCGCACTCCTATGTCGAGTCGCTGCCTGACTTCATCAAGCTGGCCGAGGCCTATGGCCATGTGGGTATCCGCATCACCAGCCTGAAGGACCTCAAGCCGAAGCTCGAAGAAGCCTTCGCGATGAAGGACCGCCTGGTGTTCATCGACATCGCGGTCGACCGTACCGAGCACGTCTATCCGATGCAGATCAAGGATGGCTCGATGCGTGACATGTGGCTGAGCAAGACGGAGCGTACCTGATATGCGGCACATCATTTCCCTGCTGCTGGAAAACGAACCCGGTGCTCTGTCCCGCGTGGTCGGCCTGTTCTCCCAGCGCAACTACAACATTGAAAGCCTGACCGTGGCGCCCACCGAAGACCCGACCCTGTCGCGTCTGACGCTGACCACCGTTGGCCATGACGAAGTGATCGAACAGATCACCAAGAACCTCAACAAGCTGGTCGAAGTGGTCAAGCTTGTCGACCTGTCGGAAAGCGCTCACATCGAGCGTGAACTGATGCTGGTCAAGGTCAAGGCCACCGGTGCCCAGCGTGCCGAGATCAAGCGCACCACGGACATCTTCCGTGGCCAGATCGTCGACGTTACCGCCAGCGTGTACACCGTACAGCTCAGTGGTACCAGCGATAAACTGGACAGCTTCATCCAGGCCATCGGCACTGCATCGATTCTCGAAACCGTGCGCAGTGGCGTCACCGGCATTGCCCGTGGCGACAAAGTGCTCAGCATCTGAATTCAAAAATTAGCGATGGCTCCGCAGGGGCCGAGATATAACCAGGGGTATTTCATGAAAGTTTTCTACGATAAAGACTGCGACCTTTCCATCATCCAGGGCAAGAAAGTCGCCATCATCGGTTACGGTTCCCAGGGCCACGCCCAAGCGTGCAACCTGAAGGACTCCGGTGTAGACGTTACCGTCGGTCTGCGTAAAGGTTCGGCTACCGTTGCCAAGGCTGAAGCCCACGGCCTGAAAGTGGCCGACGTCGCCACCGCCGTCGCTGCTGCCGACCTGGTCATGATCCTGACCCCGGACGAGTTCCAGGGCGCTCTGTACAAGAACGAAATCGAGCCGAACATCAAGAAAGGCGCCACCCTGGCCTTCTCCCACGGTTTCTCGATCCATTACAACCAGGTCGTTCCACGTGCCGACCTCGACGTAATCATGATCGCGCCGAAGGCCCCGGGCCATACCGTGCGTTCCGAGTTCGTCAAAGGCGGCGGTATCCCTGACCTGATCGCTATCTACCAGGACGCCTCCGGCAACGCCAAGAACGTCGCCCTGTCCTACGCTTCGGGCGTTGGTGGCGGCCGTACCGGCATCATCGAAACCACCTTCAAGGACGAGACTGAAACCGACCTGTTCGGTGAGCAGGCCGTTCTGTGCGGCGGTACCGTCGAGCTGGTCAAAGCCGGTTTCGAAACCCTGGTCGAAGCTGGCTACGCGCCGGAAATGGCCTACTTCGAGTGCTTGCACGAGCTGAAGCTGATCGTCGACCTCATGTACGAAGGCGGCATCGCCAACATGAACTACTCGATCTCCAACAACGCCGAATACGGTGAGTACGTCACCGGTCCGGAAGTCATCAACGAAGAATCCCGCAAGGCCATGCGCAACGCTCTGAAGCGCATCCAGGACGGCGAGTACGCGAAGATGTTCATCTCCGAAGGCGCCACCAACTACCCATCGATGACCGCCAAGCGTCGCAACAACGCCGCTCACGGTATCGAAGTCATCGGCGAGCAACTGCGTTCGATGATGCCGTGGATCTCGGCTAACAAAATCGTCGACAAGACCAAGAACTGAGTCTTATCGAATGATGAAAAACGCGGCTTCGGCCGCGTTTTTTCGTTCTGGCATTCAGCTTCTGGTATAAAGCAGACCAGTGGCCTGCCGTCAGAACCTGTTTCGCGGGCCCGTGTCGAACATTTTCCATCCTGTTGCAAGGTACCCTCCATGAGCGAACGTCCCGAAGAGCCGAACAAGCCCTCCGACGCCGAAAGCCTGCTACCCGTCGATGAGCACGTTGAAGAAGGGCATGATGCCGAAGGGCGCAAGGTGCGCCATCGCGGTATCTATCTGTTGCCCAACCTGTTCACCACCGCCAACCTGTTTGCCGGTTTCTATTCCATCATCAACTCGATGAGCGCGCAGAGCGCCCTCAGTGCTGGCGACCCGCGCGAGGCGAGCAAGTACTTTGCCTTTGCCGCCATCGCCATCTTCGTGGCCATGGTGCTCGACGGCCTCGATGGCCGTGTCGCCCGCATGACCAACACCCAGAGCGCCTTCGGGGCCGAGTACGACTCGTTGTCGGACATGGTCGCCTTCGGCGTGGCCCCGGCCCTGCTGGCCTTTGGCTGGGCGCTGGGCGACATGGGCAAGGTCGGCTGGATGGTCGCCTTCATCTATGTGGCCGGTGCCGCGCTGCGCCTGGCGCGTTTCAATACCCAGGTCGGTACTGCCGACAAGCGCTACTTCATCGGCCTGGCCAGCCCAGCTGCCGCTGGTGTGGTCGCCGGTACCGTATGGGCCTTCAGCGACTATGGTATCCAGGGCTCCAAGTTGTCGTTCCTGGTGGCACTGCTGGTTGCCGCCGCCGGTATGTTGATGGTCAGCAACATCAAGTACAACAGCTTCAAGGAGCTCGACCTCAAGGGCCGCGTGCCGTTCGTGGCGATCCTGGCGGTGGTGCTGGTGTTTGCCGTGGTATTCAGCGACCCGCCGCGCATCTTGCTGCTGATTTTCCTTGCCTACGCCGCTTCTGGTCCGATCCAGTTCCTGCTCAAAGGCCGCCATCGTAAATCCTGAATGATTTAATGATGGAATAACCCTGCGGCTCCATAGTCTTACTGGTACATCCGTTAACCAGTGCTGTGGAGCCGTCATGCTCATAAAGCTTCCCAGGTCTTCCGATTGCAAGGCATCGGAGATCACTCCCGAAAGCATCTACCTTTCCCGTCGTACCCTGTTGGGTGGCTCCATGGCCGGCGTTGCGCTGGGTGCGATGCCCTTTGCGGCGCGCGCGGCCCAAACATCGCGTTACGCAGATGTCGAGGCAGGCAACGCACCGGCCTGGTTCACCAGCAAGCTGGCTGACACGCGTTGGCAAGCGGTGACGGTAAAAGACGAGGCGATCACGCCCTTCAAGGATGCCACTCATTACAACAACTTCTATGAGTTCGGGCCTGATAAAGGCGACCCCGCCGCCAATGGCGGGAGCCTGAAGACCGAACCCTGGTCGGTGGTGGTCGATGGTGAGGTTGGCAAGCCCGGGCGTTATGCGCTGGAAGACTTTGTCAAACCCTACGCGCTTGAGGAGCGTATCTATCGGTTACGCTGCGTGGAGGCCTGGTCAATGGTCATCCCCTGGTTGGGCTTTCCCCTGGCGCAAGTGCTCAAGCAGGTTGAACCGACCTCAAAAGCGCGTTATGTACGGTTCGAGACCCTGCAGGATCCGCAGCACATGCCGGGGCAGCGTTCGGGCTTCGCGTTGATCGATTGGCCGTACGAAGAGGGCTTGCGCCTGGATGAGGCGATGAACCCGCTGGCCATCCTGGCGGTCGGCATGTATGGGCGCGAGTTGCCCAACCAGAACGGTGCGCCGCTGCGCCTGGTGGTGCCGTGGAAGTACGGGTTCAAGAGTATCAAGTCGATCGTGCGGATCAGCCTGGTGGCCGAACGGCCGCGCACGACCTGGGAGAGTCTTGCGCCTGATGAATATGGTTTCTATGCCAACGTGAACCCCGAGGTCGATCACCCGCGCTGGAGCCAGGCGCGCGAACGGCGCCTGCCCAGTGGCCTGTTCAGCCCCAACGTGCGACAGACACAGATGTTCAATGGCTACGCCGATGAAGTGGCGTCGCTGTACGCTGGCCTCGACCTGCGGAAGAACTATTGATGCGTTATCCCTGGCTGCGCCTGGCTATCTTTATAGTGGGTTGTCTGTTTCCGCTGTGGTGGTTGTATGAGGCGGCGATGAACCTGCTCGGACCGGACCCGGGGAAGATCCTTATGGATCGGCTTGGGCTGGGGGCGTTGATCTTCCTTTTGATCACGCTGAGCATGACGCCGCTGCAGAAGCTGACAGGCTGGTCGGGGTGGATCGTTGTGCGTCGGCAACTGGGGTTGTGGTGTTTTGCCTATATCGTGCTGCACCTCCTTTGCTACCTGTTCTTTATCCTGGGGCTCGATTGGGGGCAGTTTGCCGTCGAGCTGCGCAAGCGGCCGTACATCATTGTGGGGGCGCTCGGCTTCCTTGGCTTGCTGGCGTTGGCGGTGACTTCCAATCGTTACAGTCAGCGGCGCTTGGGCGCGCGCTGGAAGAAACTGCACAAGCTTGTGTATGTGATTCTCGGTTTGGGCCTGCTGCACTTCCTGTGGATTGTGCGCTCCGATCTGCGCGAGTGGGCGATCTACGCGGCCATTGCTGGCGTGTTGATGGTGCTGCGGGTGCCGGCGGTGGCGCGGCGAGTGCCTCGAATCATGGGGCGTCGGGGAAGGGTGGCTTCCTAGGCGCTAAAAGGACAATGGCGAACACCTGCTGTGCTTGATAGGGCCATTTCCGCCTATATTTCAATTTCTTGAAATTAAGCCTTGACGGGCGTTCGAATCCCCTTATAATGCGCCCCACTTCCAGCGTAGTCGGAACGAGAAACTCCTTGAAATTCAAAGAGTTGCTTAATCCAGGTAGTGCTGGTGGTGCTTCGATCGCCTGATCGATAGCGG